>PMSX01000347.1 GCA_003167495.1 Bryobacterales bacterium | reverse complement strand
GGTACGAAGCGGCCAAATTTTTGTACTCGAAAAGTCCGCATATGGGCGTTCTTTGCGTAGCCGGTATCATTGACGACGACCGCCTGACCTACCGCGCCGATCTTCAGCATTTTGAGATATTTCCCGCGCCCTTTACTACGCCTCAATTCCTCCAGAAAGTCGAAGCAACGTTGAAAACCGCTATGGCGCGCCTGGAAAAGCAATGAACACTGTCCACTCAATGTAACCTCATGGCTTCCGCTCGACTCCAATCATTGATGCGCGCGATTCCTTTGATCCTGAGCCTTGCTGTTTGCACGTTCGCCCAGGAAACCCCCACGTTTACCGTTGGCGTCAACGTGGTCAACGTCCTGGCCAATATCATGGACAAACACGGTGCCATTATCCGCGATCTGCAGCAATCCGATTTCACCATCCTCGAAGNNGGGCCTGCTGGTGGATACCAGCATGAGCCAGGAACACGTGCTCGACTCGGAACGCGCCGCCAGTTTCCGTTTCCTTGACCAAGTGCTGCGCGAAAAGAAAGATCAGATCTTTGTCATGCAGTTCGATATCGCCGTTCTGACACGTCAGCCGCTTACGTCTTCGTATAGGGATCTGAACGATGCGCTGTCGCAGGTGGACACGCCCACGCGCCGCGAATTGGAGAATGGCGGCAACCGCGGTACGCTGCTCCTCGATGCCGTCGTCCAGGCTTCCAACGAAACCATGTCGAAACAACACGGGCGCAAGGCGTTGATCCTGCTCACGGACGGTGACGACAATGGCAGCGACGCTACCCTCGCCAACGCCATCGACGCCGCGCAGAAGGCCGATACGCTGATTTTCTCCATCCTCTTTTCCGATTCCGGACGAGTTCACGGGCCAGGTCAATACATTCTGCAACACATGTCGAATGAAACCGGCGGCGGCTACTTTGAAGTCTCAAAGAAGCAAAACATCGACCAGATTTTTGACGCGATTCAAGATGAACTGCGCAGCCAATACAGCCTCGGCTATGTTTCGGATAAGCCGCCCACCACCGGTGAATTCCGCAAGATCCAACTTAAAGTGGGAACGCCTGGTTTGGTGGTCCAGGCGCGCAACCGGTATTGGGCTCAGCCATGACGCCAGCCCGCCGTTCTACAATACGTAATTGGGAGTACAGGTGAAAAACAGGTTTAGCAAAGGTCTTATGCTTGTCTTGGCTGCTTCGCTGCTGGCCGGTTCGTGCTTTGCAGCAGACGATCAAGGCAACGCGAACACTGGAACACCGCAAGACAAACAGAAGAAGACGCCCAAGCAATTGGTCTCTTCATCGGTCAAGGCTTCCGAAACGCCCATTCCGCGCATCTGGATTGGCCTGACCGGCAGCTATACGCCTCTAAAGCTGCTCAACGCGAGCAACGCCGGCCTCACCAACAGTACAACCGGCGAAAATATATCGGCAATCGGGGCTCAGGGTCAGGCCGGCGGCGGCCTAACGGTCAATGCCCGCATCTATCACAGTTTTTGGCTCAGCCTTGGGGCCATTTACCGCTTCACCGGCTACGACTGGATGGACAACGTCAACGATATCAATGGTGATGTCTTCGTCTACCGCTCGCGCGCCCGCCTTATCGATTTTCCAGTATTGGTTCGCTACAACGGCCGCAAATGGAACGTCAGTAAGTACACGTTCTATGAGCTAGGCGGCGTCTTAAGGGATGCCATATCAAACAAAACCACTTCGAATTGGTCCGATTACGATAGCCTCGGTTTGGGTCCGTCACCCGAAGGCAACCCAACCATTTACAAACGCAACGTTATCGGCGCCGTGGCCGGTGCGGGTGTGATCGGCAAGGATGATTTCGGTATTATCGTTTCCCCGGAAATCCGCTACACGCGCTGGATGGGTGACACCTTTAGTTCCCCGGCGGGTTTAAATGTTCTCAGCTCGCAGCGCAATCAGTTGGAAATAACGGTTTCGTTCGGATTCTAACCTGCACGGAACCATTGACGGCCGGCCAATTCCAATCCTGCTCATGGTCAGGGAGTTGAACCTGGGAGGATGCGAACGGGATCTGGTTAAGGTCGCCATCGGACTTGATCGCGAGCAATTCACGCCATTCGTCGGTTGTTTTCTTTCGCAGGGGTTTCGCGCAGACGAGCTACGCGATGCGAAGGTGCCAGTCATTCAGTTCCCGGTCAAATCGTTTGCCTCCCTATCGACGCTTAAAGTAGCTCGCCAGTTCGGCCAGTTTGTAGCTGGACGTAAGATCAAAATCGTTCACACTTTCGACATTCCCAGTAACATTTTCGGAGTGCCGGCCGCTCGGTGGTATGGCGTGCCGGTAGTGATTTCGAGCGACCTCAGTTATAGAGGCCTGCTCTCCACTGTCCACAGAAATATGGTCCGGATGGTGGATCCGCTGGCGCACAAGATTGTTGTCAATTCGGCGGCGGTGGGCCAATCGCTTGAGCGGAATCAGGGCATAGCGGCTTCTAAGATTTACCTGTCGTACAACGGTGTAGACGTGCGCGATTTCTATCCCGCGGCGCCGGACGGCACGCCGGAATTCCTGAACGGTTCGCTGGTGATTGGTACGCTCTGTGCGCTCCGCAAAGAGAAACGGGTTGATCTGTTAATTGACGCGTTTCCACGAGTCCACAAATTGAGGGCCGATGCCAAGCTCCTGATTGTTGGCAGCGGAGACATGCTTCCGTCTCTGAAAGAACGCTGCCGTTCGCTGGGGCTGGAGCAGTCTTGTCTCTTTCAACCTGCGGTGCAGGATGCGGCGCGCTGGCTGAGGATGATGGACATTTTCGTCCTTACCTCGGAATCGGAAAGCTTTCCGAATGCCGTGCTCGAAGCCATGGCATGCGGCCGCTGTGTGGTCGCATCGGACGTGGGCGGCGTGCCGGAGTTAATTACCAACGGCAGGAACGGATTAACGTTCCCCTCGCTGAATGTAAATGCGCTGGCGGAAAGCCTCGAGCGAGTTGCGCAAGACCCGGCCTTGCGTGCGGCTCTGGCAGCGGCGGCAGCGCGAACCGCGCGAGAGAACTTCACGATTGAGCTCGCCGTAAAGAGAATGCAAGATCTCTATTTGTCCCTTTACGAAGGCCTTCCCAAGCTAAAGTAGAGGCATGGAGCAGATCAGCGAGGAGATCAGAGACACGCCCGCCGAACCTGTGGCGAAAAGGGCGGTTGTCTCGGTTCTGCTGATTGGCCCTTCGTTTGAAATCGTTGGCGGCCAAACGGTGCAGGCGGCTCACCTCATGAAGGTTTTGAGCGAGGCGCCGGGGCAGAAGATGACGTTCTTCCCTATCAATCCGAGGCCCCCGAAACCTTTTCTTTGGGTTCGCAAGATTCCCTTTCTGCGAACGATCGTCAACGCTATTCTTTACCACGGGGAACTCCTCTTCGCGGCCCGCAAGCACGATGTTTTACACATCTTCACGGCCGGCCTGCACTCTTACACGTTATGGACAATTCCAGCTTTGTTGTACGGCAAGATGTATGGCAAGAAATTGATCGTCCATTATCACGACGGGCGGGCGGAAGAACACATCACCAAGTGGCGTTCGGCAGTTCACACGTTGCGGTGGGCCGATAGAATTGTTGCGCCTTCGGGTTTTCTGGTCGACGTGTTCGCCAAGTACGGCATTAAAGCGGAGTCGATTTTCAACATCCTCGACGCGGGCAACTTTATCTACCGTAAGCGCCGGAAACTGCGGCCTGCCTTCATGACTAACCGAAGTCTTGAAGCGCTCTACAACATAGATTGCATTCTGCGGGCTTTCAAGATTGTTCAGGCCAAATACCCCGAAGCGTCTTTGACCATTGCTCATGATGGAGTCTGCCGCCCCGCGCTCGAGAAGCTTGCTCAGGATCTGGAACTAAGGAACACGCGGTTTATCGGCAAAGTGCCACACGATCATATTGCGGAACTTTACGATTCGGCCGACATTTATCAGACTACGCCTAACGTGGATTGCATGCCAGGTTCTCTGCTGGAGTGCTTCGCTTCGGGCCTTCCGGTGGTGGCTAGCAAAGCCGGCGGCATTCCGTACATCGCCAAAGACCGCTATTCGGCTCTTCTCGTCGATCTGAACGACCATGAGGCTCTGGCCGCTCGCTCTGTCGAGCTGCTGGAGAACGAAGACCTTGTCGAACAAATCACGGCGAACGCGCTGGAAGAAGTCAAACAATACAATTGGAAACCAATTCGCGATCAGTGGGCGGCGCTTTATCGCGAAGTAGTTTCTGGACCAGAGAGCTAGGCTTCTACGGGAATGATGTCGCCCAAATTCAAAGCTTTCAAGGCGGGCTCCAGTTCTTTGCGGTCACCCACGACCATCCAAATGGTGTGCGCCGGATCGAGCACTTTCTTCGCGGCCGCCGTAATGTCGTTTGTGGTGAGCGCTGTCACTCTGCTGACATAGGTGCTGTAAAAATCGAGCGGTAAGCCCTGTTGCAGCAGATCAATCAGTATTCCGCCGACGGCATTCATGGTTTCGTGCTCGCCGGGCAGTTCCAAAATCTGCTGTTGTTTGGTGGCTTCTAACTCATCCGCCGTCACTGGTCGATCGCCCAGCATGCCTTTTATTTCTTTCAGCATCTCGGTAATGGAATCGGCGGTCTTATCGCCCTGCACCGAAGCATAGGCAAGAAATGGGCGCTGCGCCCTGGCTCCATAAAGGACAGAACCCGCGCCGTAAGACCAATGTTTCTCTTCGCGCAGATTCATATTGAGCCGGGCGCTGAACGCGCCGCCAAAGACATTGTTCATGGTCTCGAGCGCCACTTCGTCTTCCATCTTCGGAGGTGGAGCAATGGTCCCCGAAAGCACGACGGAATGCACCGCGCCCGGCTTATCGACCAGGTAGATAGCGGGTTTGGCGGGCGGCTGCACTGCGGCCATGTGCTTGAGCGGGACGTCTTTGGTCTGCCAACCGGCGAAGAGCGCTTCCAGTTTCGGCTTGATTTCCGCCATGGTGATGTCGCCCACCACAAACAGCACAGAGTTATTCGGCTTGAACCACGTTTCGTGATAATGCTGCATGTCGCCGCGCTTCATCTGCTGAACGCTTTCTTCCGTGCCCGAGCCCGTCAGAGGTGAACCATAAGCATGGCCCTTGCCGTAAAGAATTGGTGGTAGTGCGCGCAACGCCATCTGCACGGGCGTCACCTTTTCATTGGCGATAGCGGAGAGTTGCAAATGGCGCTGGCGCTCGAAATCCGCTTCCGGAAAATCGGGATTCAAAATGACGTCGGTAAAAATATCGAGCGCGTCGTCCATGGTCGGCTTAAGCGCGGTGAGATAGACCGTCGCCATATCCAGATTGCAGCCGCTTGAAAGCTGAGCACCGAGCATCTGCAGCTCTTCGCTGATTTCGAGTGCGGTGCGCCGCTTGGTTCCGCCTGTGAGCAGCGATGAAGCGAGCCGCGCCGTTCCGGGCAGCACCGTTTCATCGGAGGCAAAGCCGGAACCTACTTCCAGCCAGAAGTTGACTACCGGAATCTCATGGCGCTCCGCCAACAAGACGCGCAAGCCGTTTGAGAGCCGCTCTTCCTGAACGGCGGGCAGCTTGAGTTCATGCGGCGTGCCGAGCGGGGGCGGCGTTGCGCGATCCAGCGCGGCCGGAGCCGCCTTCGCGTTGCCGAAAGGCTCCACTTCCAGCGCGTAGACCCCATCGGTCAGCCACTCGCGCGCGGTGTCGCGCAGATCGAGGCTCGTGAGCTTTTCGAGCCGCGCCAGCCGTGTTTTGTAGGCAGCCGGGTTGCCATCATATGTGACGGCGGTGGCGAGAATATCCGACTTGCCGCCAAATCCGCCGATGCGCTCCGCGCCACGCACGAAGCTGGCGTACGATTGCGCCTTGATGCGCTGCAACTCGCGCTCGGTGGGGCCTTTTTCGAGAAAGAGCGCCATTTCTTCATCCAGCGCTTTTTCGACTTTGCGCAGATCTTCGCCTTTCTTGGCAGTGGCAACGAGAACGAACTGGCCGGCGATCTCGCGTTCATCCATGTGAGCGCCGACCTGGGTGGCAATCTGGTCGTCATACACCAAGCGCTTGTAAAGCCGCGAATTTTTACCGCTAGAGAGCACAGAGCAGGCAAAACGCAAATAGTCCGCTGCCGCCGTTCCGTGCCCTGGTACGTTCCAGGCCTTGTAAATACGCGCTTGCGGAACGCGATCCTGCACAGTCTCGCGATGTTCGCCGCGCATCTTGGCGATCCACGCGCGCTGATGCGCTACCGGCGGGCCCGGATCAATCTCGCCAAAGTAGCGTGTCACTTTCTCGCGCGCTTGCCCCGCCGTAATATCGCCGGCTAGCACAAGCACCGCATTAGAGGGCGTGTAGTAAGTCTTGAACCACTCGCGCACATCTTCGATGGTGGCCGAATCCAGATCTTGCATCGACCCGATCACCGTATGCGCGTATGGATGCTCCGCCGGATATGTGGAATTCACCATCAGGTCTTCGACAATCGAATAAGGCTGGTTATCGCCCTGGCGCTTTTCGTTTTGCACGACGCCGCGCTGCAGGTCGAGCACTTCCTGGTTGATGGTGTTGTAGAAATAGCCCATGCGGTCGGATTCGGCGAAGAGCGCGTAATCGAGCGCCGAGACCGGAACATTTTCGAAATAGTTCGTGCGGTCCTCGTTGGTGGTGCCGTTGAGGTCGGTGGCGCCGATGCGCTCCATGGCCTCGATGTAGCTGCCGGGCAGATGTTCGCTGCCGCCGAACATCAGGTGTTCGAAGAGGTGCGCAAACCCGGTCTTGCGTGGCTTCTCGTTCTTGGAGCCGACGTGATACCAGATATTTAACGCCACAATGGGCGCTTTGTGATCTTCATGAACGACGACAGTCAATCCGTTATCAAGGACAAACTGCTCGCAGGGGATTTCCAGCTTGGAGAAATGCATTTTGGGGGTAAAACCGCACAATAGCAGATGCGCAAAGAGAAAGAGAGGGAAGGGAGGAGTCAGCCCTGCCGCCGGCGGGGCTAGAAGAAGGCTAGCCATGCCCGACGGCATGGCTGGGAGACAGGGGCTGAGAAGAAGGGCGCAGACGGAGCGGTGGGTTTGCCGGTGTCCAGTGGTCTGAAATGGCGTTGGATTGCCGCGATTTTTGCCGNNTTTTTACCGCCCCTTAAAATATATAGGCAGACGCGGTAAAAAGTCCCATTTTTTATGGCGCGGCCGACTCGTTTTTGCCGGTTGTTTTGCCGGATGCCCGCGGCGGACAAATTGCGGCGCGCGCTCGTGGTTTGGGGTTGCATAAATTTCAGGTGATTCCGTAAGTAGCTCAGGCTGGCCTTTCGGATTTCAGGTTAGAGCGGTGCCGAGGCGGATTTTTGCGGTGAGGTTAGGCAGAGGAGCGTAAGTGGCTGATAGTGAAGTGGATAGGGGCTTGCGATTTTTTTTGAAGTTTGTGATCGGGTTTTGGCTAGGCAGTCTGCTGGAGCACCGCTTCCCCGCTACCATAAGCGCTATAGCAGAAAATGCGGGCGGAATCCTCAGGGCCAGTGGTTCGCGGCCGCCACGAAAGCTCAAAACTCCCGAACTCCGCCGCGCGCACGGATATCAGCGTTCTGGTAAAATTGCTCGCCGATGAAGCCAGCGCAAACCGCCCGCCCGACTGGATCGTCAACTCCTTAAGAGAATAACGAAGCTCCTCTCTCGCGTTATCCCATACAATGGCATGCACCCGAGTCCCACCCAAATCATCGGGGAAGCTCTCTTCGAGCGTGGTCGCATCCCCCACCGACGGATCAACTAGAACGAACAGATGCCTTCTTCCCGTTTGCGTTTGAATCGCCGACAAGCCCACTCTGATGGCCGCTCCGAGGCTCCGGGCCACTTCATAGCTGCGGCCCAGATATTCTTTGGACATTTCCAGATAGTTCTCGAATTTGACTTCCGACGCGTCGTCGCGTTCTCTACCACGCACAGGCGAACAAGGCGTCTGGTACGGAAGAAAGCCATAGGTCTCACTGACTCCTGCGCCACGCAGCGCCGGCTTTAGCAACTCTCCATTACCGTTCCAAGAGCGTGGCTGCACAATCAGAGCCACAAATGGCTCCGGGTTCTCGACCCAGTTCAGATGATAATCCTCGATCTGGGATTCATTTTCTGTGATCACAAAGTTCAAGGCGTTCAAGTCAAACTGGCCGAGCCATCCGCCCACTGAATCGGCGACGCAACACATGCGCGCGCAGCGCTCGCCAGTCTCGAGAATCTGGTCCTCTGCTACTTCCAAGGAAAGGACCGCTGTGAATTCCGAACTTCGGCGGCTATTCGTCAGTTCTTTCTTGACCTGCTCGGCCAATTTCAACTCATCGCCGGTAGCCTTCTCGGCCAGCTTCTCGACTGTCTCGAGAAACCGCGGATCGCGCGCCTGGCCCGCAGCCCAAAGAGCGGCCCGGCGAAACATTTCATCCTTATGCCGCAGCATGGAATAGATCCTGGCGATAGCAGTCGCATCGCCGATTTTGTGGAGCGCAAGCGCGGCATTGGCGGCCACACGGTGGTGCGGATCATGCAGGGCGGAGTGCAGCAGCTCCTCTAACCCTTGAGCGCGCACATCCCACAAGCCTTCGATGGCATTTGCTCTTATTCGTGGGTTGTCATCTTCAAGCTGCTCCCGCAGCCACTGTGGGTCTCGCGTCAGCCGGCTGATCATCAGCGTCAGTTTCGACCGTACGCGGCCTTCCAAATGCTTCAGGCCGAGAATGTGCCCCAATAACCTGGGAGCGGCGCAAACCGAATCCAGAACCGTCAACACGCGAATGATTTGATCGGGCGTGGAAGCCGAGTCGGTTTTCACAAGATCGACCAGCTTCTTGTCAAAATCGGCATCTTCTTCCAGGGCAATCTTCGTCACCCGGCAGGCTTGCCTCAAATCGAATTGATTGGTATCGGCGATCAGCGCGGCCAGCGATTTTCCCCGGCTCAAGACGCGGATGATCTCCCGATGCTTCTGTTCGGCTGTGGTTTCGACCACTACCGACGGGCACGCCGGCTTACCCGCCAACCCCGCCTCTGTCGGCGTCACAACTTGAGCCATAATTTGTCGCTCCAATCCAGGGCCAAAAAATTGCCGCTACGTAAGTAGTGGCTTTTCGGCCTCTTATGGCTCAACAAATTCAACCAAGGTGACCCAAAATACTCCCAGTTCCGACTGAAACGCGACCCGGCAAACCGTAACTGCGTTGCAGATTCGCATAGCGTAGTCTTCGCCTCGTACCACCGACGGCATAGACAACTGAACGACGGGCGGCAGCAACGCCTTAAGGTTGCCCCCGATCATGTTCGCGAGTTCCCCATATGCGTCGCAGACATCTTCATTTATAGTTGCAGGCAGATCGATCCCCAACAGCCTCTTGGTATATTCGAAGGTCTGTTCATGGGTGCATTCGATGCGCAACGCGCCCTTCCATGACCCCACAAAGTGTACCGTCGCCGTTATGAAGGGGCTGTGCGGGGGCTCAAACCGATACAACCGCTCGACATCCATGCGGAGCATCGATGAAAACACATCCACCACAATTTGGGCGGTTTCTTCCTCGTACGTTTGTGTCAGGCAACCTGTTTCCATAACTCCCCTACTTTTTCCGGTAGAACGATGCCCCGTCAATGGCATTGCGTTCGAATGCATCGCTGAGATTCATGGTTGTCTCCGCCGCTCCCAGCAACAGATACCCACCGCTTGACATCGTTTTCGCAATCTCCGAAAGAATGCTCCGTTTCGTGTCCATATCGAAGTAGATCAGCACATTTCGGCAGAGCACAAAATCGCAAGAAGTCAGCATTCTCATGGGCTGCCGCAAGTCAAACTTCTCGAACCGCACCATGCGGCGCAGCACCAGTTTCACCCGCCATTCCATTTCATGGCGTTCGAAATACTTCACCAGATGGGTGGCAGGCAATCCGCGATTGACTTCTATTTGCGCAAAGGCCCCGTGCCTGGCCCGCTCCACCATCTTTTCGTTGAGATCCGTTCCTAGAATGTCGATGTTCCAATCCTGCAGCCCCATCTCGCAAAGCATCATGGCGAGACTATAGGCCTCCTGGCCCGAAGACGACGCGGCCGACCAGAATGTTAGCTTTTTGGTCGATTTTCGCTGCTCTATCAAAGGCGGCAAAAGCGTACTCCGCAAGACTTTAAAAGGCACGATATCGCGGAAGAACAGCGTTTCGTTGGTGGTCATGGCTTCCACCACTTCCTGCGATAGGCGGCCCGCGCTGGTTGCGCGCATCAGGGCGCAAAGGTCGTTGAGTGTCTTCAAACTCTCTTTGCGGACAATCGGTATTAAACGGGCTTCAAGTAGATAGTGTTTATTTTCGTCCAGTACAATTCCCGACGCTTTGAGAACATGCTGCTGCAAAAAACTGTAGTTATCCCGGGAGATTTCGCCTGCATTTGTCGCCGTTGTTGTCATGCTGTTTCGCCCCTATTGCCTAAAGATGCTTCTGGATTTCGGAGACTATGCATCTCAAGTCCACTATTGAATCCGCTAAACCCGCCCCTACGACCGCGCCGGGCATGCCCCAAACCACGCTCGAAGCCTCGTCCTGTGCCACCACGTAACTTCCCAAAGCGCGCATCTGCTCGATTCCCCGCAAGCCGTCGCGTCCCATCCCCGTCAAAATGACAGCCATTGCGCTAGCGCCATAGACTTCCGCTATCGAGCGACACATGACATCCACCGCTGGCCGGCATGAATTCTCCTGCTCGGACTGATCGAGTGTAAGGATGATACTCGTCCCTTTTCTGGCCACTCGCATGTGATAGTCGCCGGGAGCGACGTATATATTGCCGTCCTCGACTAACATTCCCTGCGTTGCTTCGCGCACCCGCAGCTTGGTTAAAGTCTGCAAACGGTCGGCCAGCAATCGAGTGAACACCGGCGGCATGTGCTGGGTGATAAAAATCGGCTGCCGAAAATTCGCGGGCAGCATGGGCACCAATGTCGCTAAAGCCGGCGGACCCCCCGTCGACACGCCCAACGCCACCGCCTGGCAAGCTACTCTAGGCCTGGCGAAGCCATTTCGCGTCGCAACCGGAGGCGCCTGCACACTCGATATTTTGGACGCCGAAACCGCGGGCGTCTCCGAAGGAAACGAGAAGAACTGCTTCAACTTCGGCACCAACTCCGCGCGCAGCCTTGCCATCGACTGATCGAGTGAACCTGCGTTCGCAACCTTAGTCACGTAGTCGTTAGCTCCTAACGTGAGGGCCTCAAGGGTTATCGCAGCTCCCCGCTCCGAGAGCGTGCTGAACATGATCACGATCAAATCCGGATAGCTCTTGCGAATGTTGCGCAAGGTTTCGAGACCATCCATCTCAGGCATTTCGATATCCAGCGTGACTACATTCGGCCTCACCAGAGGGATCATTTTCAGGGCGATGGAGCCATTGGCGGCGCTGCCGACAACCTCCAGGTTAGGATCCTCTCCCAACGCATGCGTGACCAGCCGCCTGATGATGACGGAATCGTCGACCACCAGCGCGCGGATACGCTCTCCCGGCGCCAATTTCTTTTTGCTCGTGTGCGTCAAACCGTCAGTTCCTGTATGCCTAACAGCATCAGCCGTTCGACAATGATTTCATCGGTAAACGGCTTCATGATGTAGTCGTTCGCTCCGGCGTCGAGCGCCTTCAGCATTTGGGAGGTCTCGGTCTCAGTGGTAACCATCACAATCGTCATGTTGTCGAAAGTAGAATCCGCCCTCACAGAAACGACGAACTCCAACCCGTTCATGACCGGCATATTCCAATCCACCAGGGCAAGCGCAATCGGCGGCGATGCGTGCAACACATCGAGCGCGATTTTGCCGTTTTCCGCTTCGCTCACCTTGAAACCTAACTGTCTGAGTTTCTTGCCCAGGATCGTTCGGATCGTTCGTGAATCGTCTACCACCAGCGCCTGCCGCATCGCTTCGCCTCCATTCAAATTCTGTTCTCCACTTGACCGCCCGATACTACTCGAAACTGCACAACTTTCATTCAGCTGATCCCATCTCTGAGAGCTTATCGGCGGTAGGTGCATCCTACGCTAGGGCAACCGGTCTTTTTATACCTGGCGCCGCAGAGCGCGGATTTCCATTCGACGCTGAGGCGGCTTGAGCCGCCTTTTAGCGGGCCGGGGGCGATTTGCTGAGTTGTTTGATTTCGTTGACTAAAACTGCAGTCCAAACCAGGTCGCTTGGAAGGTGGAAAAAATCCGGTGCTTGCAGGCCCATGAGCACTCCTTGACAGGCGCGGCTAGGTCGCTTACGCTTCCGGCTCGGTTTCGGAGTTAGTCGTGGGTCAGAAAATGTAGAAACTCCAGGCGCCGATTTCCAAATCGCTAGACCGTATTTTTCGCCATCAAGGCCTGGAGCCCTTGTGCCATTTCCCGCAGCGCCAGCACCGCCTGTTGCGTCTTGGACGCTCCATCGGTGGCTTGCTTTGCCGACGCTGCAACGCCGGTTATATTGCGGGCAATTTCGTTGGTACCCCTAGCTGCTTCGGCCACGTTCCTGCCAATCTCATTCGTAGTGGCAGTTTGTTCTTCGACGGCCGAGGCGATGGTGCTTGAAACATCGTTGATTTGGTTGATGATCGAGCTGATTTCGCCGATGGCGTTGACGGCCGCTTTACTGTCACTCTGGATGGCTTCGATCCGCTTGCCAATTTCCTCAGTCGCCTTAGCTGTTTCCTTGGCGAGCTCTTTCACTTCATTGGCTACGACCGCGAACCCCTTGCCTGCTTCGCCTGCGCGCGCGGCTTCAATGGTGGCGTTTAGCGCCAGCAGATTCGTTTGCTGGGCAATTGACGTGATCACTTTAATGACCTTGCCGATCTGGACGCTCGATTCGCCTAGCTTGGCGATTGTACGGTTGGTGGAATCCGCCATACTGACGGCGCTGTGAGCCACGCGGGCCGCTTCGTTCGCGCTTTTGGAAATTTCGCGAATCGACGCCAGCATCTCTTCGCTGCTGGCGGCCACGACGGAAACGTTGGCGGAGACCTCTTCGCTGGCCGCGCTGACAATAGTTGCCTGCGCTGCCGTCTCTTCCGCGGCACCCGCCATCTGCTGGCTGATTGCGTTGAGTTTTGCCGAAGCCTCGGCCACAGATTGCGTATTTTCCGACATCTTATCGGCCAGTTCCGCGGCGGCTAACTTTCGCTTGGTGACATCGGTAGCGACTTTCACTACCTTAGCCGGCCGCCCGAGCGGATCGAGAATCACTGCATAAGATCCCTGAATCCAAATCTCCTTGCCGCCCTTGCCCAGGCGTCGGAATTCCCCGGTTTGTTGTTCGCCGCGCTTGAGATTGACCCAAAACTCACGGTATTCGCTGCTACGCGCGTGCACATCGTCGACAAACATGCTGTGATGCCGGCCCTTGATTTCGTCCAACTGATAGCCCAGCAGGTGCAGAAAATTCTGATTTGCCGTGATAATAGTTCCGTCGATTTGGAATTGAATCATCGCCTGCGCAGTACTGATAGCCGCGATCACTGCCTCGAGTTCGAGCTTTTCCGATCCGCTGTCTTTTTTCGTGCTCGTATCGTCTTCCGAATACACGTTTAACATTGAAATCTGTTCCTCTACTTTGCGAGACCATGCTCAAGAAAAGCAAAATGCGCCTCTGTCTTCGACAAAGCTCCAGGCTGAACCATTTGATTGGCTCATCCCTGGAACTTTCATCGGCGAGAAGCGCATCTTACGCTAGTCTGACTATTCTTCTTTTGGATTTAGAAGGGTTCACGGGAGCCCGGAGTCCCCTTTTCCGATTGGCAATCGGCGCGCAGAATACCATCCTGCCTTACAACTTGAATTGCGCCATCAATCCTTGCAGCGTTTGGGCCATTTCGTTCAACGCCACCGCCGCCTTTTGCGTTTGTAGAGCACCTTCGGTCGTATTCTGTGCCGCTGTGGCCACTCCGGTTATATTGCGAGCGATCTCGGTGGTACCCTTAGCCGCTTCTGAAACATTGCGTCCAATTTCGTTTGTCGTAGCCGTCTGTTCTTCCACAGCCGACGCAATTGTGCTCGAAACATCATTAATCTGATTGATGATCGAGCTGATCTCGGCAATCGCCGCCACGGCCGCCTTACTATCCCCCTGGATAGCCTCGATTTTCTGGCCGATTTCTTCGGTCGCTTTGGCTGTTTCCTTCGCCAGTTCCTTCACTTCGTTGGCCACCACCGCGAACCCCTTGCCGGCCTCTCCGGCCCGCGCCGCTTCAATTGTGGCATTCAACGCGAGCAAATTGGTCTGCTGCGCAATTGAGGTAATCACTTTGATGACCTTACCGATCTCGACGCTGGATTCGCCGAGTTTCGCAATCGTGCTATTGGTGGAATCTGCGACTCCCACTGCGGTTTTCGCCACGCGTGCAGCTTCGTTGGCGCTTTTGGCAATTTCGCGGATCGACGCCAGCATCTCTTCACTGCTGGCCGCCACTACGCCAACGTTTTTGGACACCTGTTCGCTAGCGGCGCTCACGACAGTTGCCTGCGTTGCCGTTTCTTCCGCATTACCCGCCATTTGCTGGCTGATCGCGTTTAGTTCTTCCGACGCTGCGCCTACAGACTCCGCACTGTGGGCGGTCTTCTTGAGGTTGCTGCGCAGACCCGCAAAGAAGTGCCGCAGGCCATCGCCCACTCGTCCCATAGGATCATCCCCGTGGACCGTCAACTCCTTCGTCAGATCTCCCGCCGAAGCGAACTGGACTGCTTCGAGCGTTAACTTCACCTTGTGATCGAGTTCCACGGCGGCCACCTTTTGCGGCGTAATGTCAGTGGCATACTTTACGACCTTAAATGGCTTACCATTGAGATCCAGAATGGGATTGTAGGATGCCTGTATCCAAACTTCTCTGCCGCCCTTGCCGATCCGTTTGTATTCGGCGGCCTGATATTCGCCCCGATTGAGTCTGGCCCAAAAGTCGCGGTATTCGCCGCTGCGCGCATAGACATCGTCGACAAACATGGTGTGATGCCGGCCCTTCACTTCATCAAGCGAGTAGCCCAGCGTCTTCAGAAAATTGTCATTCGCATTGAGGATCGTTCCGTCCATTTGGAACTCGATGACTGCCTGCGATTTGCCGATGGCGGCGATTTGACCGGCGTAATCGGCGGCAACCAGCTTCTGCGCCGTTACATCTGTAGCGAACTTCACCACTTTCAAAGGCCTGCCCTGAAGATCGAAAATGGGGTTATACGATGCCTGAATCCAAATTTCCTTGCCACCCTTGCCGACCCGCTTGAATTCGCCCGCGTGGAATTCGCCGCGGCTCAGCCTGGTCCAGAACTCGCGATATTCACCGCCGCGCGCGTACACGTCGTCGACAAACATGCTGTGGTGCCGGCCCTTGATTTCGTCCAGCTGATATCCCAACACCTGGAGAAAATTTTGATTTGCCGTAATAATGGTCCCGTCAAGCCGGAATTCGATCACTGCCTGCGAGCGGTTGATGGCTGCCACCAGGGCTTCCAATTCGTGCTTCTCCGTATCCCGGGCGCTGCGCCCAGCACTCCCAACAGGTGCTGTATTCTTGCCCGCTCCGCCACTTTTGCGAGGGTTCGGCGACTTAGCGCTTTCGCCTTTTTCCCGTTCTGAGTGCTCTGGCTCGGCTAATGCTACGTTTGAAGACTCTTTATCTGAATGCTTGTTTGCCATTTAAATCTTTCCTTGTACTCTTAAATCGCTCTTGGTCAGTTAGTTCCCGCTGGTTTGAATCTGTAAAACCCGTTCTGTGTTCAGAATGAGCAACAGCCGCCCATCCAGCTTGTACAATCCTTCAATCAACTCCCGCTGCTCCGGCGGCAGATTCTGGGGCGGTGGTTCGTAGGAAGCGGGGTTCACCTCCAGCACGTCGCTGATCTCATCCACCAGCAGGCTTACCGCACCCTCTTCGGAACGCACCACAATGTTCATGGGCGTGTGGCCGGTGTCGCGGGGCTTCACTTTCAAGCGCCGGCGCAGGTCGACCGCCGTCACAATCTGCCCGCGCAAGTTGATCAATCCTTCAATCACGTCCGGCGCAAGGGGCACTCTGGTCATTTCCTGATAGCGGAGTACCTCTTGTACATTCAATACGTCGATTCCGAAAAACAGGTCGGCAACGTAGAACGTCGAATACTGCCGTGATGGCTCGATGCTCTTACTGCTCTGCTGTAATGCCATTCTCGTTTCACCCTTCTTAACGGCTCACGCCGGCCAATTCCTGTTCGCCCTGCTCGACGGCCGCAGCCAGGCGCTGCAGGGAAGTCAACATAGCCTTGCGGTCGAACTTTAACTGAAAATCTTCGAACAGGCCGGCATCGGCATGCTTGCTGCTGTTCCCGCCGTCCGCCAGCAATCCCAACAACCGGATATGCGCCAGTTTCGGGTTGCTCTTTACGTGCCTGGCCAGCTCCGATAGATCCACCGAGGCTGCCAAAATCCCCACCTTCTCCCTTGACAACTTGTCTACCGCTTCCTGGAAGCCTGCGGCTTCTACGACGCGGTATCCGGCCATCTCGATCGAACTGCGCAAATGCGCGCGCGCAAACGACGATTGCTCGGCCACCATCACCGTCGATCCGCCCGATCTCTTGAGCCCGGTTGCCCATTTCTCTCCGGAATTCCCGATGATCTCGTGCAAATCGACAAAATCCGTCACCTTCTGGCCCACTACCGCCGAACCCATCAGCCCGAACGCTTCGGACGATTTGCGCACCGTTACCTGCTCTTCGACAATGTCCAAAATGCGGTCAACTACCAGCCCAATGAGCTGATCGCCGTTGCTGAATACCACGACTTGAACGTTCTGGTCCTTTGGCAGGGATGTATCCGCGGTCGGATCGATTTGCGCTGCCAGCGAGACCAGCGGCAGAATCTGGCCGCGGTATTGCACCACCATCCGCCCCGCGGCGTGCTCGACCTGCGCACTTGGGATTTCCTCTAAACGGGCCACCAGGCTCAGCGGTACAGCTAAACGCTCGAAACGCCCCGCGCTGAACAAGAGCAGCGTCTGACGCTCCTTCCCCGGTTGATCCTGCTTCTTCTCTTTGGTCGCAGCGCGCGCATCCCGCGATTCGCGCAGCACGCCCGATCGCTGCGCGATTCCCAGAACATCCAAAATCAACGCGACCTTGCCATCGCCCATAATCGTCGCGCCGGAGTACATGCTCAGGCCCTTGAGCCTTTTGCCGAGCGGTTTCACCACGATTTCCTGGGTGTCGTTGATGCCGTCCACGACCAGCCCAAATTCGCTGTCCTCCGCCTGTAAAACCACGATATTCACCACGTCCGACGCTGTTTTGTTGCCGGGCACCTTCAAAATCTCGTTCAAGAAAGTCAACGGCAGTAGCTTTCCGCGGCGCCGGTAGACGGGCGTCCCATGTATGCGTTCAATCTGCCGCATGCCGCTATCGCCTTCCAAGCGGATCAGCTCAAACAAACTTACTTGGGGAATTACAAAGCGTTCGCCGGCGCCCGTCACCACCAGCCCCGGTATGATCGCCAGCGTAAGCGGGATCTTGATCCTGATCGTGGTTCCAAGCCCATCGGTACTAGCCAAGTCCACCACTCCGCCAATGCGCTCGATGTTGGTCTTCACCACGTCCATCCCAACGCCTCGGCCTGAAATGTTCGATACTTTTTCTGCGGTCGAAAAACCCGGCAGGAAGATCAAATTAATAGCTTCCCGTTCCGTCAAACGCTGCCCCTGTTCAGCCGACAACAAACCTTTTTGGATGGCTTTCGCCTTGACTCTTTCCGGATTGATTCCGCCGCCGTCGTCGGAAATTTCGATATTGACGTGCCCACCTTCGTGGAAGGCGCGGAGCGACAATCGGCCGGTCGCGGTCTTTCCTTTTTTCACTCTGTCATCGGGGCGCTCTATGCCGTGATCGCACGAATTTCGCACAATGTGCGTCAACGGATCCTTAATGGCTTCGATAATGGTGCGGTCAAGCTCCGTCTCGGCGCCATCCATCGTTAAAAGAATGTACTTGCCGCATTCGGCCGCCAAGTCGCGGACCACCCGCGGAAATTTGCTCCAGACAATTCCTATGGGTTGCATCCGCGTTTTCATGACGCTCTCCTGCAACTCGGAAGTGATCAGATTCAAGCGCTGCGACGTTGCATTGAATGTGCCAGCCTCGAGCTTCGCGGTAAATTGCAGCACCTGGTTGCGCGCGAGGACCAGCTTGCCCACCAGATTCATCAGCTTGTCGAGCAATCCCACGTCCACCCGGATAGTGGAATCAAGCACAGCGTTGTTCTTCGCCGGTCCCCCTCGTTCGCCCCCGTCCGCACCAGCCCCAGCTGCCGCGGCCACTGCCTTCGCTGGCTGTTGCATCGTGATTTCCGCGGCTTGCGGCTGCTCTTCACCTACTTCGGGAATTTGCTTCTGTTCGCTCATAGTGATCTCTTGCTCGCGTGCATGACTTGACGCCACTTCTATCTCTGGTTCTATCGGTTCTGCTTCTTTGTTCGGCTCCGCCATCGGCTGCGCTTCTTTGCGCTCCAAAAGGGCTGGTGCCTCTTGGGTCGCTTCTTGGATCACCCCTGCCTCTAGCAGAGCCTTCATGAGAATTGAGGTTTCCAAATCGATTTCCGCGATCGTCTCAGCTGGCTCAACACTGTCCGCGCCGGAGTCCGTCCGGGGCGCCTCTTCAACCGCCTTTGGCGCTTCCTTCGCCGTGGGCTCCGCAGCGGCCGGCTTCGGCGCAGCCTTTGCCTTGACGAACTGTCCCTCCGTCTGCTCGTCTGCTTCTGAGAAGGCGTGCAAGCGACCCTTTAGTTCTTCATAGGCGTTTTCACCCTCGGCCGCCGTCTGTTCGATGATTTCAAGGATTTCTTTGGTGGCGTCTACGGATTCTAAGATGATGCTGATCAGGCTGTTTGTGGCCTTTCGCTTGCCTTCCCTAACCTGACTCAGGATGTTTTCCGCCGAGTGCGTTACGCCCGTCAGCTTGTCAAACCCTAAAAACCCGCAGGTGCCCTTGATGGTGTGAATTGTCCGGAAAATGCTCGCGACCAATTCGCGGTTAGTGGGATCCTTCTCAAGCTCGACGATTTCCTGGTCCAACCGGCCCAGGTTCTCGTTGCTCTCAATCAGGAACTCTCGTATTGTGTCGAAGTCTTCCATGGGGTGGCGCTAGCGCGGAGGAAGGCTCTCTAAGTTCCCTGAAATTTCCGGGCTTCCTACGTTGAGGTTCTATGGAGCCTCTGTGTGTAAGAGTGGTGTGCGAAGTCGGAAACTTCTCAGAGGGGATGGCCAGAATGGAACAAAATTCCCTCCGTTCACGAGCTTCGTCCGATTAGGTGGGATCCGCGCCGGCGGGAAAGCATAACCTGCTCGATCACAAAAGATAAGAATTTATTTTCAGCGCCTCGCGAAACGTCGTAACTCCCGCAAGATCAAGGGTCTACAGACCCAAATGGCCGGCCTTTTGGAACGCAAAAACAACCAAACGCGAACCACCCCACCGCGCCGCCGGGCTAGATTGAACTGCATAAGAGAGTAAATTACGCCAATCCCAAGTGAGTGAATGCGGCCCAATGCTTCTGCTTCAAGAAGTAGTAGAAGCCTGACACAGCTCCACTTGGTTGGCCCTGGAAAGTAGTTAGTGAGAAGGGGACTACATTGAAAACGAACAGCGTTATAGGCCGAAAGCGCCCTGTCCAGCCAGAGGAGTCAGATGGATTGGCATCTCGTCTCACAGAATTGCTTGTCGGCCAGCCGGAAGCAATCGATACCATTCTTCCGTACATCCAAATGCACCAAGCCGGACTTGCTCCGGACGGCCGCCCCATGGGTGTGGTGCTGCTGCTGGGACCCACCGGAACGGGCAAGACACGAACCGTGGAGGCGCTGGCGGAAGTCCTGCACGGCAGCAGCAAGAACATGCTAAAAGTCGACTGCGGCGAGTTCCAAATGGAGCACGAGGTGGCGAAGCTCATCGGCGCGCCTCCCGGCTATTTGGGTCACAGGGAAACACAGCCCATGCTGAGCCAGGCCAAAGTTAATGGAGTGTGTAGCGAGAATAGCGATGTTTCGCTCATCTTGTTCGACGAAATAGAGAAAGCGGCGCCCTCTATGACGAGACTCCTTCTCGGGATTCTCGACAAAGCTACTTTGCGGCTCGGAGACAATTCCACTGTGAACTTTGAACATTGCATGATCTTCCTGACGAGCAACCTGGGGGCAAGACAGATCCAACGGGCGACGAAGCCCGACTTTGGTTATGAAGCGATGTTGCCGGTGGTTCAGGGCGGCGAACAAAGCAGACTGCAGAGCATTGGCATGGCAGCCGTGCGGCGCAAGTTTTCGCCGGAATTCGTCAATCGCATCGACTCGGTGATTACCTACAAACCTTTGGACAGGCTAGCGTGCGAAGAGATTCTCGATCAAATTTTGATGGGCTTCGCGCGCTTGATCCACACCCGCTTGGGCATGCGCGCTTTCCGGCTCATGTGCACACCCGCGGCGCGCAGCCAGATCTTGGATTTGGGTGTAAGCCTCGAGTTTGGCGCCCGAGAACTGAAGCGCACGGTGCAGCGTAACTTCATTCAGCCGGTGGCCGCGCTGGTAGCACAGGGACAAATTCCACCGGGGAGCACTGTCCTGCTCGACGCGAGCAAGAGCGGCGAATTCAACATTCTGCTCAGGCAATAGGAGAAGTTACTGTCCGGCCCAATCATAGGTCTGTGGCGGCAGATTCGTTCCGGGCGATTCGAGAACGAGAGAAAGATTGACTCGATGGGCCTGATGTTCGTAGTCCACTTCGCCGAGCCTGAGTTCGTCTGGACCGAGGTGGATTTCGCGGCGGCTTCGGCCGTCGACAATGGTTAGAACCGCTCCTCTGGCGCGCTTAACAAGAGGAGCGCTGTGATCCCAGGAAATTTGCAGAACGTTGGCGCCGTTGCTGATCACCTCCAAATCGACCTTGTTGGAAGCGGGACGGAAAAGACGAGAGATCCCGCCGGCGAAGGCGCCCAGGATGAGCAAAATGGCCATGGCGGCAATGCTCGCCACTGCGAGCCAGCGATAACGCTGGTCCACCACGCTTGGCGGTTGCAGCAAATCGGTGGCCTGCACCTCCACTTCCTCGCCGGCAACTTCGGGCAGAAATTTGAATTCCGAGTCATCGAAAAAGAATTTACGGACCGAGGGTTGATCGGGAAGCTGGCCGTTGGAGGACAGGAAGAACGAAGCGGTTCGCGGATCGCGGCTTTGAATGAGAAGGAAGACGAATAGGCTTTGCCCAAACTGTTCTGCCATCAGAGTCTTGTCGGCCACCGAAGGCTGTAGCGGCCCCGGCCGCAGATGGCTGCGAAAGAACCCGACGGCTACCCTGCCTTGGCTTTTGGCCTCCTCGCGAATTTCGGCGAACCGCTGTTGTTGCCCAGGCTCGAGCATGTAGATGGCGCCGTCTTCAAAGCGTCTCCCGATGATGGCCACGTCATCAATGCGCAACGTGGGAGACTCGGCGCCCGGCAGTGTTCCTAGGAGCAGACCACCAATCTCTATGCCTAGCCGTTCGGCCTGCGAAAGTTCTGCGCTGATGCGCGCGACTAAATCGAGACGCAGCTCCACCGCGTGTGGCGAACGATCAGGATTCCAACGAACATAGAGTGGAACCTGCTCCCTGAGCGTCAAGGAAGATGAGTCTTTCATCTACTACTCATTTCATTTTACAGGTTCGCGGGTGCACGGCCAGCTAGAGGGTACACTTTGAAGTGCTTGCCTGGAATTCTCTATCTGGTTGCCACTCCCATTGGGAACTTAGAGGACATCACGCTGCGCGCGCTGCGCATTTTGCGCGAAGAGGTGGCCGTGGTGGCGTGCGAAGACACGCGGCAAACACAGAAACTGCTGCATCACTTCGAAATTCGCAAGCCGGCCATGGCTTGCCACGAACACAACGAGCATGCGCGCGCGCAAGAGATTGTGGGGATTTTGCAGCGGGGAGAATCGGTGGCGCTGGTGAGCGATGCCGGGACGCCGCTTATTTCCGACCCCGGCTACCGCGTAGTGGCCGCGGTGGTAGCAGCTGGGTTGCCAGTGGTGCCGCTGCCGGGTCCATCGGCGGCGCTGGCGGCGTTGGCCGCCTCTGGTCTGCCCACCAACGAGTTCCGTTTCATTGGCTTTCTGCCGCCCAAACAGACCGCGCGCCGCAAAACATTGGCAGCGCTGGCGGCGGAAACGGCGACGCTCATTCTGTATGAAAGCCCACACCGCATTTTGGAATCGCTCGAAGACATTGAGACCGAGATGGGCGCTCGGCCAATGGCTTTGGCGCGCGAGCTGACGAAGATTCACGAGGAATTTTTGCGCGGTTCGGCGGCGGAAATCCATGCGGCGCTCAACGCGCGCGATGCCATCAAAGGCGAAATCACGCTGGTCATTGGCCAGGCTCTGGAAGTGGCCAGCAACGCCGATCCACTGGACGAAGTAACGCAACTTGAGGCGCAAGGCATGAGCCGCATGGACGCCATCAAGATGGCCGCGAAACGCTTGCGCCTTCCGAAGCGGGAGGTCTACCGGCGCGCTGCGGAGCGGGGCAACAAGCCGCCGGACACACATCGTGATTAGGTCCATACCGCCCGATGGCCAGTGCGGCTTCGCCCGGTGAAAGCCTTTCGGCAATCAGCTGGCGCAGCATGCCGATAAACACCGGGTGCGATCCAACCGTGGCGGCACGCACCATGCGCATTCCAAGTTCGGCGGCCAGCTGTTGCGCTTCGGTATCGAGATCGTAAAGCACTTCAAGATGATCTGAAATGAAGCCCAGCGGCGCGACCACTACATTCCGTACACCGCGCGCGTGCAAGTTCTTGAGGTGGTCGAGGATATCCGGCTCGAGCCAGGGCTGACTGGGTGGGCCGCTGCGGCTCTGATAAACCAGATCCCAACTTGCGAGCTGAAGAGATTCGGCGACGAGACGCGTGGTTTCACGCAACTGCTTTTCGTAATCGCTGGTCTGCGCCGCGGAAGTAGGAATACTGTGTGCCGTTGCCACGAAATGAACTGCGGCGCGCTCATTTTCCGGCCAGTGCGCCAAAGCTTCGCCGACACGAATCACCGATGCTTCTACAAAGCCCGGGTGATTGTAGAAGACACGAATCTTGTCCACCACCGGCGCGCCTTCGCCGACTTCCGCCTGAGCTGCCTCGATGTTCTCTCGATATTGGCGGCAACCGGAATACGAGCTGTACGCGGAGGTGAACAATCCCAGGGCACGCTTTACGCCATCGTTGCGCATCTGCCGCAACGCATCGGCAAGAAACGGATCCCAATTGCGATTGCCCCAATAGATGGGCAAGCCGACGCCGTGTTTGTCTAATTCAGGACGGAGGGCGGCGATCAATTCCCGGCACTGATCGTTGATGGGACTCCTGCCGCCAAAGTGATAATAGTGTTCGGCCACTGCAAGCAGCCGCTCGTGCGGAATGTCCCGTCCACGAGTTACATTCTCCAGAAACGGCATTACGTCTTCGCGTTTCTCGGGACCGCCAAACGAAACCAGCAGGATCGCGTCGTACATTGTTTTTGTTTACCGGACGCCGGCGACGCGATGCAACTTCAACATATTTGTGGATCCGCGTAAACCCACCGGCTGGCCGGCGACAAACACGATATTGTCTCCGGGCTTGGCTCGGCCCGTTGAGACAAGCAGATGCTCCATTTCCGTCAACATCTGATCGGTTGATGTCATATCTGGGGTAATAATGGCCTCGACACCGTAAACAATTGAGAGCTGGCGAGCCACGGCTTCACTCGAAGTAAATGCGTAGATAGGAACGGGCGGCCGGTAACGCGCCAGCAAACGCGCCGACGAACCGGAGGTAGTTCCCACCGCGAGGGCAACCACACCCGCGGTGCGCGCGCAATGATAGGCCGCATCGGCAATAATTTCGGGCATCGATCGGTCGGGCGCCGATTCCCAAGCTCTGAGAAATCCTTGCCGCTGAATGGATAGCTCCGTCTCGCAAGCGATACGGGCCATGAGTCTAACGGCCTCGATAGGATGCTTGCCGGCCGACGTTTCGGCGGAAAGCATCACCGCGCTGGTGCCATCGTGAATGGCGTTAGCAACGTCGCTCACCTCGGCGCGCGTGGGCAACGCATTCTCGATCATCGATTCGAGCATCTGCGTGGCAGTAATCACGAAGCGGCCGCGGGCACGCGCTCTTTCGATGATGGCTTTTTGAATCGCGGGCACTTTTTCGAACGCCATTTCAACGCCCAGATCGCCGCGCGCCACCATCACGCCGTCGCATTCTTCGATGATGGAATCGAGGTTCTCCCAGCCTTCGGGTTTCTCAATCTTGGCGATGATGGGCTGTTTGGCGTCCACCTCGTCCAGCAAGTGGCGCAGCCGCAGCACATCGCGAGCCTGGCGGACAAACGAGAACGCCATAAAATCGACGCCCTGCTCGACGCCAAAGTGAGCGTCGGCCACGTCTTTCTTCGAAAGAGAAGGCGTACTAATCTTTACGCCAGGCAGATTAATTCCTTTGCGATCGCTAATCATGCCGCCAATCACTACGCGGCAGCGTGCTGCTATGCCGTTCGATTCGAGCACCTGCAGCTGCAACGCGCCATCCGCCAGTAGAACGGCGTCCCCCGGTTTGACATCAATCGCGAAATTCTGGTAACTGGTTGAGGCGATTTCGGACGTTCCTTCGATGGACTGAGTGGTGATCGTAAAAAACGACTCGTCTTTTAAAAATTGAGGCCCGTCTTTGAATGTGCCGAGCCGTATTTTGGGTCCTTGCAGATCAAGCAGAATGCCAGGGTGAGTTTTGAATTCGCTCGCAAGTTCGCGGACTTTCTTGATTCGCCTGGCGTGGTCTTCATGAGTGCCGTGAGAGGCGTTCAGGCGGAAGACGTCTACTCCCGCTTCGAAAAAAGAGCGCATAACAGCGTCGGAATCTGTGGAAGGCCCGAGTGTGACAACGATTTTGGTGGCGCGCATTTTAAAGCTGTTCTGTAAACCGGCACGTTACGCTACGATAGCGGAAGCACTCAACAAAAAAGGAAACAACTCACACCTTCAATTATGCCCTTATACCAGGCGATTGTCCTTGCGATTATTCAGGGTTTCACTGAATTCTTACCTGTGAGCAGCACGGCTCACTTGACGATCATTCCCGACCTGCTCGGTTGGAAAGATCCGGGACTGTCGTTCGACGTCGCTTTGCATTCGGGCACCTTAGTAGCGGTATTGGTTTACTTTTTCCGCGATTGGGTGCAAGTGATTCTAAACGGAATTGGCATTTCGTATCGCGGCGCTCGCCCGGACGAAAACAGCCGTTCCCTTTTGTGGCTGCTTGTCCTGGGAACCATACCTGCGGCTTTGGCTGGATTGAAATTTGAAAAATACGCGGACCAAGCTTTTCGTTCGCCGTACATCATTGGCGGCGCGATGATCGTTTTTGGCCTTTTGATGTGGGTGGCGGACCGCGCGAGCACTGCCCGGAACGGACTGGACCAGATGACGGGTTTTGATGCCATCACAGTTGGAGTTGCGCAAGCACTGGCGCTCATTCCCGGCGTTTCCCGTAGCGGTATCACTCTGACAACAGCCCGCTTCCGTGGTTTCGGCCGCGAAGCAGCAGCGCGTTTCTCGTTCCTGCTATCCACGCCCATCATTGCCGGCGCGGCCGCCAAGAAGGGTTGGGAACTGCATAAAGACGGCTTGCCGGACGACATGAAAGTGCCTTATTTAGTGGGAATCATCGTCAGCGCCGTTGTTGGTTTACTCGTCATCGCGTTCTTTATGAAGTACCTGCGGCGCCATAGCCTGAGCGTTTTCGTGTGGTACAGAATCGCATTTGGCATAATAGTAATCGCTCTGGCGTTCTTCCGCGTTATAGCGGGATGAATTTCCTTTCTCCAACTCGCCATACCCGGCTCAACGAGGCCGCAGGGTTTCTTTTGCTTCTCCTCTGCTTAGCCATTTGGCTGAGCCTACTCTCTTATTCCTCGACGGATCCTTCGTGGGATACCGCAGCCGAGACAACCAGCTTTCATAACCTGTTGGGCCGTAGCGGCGCGGAATGGTCGGACTTGCTGCTGCAGATTTTTGGCATCAGTGTTTTTCTATTGCCGATTCATCTCGGATTGCTTGGCTGGAAGTGGGTACGCTCCACGCCGGTACACGCACCCTGGTTTCGGATTTTTGGAAGTCTGGCGCTTTGGTTTTGCGTGGCCACCGCCTGTGGGCTAGCGCCGCGGCAGTGGCTGATTGGCGGCGCGATTCGCCCCAGCGGCATCGTCGGCATGGTGATTGCGGATTACTTGCGGGCACGCTGCGATTTGGTAGGCGCGGCCATCATTACGGCGGCAGCAGGTGTGATCGCGTTGTACTTTGCCACCACGTTTCAAGTGGCGGTGCTCACGCGGCTGTTCGGTGGAACGATTGCAAGGTTCCGTGCGCGCTTCGCAGCATGGCAAGCGGCCCGAGCCGAACAACGGGCGCGCTCTGTCGAGAAAGCGAAAGCGAAAGCAGCGGAACGAGCAGCGCGACGCAACGAGAAACGCAATTCGGGAATTCCGCTTGAAGCTAAATCGGCAGAGCCAGCGGCGAAAACTCGCCTCGAGCCGTCCATTGTCGAGGATCTCTCCGCTTCATCAGCTTCACGGAAAGCACGCGCGGCTGCGCCAGCGGCAGAAGAACCGCCGTTTGACATGCCTGATCGAGATGCGGAGGCAATGGAAGAAGAAATCCCGATCCGGCAGCTCGTTGATCAACCAACAGTGCAAGCCATGCCAGTTCCCCAACCTGCGCGCGTTCTGCCTTTTGCGGCGCCGCACCCGAAAACCACCCGCCGCAGAACATATGAATTGCCTTCTACCGATCTGCTCAACGAGCCACCCGCCGGAAATGGCTATGACACTTTTGAACTGAAAGAAGTAGCGGGGAAGATCAAATCGAAGCTGGAAGAATTCAATGTCCGCGGGTCAGTAGTGCAGATCAACCCTGGGCCTGTTGTAACCACATTCGAATACAAGCCCGAAGCGGGCATTAAATATAGCCGCATTACCACCCTGATGGAAGACCTGTGCCTTGGCTTGCAGGCAGAATCGGTGTTAATTGAGCGCTTGCCCGGCAAATCCACCGTCGGCATTGAAGTGCCGAACTCGCGGCGCGAAGTGATCAGCCTGCGAGCCATTCTGGAATCGGCCGAATTCAACGATGCGCCATCGCGCATGACAATAGCTCTTGGCAAAGACATCAATGGACGCATCAAGTGCGCTTCGCTTGAGAGCATGCCGCACTTGCTGATCGCGGGTTCTACCGGCTCAGGAAAGAGCGTGATGCTGAATGCCATGATCATGTCGTTCCTATACAAAGCGACGCCGGATGAGGTGAAGATGATCATGGTGGATCCCAAGCGGGTCGAGTTGGGAATCTATGAGGGCATTCCGCATCTGCTGACGCCGGTGATTACCGAGGCCAAAAAAGCGACGAATGCGCTGCGCAACGCGGTGCTTGAGATGGAGCGCCGTTTGAAGCTGCTGGCCGGGCAAGGCGTGCGCAATATTGACCAATACAATCGCAAAATGGCTCAGTTGCGGGCTGAGCCGCGCAGTCTTTTCGATGAAGCGGAAGAAGATGAGAATCTGCGAAATTTGCCCTACGTGCTGATTCTGATTGATGAGTTGGCCGATTTGATGATATTGGAACGTGCAAACGTGGAAGAATGCATCACGCGGTTGGCGCAGATGGCGCGCGCGGTAGGCATGCACCTGGTTCTGGCCACGCAACGACCCAGCGTGGATGTGATCACGGGTTTGATCAAAGCGAATTTTCCGTCGCGCATCAGTTTTCGCGTTGCGACGCGCGTAGATTCGCGAACTGTGCTGGACAGCATGGGCGCGGAGCACCTGCTGGGGAAGGGCGATATGCTCTTCCTGCCGCCCGGCTCTTCACGCCTGACCCGCGTCCATGGAGCTTATGTCACCGAGCAGGAAACGAACCGGGTTGTCGACTTCTGGAAAAATCAAGCGGAACCGGAATACGACATAAGCTTCCTGATGGCGCCGCCTTCGGATGAAGAATTGGAAGCCGCCGGCGGGGAAGAAGAATTCGACGGCGAACAGGATCCAATGTACGAAGATGCCGTGCGTGTGGTGGTGGAAATGGGCAAAGCATCCACGTCCACATTGCAGCGGCGATTGAAACTCGGCTATGGAAGAGCGGCGCGCATCTTAGATATGATGCAGCGCGATGGGATTATCGGGCCGCCCGACGGTCCGCGGCCACGCGAAGTTTTGAAACGGCCGGACTGGCTGAAGGAACTGGAACTGCGGTAGCGCGCGCTAACATTTGCGGCGCAATGAGCAAATCAAAAGCGCGCCCCAGCGTAGCGGCGGTCTGCTTGGCCGAGAGGCGTTTCGGATCGTAAGCATGCTCCAGAACCAAACCAACCAGCAGAACCTCCAAAAGGATCTTATCCATTTCCTTCTGCTCGGCGTCGGGGTGTGAAGGCAGCAATTTGGTGAGCAACTCATAGTTCAACGACGCACGAATGCGCCTGTGTGCAGCGGCCAGACGGGCGCGCATTTTGGGGTGGCGCAGAGCGAAGAGCTTGAATTCGAGAGTGAGCAGCATGGACGGACAATCTTTGGCGCGCTCCAGATAGCAGGCACGGAGAGTACGCAAGCGGGCCGGCGTAGTGTCATGTTTCTCAAGCCGCTGCTGCAGATCTTTCAGCCGCTCACTAGCTTGCTGCTCGAGTAGCGCGAAGAACAAGTCTTCT
Source organism: Bryobacterales bacterium (assembly GCA_003167495.1). Taxonomy (GTDB): domain Bacteria; phylum Acidobacteriota; class Terriglobia; order Bryobacterales; family Bryobacteraceae; genus Bog-105. The sequence continues at coordinate 3,573 of PMSX01000347.1, read as the reverse complement.
TTGGTATCGAAATTGGCGTAGAAGGCGCCACGGGTGTGGCCGGATTCGGCGGCAATGTCTTCCAGGCGGGCGGCTTCAAAACCGTCGCGCGCAAAGATGCGCAGCGCTGCCTCGAGAAGTTTGCGGCGGGTGGCATCGGATTTTTGCTGGTGCTTATTGACCGCCATAGGTTTTCACTTAAATTATATACATAGCTGTACGAAATATGATACATTCATGTATGAATTACGCCTCATGAGACGCGCCGCCGTTTTTTCTTTCGTTCTTCTTAGTTGTGGCGGGCTCCGCGCACTGGCCCAAACAGCGGGCAGCAGTGCGGCGCCTAGCTCGCGCGCCACGCCCCTGCCGATGTCGGCGGAGAGCGGCCAATCCGGCGCGGTAAGCACGCAACAGACGCCGGTAGCCGGCAGCGGGCCAGCCACAATCAACAGCAGTATTCAGGTGGGTGGAGATTTTGCGGGTAGCGTTCCCGGCAAAGACCAATCGACGGGGCCCTTAACACTCACACTAGCCGGCGCGGTGAAACTTGGATTGCAGGCGAATCTCGGGCCGATCACGGCGGACAATGCTTCACGGGCTGCAAGAGCTGAACGGATAGAGGCGCTCAGCAACTTGCTGCCGAACATTTGGGCGAACGCGAGCGAAACCATCAGCCAGGTCAGTCTGGCAGCTTATGGTTTTCAGTTCCACGTACCTGCCTCACTAGGTTTCTCAATCCCCTCGGTGGTGGGGCCGTTTGAGTACTCATCTCTGCAAGGTTCGCTGAGTCAAACGATTTATGACGGCGTCGCGCGGCGGAACTGGCGCGCCACGCAGGAGACGGAAAAGGCTTCGCAGTTGAGCGCAAAGGATGCGCGCGAACTGGTGGTGTTGGCTGTAGGCGGCAGTTATCTGCAAACGGTTGCTACCGCGGCGCGAGTGGGTTCGCAGCGCGCCCAGGTTGCTAACGCGGAAGCAATCAACCGGCAAGCCCAAGTACGTAAAGAAGCAGGGACCAACGCGCGCATCGACGTAACCCGCAGCGCCGTTGAGTTGCAAACGGAACAGCAGCGGTTAAGCACCCTCGAAGCAGAACTCCGCAAGGAGAAAATAGCCTTAGCGCGCCTGATTGGATTGCCGCAAGATCGCGAACTCATCCTGGCTGAACCTTTGGCCGTACAGGCCGGCAGCTTGCCGGACGCGAATCAGACGATTCAAGTGGCGTGGCAGCGGCGGGCCGATTTAAAGGCGTTGGAAGCAAGCGTCAGAGCGGCTGAGATCGCAGTTTCAGCGGCGCGCGCGGAATACTTGCCCTCGGCCTCTGTGAGCGGCAATTATGGAGTGATTGGGCCGAACCCCTCAACGACCCACGGCGTATTCTCGGTAACGGGTTCGGTGAACGTTCCTATCTGGCAGGGAGGTCGAGTAAAAGGCGATATTCTGCAAGCAGAGGCGACGCTCGATCAAAGGCGGGCGGAATTGGCGAATGAGCGCGGCAAGGTGGAACAGGATGTACGAACCGCGCTGATTGAAATGGAAGCCGCGCAAGGGCAAGTGCGTCTCGCCGAGTCGAGCCGTGACTTGGCGAACGAGACGCTGGCGCAAGCGCGCGACCGTTTTGGCGCGGGTGTGGCGACAACACTGGAAGTGGTGCAGGCACAGCAGCAAGTGGCCAGCGCGGAGAGCGACTCGATCTCCAGTTTATTTTCTTATCAGTTGGCAAAACTTAGCTTGGCGCGAGCCATGGGAGAAGCGGAAGAGAGTTTAACAAATCAGCAGAGCGAAGGTCACAAATGAGCAGCGTATTACAGAAAGATTCCGAAGCGCAATCAGGGGGAGGAGCGCCGAAGACGGAAGCCGCGCCACCGTCGGCGACGCGTGGGCGCGCAAAAGCCTTCGCCATTTTTTTCGTGGTGCTGGCCATCGCGGCCGTGGCCGGCTTCTTTTATTGGATGCACATCCGTCAGTTTGAGACAACGGACGACGCGGAAGTGGACGGGCACTTGAACGCTATCAGCTCACGAATAGAGGGCACGGTTACGCACGTATATGTCGATGACAATCAAGTGGTAAAGGCAAACGATCCGCTGGTTGACCTTGATCCACGCGATTATCAAGTCGCCTTGGATCAGGCCGAGGCGCAACTGGCCCAGGCCCGCACGATGATATTCGCTCAGCAGCCAAACGTGCCCATAACGCAAGTGCAAAACGTGACGAACATTTCGGGCGGCGAGGCGGATTTGGCTAATGCGCAAGCAGCTTTGGCGACTGCGGAGCGAGACGTGGAAACGGCCAAAGCGGAGCTGTTGGAGGCGCAGGCGAACAATGAAAAGGCGCAATCGGATCTGGAGCGCTACAAAACTTTGATCGCGAAAGAAGAAGTTTCCAAACAGGAATTCGATGCAGTTGCTTCGACGGCCAAAGCTCAGTCCGCCGCGGTGGCAGCAGCGCAGGGCACCGTAGAATCCGACTTACAGATCGTCAATCAAAAGCGCGCCCAGGTGGCGCAATCGCAAAGCCGCTTGGCGCAATATGAGCGCAACGCTCCGGCGCAACTTGCGGTAAAGCGCGCAGCTGTGATTTCGGAACAGGCGGCGGCAAAAACCGAAGAAGTGCAAGTGGAAAAAGCGCAGTTGAACCTCGGCTACACGAAAATTACCGCGCCCATCGGCGGCATTGTCATGAAGCGCTCCGCGGAAGTTGGCACGCATGTAGCAGCGGGCCAGCAATTGCTTACCATCGCCCAGCTTGACGACTTGTGGGTTACGGCAAACTTCAAGGAAACGCAACTGCGCAACATTCGCCCGAAGCAGAAAGCCGTGCTGCATGTGGATGCACTCAATCAGGATTTTCAGGGTTACGTGGACGACATTGGCGGCGCGACTGGAGCGATCACCAGTGTTCTGCCGCCTGAGAACGCCACCGGCAACTTCGTAAAAGTTGTCCAGCGGATTCCCATTCGCATTCGTTTTAACAAAGATCAGCCCGGCCTGGAGCGTTTGCGGCCCGGCATGTCGGTTGAACCAGAAGTCCGCGTGATGGATTAGAGCGTATGGCATTATCGGCGCCTCCGCAATACCGTAATTGGAAACCAGCGCACAATCCGTGGATTGTGGCCATGACGGTCACACTGGCAACCTTCATGGAGGTGCTGGATTCGTCCATTGCCAACGTCGCGTTGAACAAGATTGCGGGCTCAGTGGGCGCGACATATGAAGAAGCCACCTGGGTTTTAACGAGCTATCTGGTCTCCGCGGCCATCGTGCTGCCAATCTCCGGTTGGCTCTCCACTGTACTTGGGCGCAAGCGCTTCTACATGCTTTGCGTTTTTTTGTTTACAGCAAGCTCGTTTTTGTGCGGCATCGCGCCGAGCCTGCCGATCCTGATTTTTGCGCGCGTACTGCAAGGGGCTGGTGGTGGTGGCTTGCAACCATCGGAACAGGCCATTCTTGCGGACACGTTTCCGATTGAAAAACGCGGTCAGGCGTTCGCGATGTATGGCATGGCCGTGGTGGTTGCGCCTGCCATAGGACCCGCGCTGGGCGGCTGGATCACCGACAATTTCAACTGGCACTGGATCTTCTTCATCAACCT
>PMSX01000204.1 GCA_003167495.1 Bryobacterales bacterium | reverse complement strand
ATAGTTTACGATCGATCCAAAACGGTCGATACTGTGGCATGTACGCTCCAGCGGCCGCATTGAGGTTGAGCGAGGGACAGAAGACGGTGATCGAAGCTTTGGTTCGCAGCGGGAACACGCCGCAGAAGGTGGCGGTGCGCGGTCGGCTCCTGTTGCTGGCTCACCAAGGGGTTTCCAACCATGCGATCTCTCAACAACTGAATCTATCGCGTCCTACGGTGCTGGCTTTGCGCGCCCGCTTTGCCAGGGACGGTATGACGGCGATCAGCGGGCTGCGGAAACGGAAGCGCAGGGGCAAGGTATTGACGCCGGAATTGGAGCAGAAGATCCTGGATACAACCTTGAAAGCGCGGCCCGGCGACGGCAGTACCCATTGGAGCGTGCGGATGCTGGCCGGCCAGTTGGGGATCTCGCGGACGATTGTGCACCGCGTCTGGCAGCGTCACGATGTGCAACCGCATCGCGTGGAGCGCTTTAAACTTTCCAGCGATCCCCGCTTCGAAGAAAAGGTGCGGGATATCGTAGGGCTATACTTGAACCCGCCCGACCGCGCTCTGGTGTTGTGTGTGGACGAGAAGAGCCAGATTCAGGCATTAGACCGGACCGCGCCCATTCTTCCCTTACGGCCCGGCTTGCCGGAGCGTCAAACTCATGACTATAAGCGGTACGGCACCACCACGCTGTTCGCCGCCTTCAACATTCTCAATGGCAAAGTGATCGGCACTTGCCAGCAGCGCCATCGGAGCCGGGAGTTCGTGAAGTTTCTAAATCATTTGGAAAAACAACTCCCGGTAGAGCAAGAAATACACCTCATCATGGACAACTACTGCACCCATAAAAGCGCCGAGGTGCAGCGTTGGCTCAAACCGAAGCAGCCGAAACGATTCCATTTCCACTTCACTCCAACCAGCAGTTCTTGGCTTAATCAGGTGGAACGCTTTTTCGCCTTGATTACCGGAAGGATGATCCGACGCGGAACCTTTCATAGCGGCCAGGAGCTTGAAAAGGCTATCTACCACTGGCTCGGTAGCTGGAACGGCGATCCCTCTCCCTTTGTCTGGAAAGCCTCTGCCGACGTCATCCTGGATAAAGTGCGGCGTTGTAAAGAATTATCTAAGACAGGAGACTAGCTTGTGAGGTCCGCTTGGCATTACGACGCCATCGGAACGAGAGATGCACTCCTGAAGTTGACTAGCCCATAAAACAAGGTTCAAACCTGCGGTCGACATCAAACGCAATTGGAAAGGTGAAAGACATGGCTAAAGACGAAGTTGGGAATAAAACATCGATGTTCGTACTGTTACTTTGTGTCGGTTTCCTATTCAAGCTGGCTATGGGAACAGCCATACCGGCCGTTACTGAGAAGCCGCCTTTACAAGAACTTCCGCAGGTGCACCTCTCGCTTCGTGCACAGGAAGAAATCAGGCAACTCGAGGTGCGCATTGACAACGCCGAAGCAGCTGCGCTCGCGGACTTAACTACCTCGCCGGACCATGCACGGCGGGTTGCACTCCTAGGAAAGCTTCTCCTCTTCGACAAGAATCTTTCCGTCAATCGAAACGAGGCGTGCGCATTTTGTCATATGCCGGAAACGGGTTTCGGTGCGCCGGTCAGTGAGCTGAACATGACCACCGTCTCATATCCGGGATCGGTTCGTACCCGATTTAGCAACCGCATGCCCCAGGCTCACGAGTACGCGACTTACTCACCTGTCTTACACTACAACGCTATGCAGGGCGACTTCGTTGGCGGAAGCTTCTGGGATATGCGGGCGACCAGCATCCGTCTCAATAGTCCCGTGGCCCAACAAGCTCAGGGACCGCCGCTCAATCCTGTTGAAATGGGTCTAATCGATTCCGCTTGTATGGTATACCGGGCGTCGCAACGCCCCTATCGTGTCTTGGAGAAAGAATCTGGGGCGTGCAGGCATTTGCTATTAAATGGCCGAAGAATATCGATCAGGTGTGCGGCGTACCAGGTCCGGCGCGCGCTTCCGATCCGCTGCCCGTTCATCTCAGCGTAACGGATCGCGGCTCTTCGAACAGAACTTTCGACCAGATCGCCGAGGCCATAGCTACATTTGAATCGTCGAGCGAAGTCAATCAGTTCTCTTCGAAATATGACTACGTAACGGCCGGCAAAGCGCAATTCACTCCTGATGAAAAGGCCGGCTACACTCTGTTTCGAAGCAGCGTCACACACTGCAACGAATGTCACAGAGACGGCGGACCGGGCGAAGAACCGCTTTTTACTGACTTCACCGCAAGCAACCTAGGTCTACCGCGTAACCCGGCAATCCCCTTCTATTACGAGGACAAGCCGGATGAGCAGGGATATGCGGCAAATCTGAGTGGCCCCAATTGGGTCGACACCGGCGTAGGGGGATTTCTGCTGAATGCCCCCAGACTAAGCGGCGTGCCAAATCCCAATGCATCCTGGACGAACCTTGCTTCTCCATTCCTCGGGAGGTTCAAGGTTCCAACCTTGCGGGATGTAGATAAGAGACCCCGTCCAGACTTCGTCCGAGCTTATATGCATAACGGTTACTTGAAGAGTCTAAAGGAGGTGGTGCATTTCTACAATACCCGCGATTCACTACCAACTTGCGGAGTTGGCGACCCGGGGGAAAAAGTGAGTTGTTGGCCGAAGGCTGAGTATCCGCAAACCATGAATCGAAGGCAACTCGGAAATTTGCGACTTACCGATGAAGAGGAAGATCAGATCGTCTCTTTCCTGAAGACGCTCACGGATGGCTATCTCCCGGCTGAAAAGTAGCGCTCGATGGCTGATGCGAAGGTTTGAGGTCGGAGCGTCCCGCTCCTGCTCGCACTAAGTTCGTCGCTGAACTCGATACGAAAGCGACAAGTTAGAACTTTACGCTAGGTTGAAGCCTTACTCATCATGGGCGTAACCTTTGCGTTGGCCATCTGCTCAGTGGCACGAATGACCGCAGAAAAATCTTCTTCTCGACCGGAGGATGCCTCGGCTGCGGCAATTTTAGCCGCCGCAACTGTCGCAGGCATCGCGACGCCCAGTTTCGCGGCATTTGCCAAAATCAGTAGAAAATCCTTCTCCATCAAACGAACCGGAAACTGGGGCGCGTAATCATTTGCCTTCGCAGTCCCTAGCTTTCCTAGGTGCGCGGGAGCGATGACAGCCGTTTTGGCCAGCGTTTCAAATAGGAGCTCGCGTTCGAGCCCAAGAAGCTGGCCGAGCGCTACCGCTTCTGCAATTGCCTGCATGCCAACTCCTAGTAATGTGTTTACAGCTAGTTTCATGGCAACGCCGGACCCGCTAGGGCCCATGTAAAACCATTGCTTTGCAATCGGATAAAAGATCGATGTGACGTTTTCGAATGTCTCACGGTCTCCGCCTCCGAAAAGGGTTACCGCTCCAGACTCCGCAGCGGCCGTACTCCCAGAGATTGCGACGTCCAGGATCTCAATGCCGCGCTCACGGCCGGCTTTAGACAGTTGTTGGGATGTTTCGGGAGCGATGGTGCTCATCTCAAGAATGCGAGCTCCGGGTTTGGCATAGTCCAACACTCCTCCCAGCGCTAGATGGACGCCCCGAACTGCGTGGTCGTCGGCCAAACAAGAAAGAATAATGTCTGTATTGGAAGCAAGTTCCCCGGGGCTGGCCGCGATTTCGACACCAGAAAAAGCAAGCGCCGCCGCTTTGTCGTGATTCCGGTTGAAAACAACGAGTGGGTAGCCGGCTCCTAGCAGCCGTTTTGCAATACGCGAACCCATGTAGCCTAAACCAATAAAACCGAGCTTGCCGCTACCGGCTTTGTTGACCGTTCCATTGTGATTTCCCGACGTCATTATCGAGAGCTCCTTCCAGAGAAGAGAGAGCATTTCGTTTGCCAACAGATCAGATGTTATTTCGCTTCGAGGTGGTGTTGCATTCTGGGTAAGTGGAACTGCCAGCTCAGTCTTCGAGGTTGGCCTCCCCCATCGTTGCGGATGGCTATCCAATCGCATCAACCCAATAAATAAAGCTTCGGCAGAGGTCGACCGCGTGACTCCGTGTCCAGATCTCAACAGCGCAAGTTCCGGTCTTGATGTTCCCAATGCGGTATTTGCCGCCTACGCTGGCAATGGCTAAAGAAATGCAGATGTTAGATCGTGAGAGGCTGGTAAGATTCGGCGCAAGCGAGTTCGGAAAGAGCTGCGGTCGTTTCTCGCCAAGTTCAAACCTTAAAATGACTCCCTTTGAGGGCCCATCTGCAGACTCCCCAAAATGCACACGGGCAATTTCCTCAGTCAGCGAGAGAGTGAACACCCCCAACTCCCCAACCCTCTCACTCTCTCGCGTCTCTTATAAAGCGGGACGTTCGGGCTAATTGCGCAAACAGCCGGGCGCCAAAATTTCCTTCAACATTGGTACGTCGAAATAGCGGAATGTCTGGGAATGTCGCCTCGCCTTAGAAGGAGGGTAATTCTCTGATTTCGATCAGCTCAAATCATGCACCTCCAATTTCTTGTGCCACCCAGTAGGAAGCCAAAACATCCAAAAGACGGAGAAGGAAATGATTGAACAAGAACATACGAACTGTTCAGATCTATAGTAGGTGTCCCGACTGATTGAACTTACTGATCATCGGAGAATGGCCGGTAGTTGGTTTCGGCAGACTCGCCGATGGACGATAGAGATGCGACGAACGCGCCGAGGTCACGCTTCAGGAACGAAATTCTGGCGCGAACGTCCTGGAGCATGGCGGCGCGGTCCTCAAGATCATCGATGGTAAGTTTGAGCAGTTCGGATGGCTGGCTGGTGAGGCGTTGAATTTTGTCTATGCTTGCGAGCGAGTCAATCCGTTTGACCTGGATCCAAGTTTGCAACAGCTGTTGCTTCCGAGTAGTAATGGCTGGACTATTTGGAGCAGACTCATTCAAAAAGCCCCAGATGGTCGCTGGATAATGACTATCCGGCAGAACGGGGCGGTCGAAAAACTCCGCAAGCATGTTGGATTCAAAGTCGAAGCGGCTGCTTCTACCCTTCTGCGCTTGAATACCGAACACTGCAAGGGTGGCGGAAAGCGCGCCAGCACCGATGCCGACCCCGGCTGCGGGCTTGGTTCGGGCTGATGAAAGCTGTAAGCCGGAGCTGGTAGAACCAAGGCCGCCGCCTACGATGACGCTCAGCAAATTAGCGCGGTTCACTGTGCGGTCGCGACGGTCTGCGAGGTAGCTATGCAGTTCGTTGGCGCGTGAGATCTCGTTGTCGATCTGGGCTATGGTAGCGTCGACCTGGAGCGAAGTAGCCATAACTCTTTCAGAAATGTGCTGGTGGAGCCAGAGGATTTGCCAACGATTTGTATTAGCAATGCCTGCGCCTAGTTTTCGCAATTCACTCAACTCAGGGAGAACACCGACGAGTCGTGCGGTACTCTCGAAACCTGGCTCTTTCGGCTGCCCGGGTTCAACACCTTGCGCTCGCGCAACTGCGGGAATGGTCAGTAGGGTAAAAAGGGACAAGCCTGCAGTGAAGCGCATGCCGATTATGATGCCACGGATGCGGCGTGCCAGCAGGTCGAACTCAGCAGTAATATGCTCCAAAGACGACCCGGAGAGGGATGGTGGGGGGGGCATCAGCGGTGTCCACCAAGCGTCTTCGCGTCCTTGTCTAATAAACTGTGGGATTTGTCCAGGACCGGCACAGGACTTCGCGGCAGCAAAAATGCAGGAGAGGAGAAGAAAGGATTACTATGGATTGGGCAAAACAGGGAGTCAAAATCGTACATTCAAATGAACTTGATTTGAATACGCCGCAGACGTCGGGCATGACTCGAGCCGCTGCAATCACCCATGCGAGGGCTGGCGCAAGCAAGCTGTGGGCCGGCACAATGGCGGTTCAACCGGATGCCAAGACTGGACCGCATCATCACGGAGAGCTGGAGACGGTCCTTTATGTAGTAAAGGGCCGAATTCGAATGCGATGGGGTGATCAGTTGGAGTTCAGCGAGGAAGCCCGGCCGGGCGACTTCATTTACGTCCCACCTTTCGTGCCGCACCAGGAGATCAACGCCAGCCTGGAAGAGACTTGCGAAGCCGTAGTTGTAAGAGACGGGCAGGATCCGATTGTTGTCAACTTAGATTTGCGGACTCCAGAACCCGCAAGTGCGGGGCATCCCGGCATGCCGTTTCATCCTGATCGCTGATCTTGCGCGACGTATCAGAACGGGCAGCAATTGAGTTGCTGCCCGTTCATGATCATGTTAGGCGCTTGTCAGAACATTCAGCTTCAAAGCCCGTGCCACACCATTGCCGTAAGCGGGGTCGGCTCTTCTGCAGTTCGCAACATGCCGCTCCAGGACCTCTTGAGATGCGCCACTGATCGCGCGAGCCGTGTTGTCGAAGAGCAACTGCTTTTGCTGAAGGGTCATGTTCCGGAAGAGATTGCCCGGTTGCTCCCAGTGATCATCCTCTAAGCGGTGGTCATAGTGATTAGCATCGCCTTCTAGCGCGAACGACGGCTCAGCGTACTCCGGCTGGTTGTCCCACAATCCCCAGGTATTCGGGTTATAGGTTGTCGTCGCGCCCAGGTTTCCATCGGTGCGCATCTGGCCATCGCGGTGATAGTAGTGGAATGGACACTTCGGCGCATTAACAGGGATGTGATTAAAGTTCACGCCGAGGCGGTATCGCTGGGTATCTCCATAAGAGAACAGCCGGCCCTGTAGCATCTTGTCAGGCGAGAAGCTAATTCCGGGAACCACATTCGCCGGAGAGAAGGCAGCTTGCTCCACTTCTGCGAAGTAATTTTCCGGGTAACGATTAAGCTCCATGACACCAACTTCGATCAATGGGTAGTCGGCTTTGGGCCAGACTTTGGTCAAATCAAATGGGTTGTGCTTGAGCCTCTTTGCCTGTTCCTCTGTCATGACCTGGATAAAGAGTGTCCAACGCGGAAAATTCCCTCGTTCGATTGCGTTCAATAGATCTCGGCCATGGCTCTCCCGATCATTTGCCACAACCGCAGCGGCAGCTTCATCTGTGAGATTTTCAATACCTTGCTGTGAGCGGAAGTGGAACTTCACCCAAGTGCGCTTGTTCTCAACATCAAACATAGAGAATGTATGACTTCCGAAGCAATGCATATGCCGGAAGGACTTTGGAATTCCGCGGTCGGACATCACGATTGTCACCTGATGAAGTGCCTCTGGAAGAAGAGTCCAGAAGTCCCAGTTATTCTGGGCGCTCCGAAGACCGGTGCGAGGGTCGCGCTTGATCGCGTGGTTGAGGTCGGAGAAGCGTAGAGGATCACGGAAGAAAAAAACGGGAGTATTGTTTCCAACGATATCCCAATTTCCATCCTCGGTGTAGAACTTCAGAGCAGTCCCGCGGATATCGCGCTCGGCGTCGGCCGCCCCGCGTTCCCCAGCGACGGTCGAAAAGCGCGCGAACATCGGCGTCTGCTTTCCAATCTTCGAGAAAATCGCTGCCTTGGTGTACTTTGTGATGTCGTGAGTCGTCGTGAAAGTTCCATGCGCGCCCCAGCCTTTGGCATGCATTCGTCGCTCAGGAATCACCTCGCGATCAAAGTGTGCGAGCTTCTCGATAAGCCAGATGTCCTGGAGTAAAGCCGGACCACGACGACCGGCTGTCAAAATATTGGTGTTGTCTGGTACGGGAGCACCAGTTGCATTAGTAAAGCGTTCGGGTTTCGACATTATGAGTTCTCACTTCCGGAAGTTCTGTTTACAAAGTTGATAGGTTGAACCATGCAGCGGACGATCCACTGCGTGCATTCACGGATTTCTTAACCCTTCCACTGCGAACCGCGAATGACACTGCAGAAGTTCATGGGCTGGAAATTTGGATTCTTGTCCGCCAGTACGTCTGCCTTCACATTGCCGAATGTGGTCTCCGGCTTGTGCTTGATGCCGTCGTAAAAGGCCTGGATGATGTCTTCTTTAAAGCGCTCGGTGCGCGGATACGCGGCGACAATCGCCCCGCGATCAGCGTCGGAGAATTCGGAATAAGCGATTCCAAGAACATCCATCTCGACACCGTTGGTCAATAGCGCAACCACCGGATGCATGTACTGAGGGATACCTGGCGTGGTGTGAAGGGCAATCGAAGTCCACACTGTCTCAATGTCTTGTTGGGAGATCTTGTGCTGACGAAGAAACTCACGAGCAGCATTGGCTCCGTCTACCTCAAAACGATCGGTCGCGGTGCTGTGTTTCGAAGTGAGGCCCATGTCATGAAACATTGCACTGACATACAGCAGTTCCGGATCGAAGCTGAGCCCTTTCCGTTTGCCGGCTGCAGCGGAAAAGTAGTAAACGCGGCTTGAATGGTTGAACAGCAATGAGTTCTCTGTCTCACGAACCAATTCGGTGGCTTCGCGAGCCATTGCGCTATCAGGAATGGTTACACCAGACGCGAGAGTAAGTGAGGATGTTTGAACGATCGACGCTGGTCGCGGCGTCGCCGACGATGCTTGTGCCATACCGGGCATTAGGCAATCGAACAGCCATTAAGCGATGGCGATCGATGTGCCTGAAAACAAGCCCGCGAGGTGACGATCAGCGCTGCCATATGTCGTCATCTCGGCAGTTTTTGGCGACTGAGCAACACCTGCCAGGGAGTCGTTGGTAATTCAATGGATTAATGACTCAGCGCCCAGATGTAGGCGGCCACCGCCGCCAGTTGGTCGGAAGTAAGTTCCGCTCCACCCATCGGCGGCATGGGGCTGCGATATTGCTTAGGGTTGGGCACTCCTTCTCTGATCGATTTCAAAATTCCGGCATAGCTGCCATCGCTCCAGAGCCATTTTCCGGAAGTAAGATTAGGACCCAAGGGCGAGCCTGTGGCGTTCGTGCCGTGACAACCGGCACAGGGAGCTCCACCTACTTGGCCGTGGTAGATGCGATCGCCCAAAGCAACCATCGCGACGGTAGCTCCTTCGGGAACGGCCAGCTTGGTAGCAGCAGCACCTGCGTTTGCATGAGTTCCCTCCGGCGGTTGGGCACTTGTTTGAACCGCTTCACGCACGGGAGCCGACGCACTTGGGCAGGGAGTAGTCGCCGCAGAACCGCTCGCGGCACCGCTAGCAACACCGCCGTTATACACGATTCGATAGATCCGGCCGTGTATGTCGTCGGAAACATAGAGTGCCCCGTCCGGCCCCACCGCAAGCCCGGAAGGACGATGTACGGCGCCGCCCGGACTTTCGTCCGGTCCTGCGAAACCGTCGGCGAAAACCTCGCAATTGGCCGTCGCACGATCGCCTTCGAGCGGCTGAAAAACTACGTTATAGCCTTCTTGCACGTAGGGCGCACGATCCCATGAGCCATGAAAGGCGATGAAGACTCCGTTACGATAGCGGGCTGGAAATTGCGTTTTGTCGTAGCGCACCATCGCGTTGGGCGCCCAATGCGCCGGAAGCGCAGCCACGGGAGCAATCTTGGTCGCGCAAACACCCGCCTGTTTGCCACCGTCACCACCGTATTCGGGCGCAAGAACCAGCTTTCGCTGCACCCCGTCGTAGTAGCACTCGGGCCAGCCATAGTCGCCGCCAGGCTTCAAGAGCAGCAACTCTTCGGCGGGCAAACTAGCTTCTTCGGAAGCCTTGTAGAGATTCGGCCAATTCGCATGCAGTTGGTCTCGTCCGTGTTGGGTCACGAAGAGCTTGCCGCTGGCATCAAACGTAAAGCCTTCCGCATTGCGTATCCCCGTGGCATAACGGGCCGCCGGTGAAAACTTCTGGTTTGTTTTATTCGCGTCATAACGCCACACTCCGCCACGCGTTTCGAGTTCAGTACAAGGCTTCAAACCGGGCGATGCCAGTTGGCGATTCTGCAACTGGCAGGCATTGGTTGCGGTGGCAACATCCACGTACATTGATCCCTTGCCATCGATGATGAACGGATGCATGGGGTGATCGCCACCCAGCGGCAGACCGGATAGGATCGTTTCCGGAGGATCTCGCGGAACGAGGGAGCCGGCCGGGAGCGCGTATCTCACGATTCGGTCGTTGATTTCCGCGTAAATCCAGCCCTGATATAAGCCGATGCCTGTGCCGCCAGCTCCACCACTCTGAACGGTTTCACCGAAGCGCTCGATCACATCAGCCTTTCCCGCGCCGTTTTTGTCTTGCAGGGCTATTAAGAATCCACCTGCCGGTGGAACATCATTGCCGTAATACCTACCCGACCAAGTGTTAACGTAAACCAGCCCGCTGGGCGTCACCACAAGGTGCCGGGCGTGACCAATACCGTCAGCAAACACGGTCGCGCAAAAGCCTGGCGGTAATTTTAACTCTGTATCGTCGTGCGAGCACGATTGGCTCTGAGCTGAGGCTATCGGACTGAGCAGCGCGAACCCGGCGACACAACGCACCAGAGTTCGACCTATATAAAGCAGACGCATTAAATCCTCCTGAGAGAGAATACAAAGAATCCCGCGAGCCATTTTATTAAATTGCGGGCAGTACCGCACAAGCTCAATTCTTCCCCCCCTTCCCAGACTGCACGTGAGGTTCCTCTTGCGGCGATCACAGCAGGCCGATCGCATATCTGTCTGTTAATTCGTGGTTTACATTCATCACGCTGTTCTGGGAGTGAGTCTTTGCGGAGTGACTGGGTGTCGGTAATAAGACAGCCTGTCGGTGCGGCGGCATTCGCTGGCCGTGCCATCTGATTTTGAGGCGTCGCTAAAAACGCGCTAAATCGCTCCTGCGAGGTTGGCGCGCATGACATCTGCGTCGATGGTAGTCTCCGTGCATCGAAACTGTACGTGCAAGAGACTCACAGAGTTCGAATGGATAGAAGAAACACAGCTGTCGAAATGTCGCCTGCCCCTTGGAAACCCTCTTGCGAGTTAGAAACGCACCTAAGGAGATTCACAGCATGCCTCAAAACGAGACCGGTACCAAGAAAATCATGTTGAAGGTGAACGGTCAGACGGCAACAATTCAAGCTGATGACCCAGCGATGCCATTACTCTACGCTCTTCGGAATGACCTGGGGTTGCATGGTCCGCGCTTCGGCTGTGGACTAGCACAATGTGGGGCATGTACCGTGCACCTCAACGGAGAGGCTGTGCGTTCTTGCGTGATGCCTGTGTCAGCAGTTGCGGGTAAGGACATTGTCACTCTGGAAGGACTAGGAACTCTGGAGAGACTCCATCCACTACAGGATGCCTTCATTGCCGAACAAGCGGCACAGTGCGGTTACTGCATCAACGGTATGATTATGCAAGCTGCTTCGCTGTTAAGTAAAACTCCGCATCCCGGCGTCAACGAAATCAAGACGGCGCTAGCGGGCAATCTCTGCCGCTGCGGCACACATCTGCGGATTGTTCGCGCAATACAGCGAGTGGCTACCGCTCCAGGTTTGAGGTCGTAGTCATGCCGAATTCTATGAACACCCGGCGTGATTTCCTGAGGCGCGGAGGCGTTCTGGTAGTCGGCTTTTCCCTCGTCGATCACCTGCGCCCCGCCTCCACGAAAGAGTTGCGTCAGAGGGCGAAGCCTGTCGCGCTAGACGAAGTGGATTCCTTTCTCGCTGTGACGGCGGATGAAAACGTTACCGTCTACTCGGGCAAAGTAGATCTGGGAACGGGCGTGCGTACCGCGATGACTCAAATCGCCGCGGAAGAACTTGACGTGGATATGGCGCGTGTCACGGTAATTCAAGGTGACACCCTCTTGACCCCGGACCAAGGCCTTACTGCCGGCAGCCTCTCGGTTCAGGTTGGCGGCATGCAGCTTCGCCAGGCCGCGGCCACAGCGCGTCAGAGGCTTCTCACTGAAGCAGCTCGCCACTTTAAATGTTCAGCGAGCAGCCTCGTCATTGACAACGGTGTCATCCGCTTCAATGCGAGTGGAAAAAGCATCACATACGGCCAGTTGGTCGGAGGAAAGCCGTTCTCGTTACATGTCGATGGGAACGCGCCGCTGAAGAATCCAGACAGCTACACGATTGTCGGCAAATCCATTCGCCGCCCTGAGATCGAGGCCAACGTGACGGGCAAGTTCACGTACGTTCAGGACTTCAAGGTTCCGGGCATGTTGCACGGACGGGTGATACGGCCGCCCTCAATGGGCGCCACTCTGTTGAGTGTCGACGAGAGTTCCGTACGCGGGATTTCAGGCATCTTTAAAATCGTTCGGCGCGACAATTTTCTAGCGGTTACCGCGGAGACTGAGTGGGCTGCGATTAAGGCATCGCAGCAATTGAAGGCTAAGTGGTCCCAATGGGCCGCGCTGCCGGACGAAAGTCGCCTTTGGGAGCACGTGCGCGCCACGAAGGTAGCTAAGGAGGACATAACGAGCAACGTCGGCGACACGCCGGCGGCACTCACGCGGGCATCGCGTCGGCTGAAGGCTACCTACGACTTTGCGATTCAGACCCACGGGTCGATAGGACCATCCTGCGCCGTCGCGGAATTTAGTAAAGGCAAGCTGACTTGTTGGACCGCCTCCCAAGCAACTCACAGCCTGCGCCAACAATTAGCGCAGATGCTGACCATACCTGAAGCAGACGTGCGCTGCATTTACATTGAAGGAGCGGGTTGCTACGGGCGTAACGGCCACGAGGACGCGGCGGGAGATGCTGCGCTGTTGGCTCATGAATTTGGCCGTCCAGTCCGTGTGCAGTGGATGCGCGCTGACGAACACATCTGGGATCCCAAAGGTGTCCCTACATTGATCGACCTGGAAGCAGGACTCGACGCCACGGATGAGGTCATCGCATGGCATGGCGAGTTTTTCATTCCGGAAGGGGCTGGCGCCCCGGTCACGCTGCTTCCCGCGCACCTCGCGCAGTTACCTCGTTCGACAGTTTTGGAGCCGGGGAATATTTTCCAGAATTCGGCAATTCCGTACAATTTCGCAAATAGATACACGGTGTGCCACCGTCTCGCTGAAACGCCGTTTCGGCCATCGTGGATTCGCTCGCCCGGACGGATGCAAAACACCTTCGCAAACGAGTCGTTTCTCGACGAGCTTGCGGCTTCGTGCGGCTCTGATCCGCTCGAATTCCGCGTGCGGCATCTGAACGACGCGCGTGGGATCGAACTCCTACGGCATCTCGCGCGTTTCGCAAAATGGGAGCCGCGCCAGGCAGGTTCGCGCACCCATGATAGTTCCGGGGTTTTCAGGGGACGAGGCCTCGCCTATATCCACTACGAGTTGGTTCGGACCTATGTCGGAGTTGTTGCGGATGTTGAAGTGAACCGGACGAGCGGTGATATCCGGGTGAAGCGATTCTCAATCGTTCACGACTGCGGGCAGATCATAAATCCCGATGGCACGCGCAATCAAATCGAAGGCAGCGTTGTACAAACCTTGAGCCGCACTCTTAGGGAAGAGGTTAAGTTTAATCGCTCGACCGTCACGAGCCGCGATTGGGCCACGTATCCAATCCTCCGGTTTCCGGAGATCCCCGAGATCGAAATCGAACTGATTAGCCGGCCGAACGAGAAGCCATGGGGAGTTGGGGAAGCTACTGCGGCAGTAGTCCCGTCGGCCATTTCGAACGCCGTGTTCGATGCGACCGGCATCCGACTGCGCTCAGTGCCTTTCAAACCCGAAAAGGTTAAGGCTGCACTGGCTCACCTATGAGCCGTCGCGCAGCTGATATGTTGCCGATGGCTGCGCAATTGTCGCAACGAGATCGCACAGCCAGAATCAGCGCATGGAACTGATCTGGGGTAACTTGGAGACGTCCCAACCGCCGCCCAGCCCCTTGATCAAGAGAACGCTCGCATCCATGCGCCGCCGCGAGATGTCGACTTCGTTACGTTCGTTCAGGAGCGCAATAGTCTCAGCCGAGACAACTTGAAGATAGGGGTCGACGCCGGCCTGGTATCGATTAGTGAAGATCTCAACTCCCCGCTCAGCCTCGGCCACCGCCTCCCGTTGCTGGAGAGCTTCGTGCTCTAGTATTCGTAGCGCGGCAAGACTGTCCTCCACTTCCTGAAAAGCGACGAGGGTGGTCTCGCGGTAGTTGGCGACCGTAGCATCGTAGTTGGCTCGCGCGCCTTCTGATGTTGCCCGGCGTCGGCCGCCGTCAAAGATCGTCTCCAACGTAGTGGGACCGACGGCCCAGAATCGGCTAGGCCAGGCGAACCAATTTACGATCGAGTTGCCTTCCAGTCCACCCGTGGCACTTAACACCAGGCTCGGGAAATAAGCCGCGCGCGCGATGCCGATGCCTTCATTCGCCTCTCCAACGCGACGCTCGCTGGCTGCGATGTCGGGCCGCCGCTCCAGGAGTTGAGAGGGAACGCCCACCGGGATGACGGGCGGTGCCAGCTTCAACGGCGAGGCCGCGAGAGCAAACTCCGCCGGCGGTTTTCCAATCAAAATCGCGATGGCGTGCTCGTATTGGGCCCGCATTACACCGATATCGGTGTCCTGCACGCGCGCGGTATCCAATTGCGTTTGTGCCTGCACGAGGTCGGACTCCGGCGCGGCGCCTCCGTTCAATAGGTCCTTAGTGAGTTGCACCATATCGGCATACTGATCCACCGTCGCGTCCAGCAACCTTTGCTGAGCATCGGCGCTGCGAAGTTCGAAATAGTCCACCGCCAGTTCAGCATGCAGACTGAGAGCGGCGGTCTCAAGATCGGCGGCGACAGCTTGCGCCTCCTCGCCGGCAGAGGTGACGGTCCGGCGTATGCGGCCCCACAAGTCAACCTCATACGAAATGTCGAACGGCAGCGTGAACCCAGATCTGGCGCCGCTACCGACGTTGGCAGGAAAATAGGGTTCATTTGGTGAATAGCGCAAGGATTGAATGTTAGGGTCCACCCCAATGGTCGGAAATTCAGCCGCCCGGTTATAGCGAACCATGGTGCGCGCCTGACGGAAGCGCGCTTCAGCCATCTTCAAATCCTGGTTGGATACTGTCACCTGCTCCTCGAGTGCATTCAACTGAGGATCACCGAAAATCTCCCACCATTTGCCGCGCAGCGCGGCTGCATCGGGATGAGATTTCTTCCATTCATCGGACTCTTTGAACGAGTCGGGTGGCGGTTCCTTGAATGCCGGCGTTACGGGAACCGGCGGCTTCTGGTAATTGGGGCCAACCATGCAGCCCGTGAGCGGTACCAGCATGCCGATTACGGGACATAGGCGCAGACCCTTCATCGCGTTGTGCCCGCAGCAGGCGCGGTCCGAACTGGCGTGCCGCTAATTAAAGAGTCCGACGGATTGAGAATCACTTGGTCCTCTAAGGTCAGGCCAGAGGTTACCTGCACTGTGGCGCCGTAGTCCACGCCGATCGTAATTGGAACCAACTCTGCGTGGCCGTTGCGAACTACGCCAACCTGAAGACCTTCGGAACGAAACAACAGAGTATTGGCAGGGATAATCGCGAAGCGAGTTTGACTGGGTAATTTGAGATGAACATGCACGTACGCCCCAGGAAGCAACTGACCGGTAGGATTGTGGACGTCTATTTCCGTATTCAGGGTTCGCGATGCCATGTCGATGGATTCAGAAGTCCGGGTGATTCTGCCGCTAAACGTTTCACTGGGATATTCGTCGAGTGTTAGAGTGGCCGTTGCGCCGATGCGCGCCGCACGGGAGTAGACTTCCGGAATGGCGACAAAGATGCGAAGAGTGCTGGTCTGCGCCAGTTGAAACAGCTCGGCGCTGGGCGAGCCGGCACCCGCATTGATCAGCCAGCCGGTATCGGTATTGCGGACCGTGATGACTCCATCAAAGGGAGCGTAGACCTTCTCGAATGAGACCAAGTCCTCGAGCCGGCGGACGTTAGCGGCGTACGAATCAACCGATGCTTGCGTCGCGCCCAGGTTGTCCACGGCCTGATCGGTCGACTGTTGGGAAACGGAACGCGTCTTTACCAGCCCTTGCCAGCGCTCCGCGGTAGTCTTCGACAATGCCAGGTTCGACTTGGCTGTCTCCAGGTCTGCCCGCGCTTGTAACAGCTGTTTGTCCAGCTCGGGCGTGTCAATTGTGGCCAAAAGATCGCCTTGCTTTACCCTCGCGCCTATGTCGTAGAACCACTTCACAAGGTATCCATTCGTTCGGGCGTATATCGGAGAGTTAACGAAAGGCTGCGTGGCTCCGGGCAGAACCACTTCATCAATCGGCGCGGCTGCTTTCGGGGACACCACGTTGACATCCTCGATGGCGGCCGCTTGCGTCGCATGTTGGAGGTTGGATTCCGCTTCTACGCGGGCGTGGATGCCGGAGTAGATGAAAAGTCCGAGCGCAACAGCCAACACTAGACCTAGCAAGATCGCCAACCGGCTGGCGCCTCTTTGCTCGTGTTTAATCTCTGGCATCGGGGTTCTCCTTTTCCGGCCTCTGCGTATTGCCTCCTTTGAGGCGCATTCCATGCAACAAGCCGAACACCGTGGGAACAAAGACGAGCGTGGCGACCGTGGCACAGAGCAAGCCGCCCACCACCGCGCGTCCGAGAGGGGCGTTCTCCTCGCCTCCATCGCCCAAACCGAGGGCCATCGGAATCATGCCGATGATCATGGCGAGGGCGGTCATCAGAACCGGTCGAAAACGCGTGAAGCCGGCTTCTATGGCGGCCTTGAGCGGGTCCCCGTGGCTTACGAGGCGCTCGGTGGCAAACGCCACCACGAGAATACTGTTCGCGGTGGCCACGCCCATGCACATAATTGCGCCCATAAGAGCGGGCACGCTGAGAGTAGTGTGGGTGAGAAACAGAAAAACGATAATGCCGGCTAACGCGGCCGGCAGCGCCGTGATGATGATGAAGGGGTCCAGCCAGGACTGAAAATTGACTACGATGAGGAAGTAAACCAGAACGATGGCAAACCCGAGTCCGGACAACAAGCCTTCGTAAGATGTGCGCATGGTGTCGAGCTGTCCGCGTATACGGAAGAAACTGCCCCGTGGCAGCAGCTTTTGATTCTGATTCACGATGCGAGTGACCTCCCGCCCCACTGCGCCGAGATCGCGATCCTGGACTGAGCCGTAAATGTCCACTACTCTGCGGATGTTGTAATGCGAGAGCACTTCCATTTCGCTCCCGCGGCTAATGGAGGCCACTTCGGAGAGGATTTCCGGATGAATCATCGCCGGAGAACTGATGGGTATGTTGCCAACATCCTGCAAAGACTGGATGCGGTATTGGGGAGTTTGGGAGATCATCTCGTATTGCACACCGTTTTTCCAGTTCAGGAAATAGGAGGGCGTGGTTTGAAAACTGCCGCTCAACGCAACCAGCAGGCTGTTGGTAACATCGCGATCCGTGTAGCCGCCCTGGGCCGCTTTAGTTCGATCGACATCCACGTTAAACCGGGGATAATCGAACGGCTGTTGAATGCGCAGGTCGGTCAAGCCGGCGACGTGCCGAAGCTGGCTTAGCACGCTGTCGGCCACCTTGTGATTCGCCCGAAGGTCCTGCCCCTCGATCTGCACATCCACGGGAGCCGGCAGTCCGAAGTTGAGGATTTGAGTGGTCATGTCCGCGGGCAAAAAATAGAAAGCAGTGCCGGGGAACGCAGCCGGCAAGGATTTTCGAAGATCGCGAACGTAATCGGGCGTGGGGTGATGTTTTTCGTTGAGTGAAACCAGGATATCGGCATCGGAGGCGCCTATGGTTCCGGATGTACTGTACATGTAGTTGAGCTGGCTGTACGGGAGACCGATATTGTCGGTAATGCTCGACACCTCTTTATTCGGAATCTCGCGCCGGATGGAGCGCTCTACTAGATCGCAAAGCATAGCAGTGTCTTCGATTCGCGTTCCCGTCTTGGCGCGAACATGCAAAATGAATTGACCGCTGTCCGTGTTCGGGAAAAAGTCCTGACCAAGCCATGGAACGAGGGCGGCCGCCGAAAGGCAGACCAGCAAAAAAGCGGGAACAAAGAGGAATCGTTTTCCCACTAGGCTGGTGAGCACTCGCTGGTAGGCCAGACGAAAAGCTTCAAATCCGCGGTCGAACGCCTTCTGTGCTCGCGTAAAAGGATTGTGCGAGGGTGCGTCATGTTCTTCGCGAGCTTTGAGAAGGTACATCGCCAGCGTTGGAACCAAGGTTCGCGATAGGATGTACGACGCGATCATAGCGAAGATGACAGCTTCGGCCAGGGGCTGAAACAGATAGTGGGCCACACCTCCCAACGAGAACATGGGCATAAAGACGATGCAGATACAAAGAGTGGAAACTAACGCGGGCACCGCGATTTGCGCCGCGCCTTCGAGAATTCCCTGGTGCAGCGGCTGGCCCTCCTCGAGGTGCCGCGAAATATTTTCGATAGTGACTGTAGCGTCGTCTACCAGGATGCCGACAGCCAGCGCCAAGCCGCCCAGCGTCATCAGATTGATGGTTTGATGCAGAAGGCCGAGGATGATCACAGAACTCAAGATGGCCAGCGGAATAGAAACGGCTATGATCACGGTGCTCCGCCAGCTTCCCAGGAAGACCAGGATCATCAATGCCGTGAGGACGGCGGCGATGCCGGCCTCGCGCACGACACCGCTGACGGCAGCGCGAACGAAAACGGACTGGTCCGCCAGCAGGTGAATCTTTAGTTGCGGCGGCAATGTCTGCTGAACGCGGGGAAGCAGGTTGCGAACGCCCTGGACAACGCTGAGCGTGGACGCATCGCCGTCTTTGATGACAGTGGCCAAAGCACCACGGCGGCCGTCCTGCCGAACGATGTTGGTTTGCGGGATGAAGCCATCGCTCACATGCGAGACATCGCGCAGATAGATGGTCGAGTTACCCACCACTTTGACCGGAAGGCTGTTCATTTCCTCCACCGTTCTGGGTGCAGAGTTTGTGGCGATGTCGTACTCGAATTGATCGATCTTTGCAGTTCCCGAGGGCGCGATGACATTCTGAGCGTTTACCGCGTTCACGACGTCCTGCGGAGAGAGTCCTTTCGACTGAAGCAATCCGCTATCCATATTGACCATCACTTCTCTTTGCTTGCCGCCGTAAGGATAAGGCACCGCCGCGCCAGGAACTGTCACCAGTTGCGGGCGCAAGAAATTCAGCGCCAGATCATTCAGGTCTGCCTCGCTAAGTCCCGGGCCGGAAAGGGCGAGTTGGAGTATCGGCACGCTCGAGGCCGTGTAGTTCACAATCAACGGCGGCAACGTTCCCGGCGGCAACTGGCGCAAAATGGTTTGCGAAGCCGCCGTGACCTGTGCGTTAGCGCGATCGACGCTTGCCGTAGGCTGTAAAAATATCTTAACGACCACCGTTCCGTTTACAGTGGTTGACTCGATGTGCTCGATATTATCAACGAGTGTGGTCAACACTTTTTCGTAAACGGTCGTGAGCCGCCCCTCTAGTTCCTCGGGATTCATGCCCGTGTAGGTCCACGAAACGGCCACGACTGGAATGTCGATATTCGGAAAGATGTCGGTAGGGGTGTTTAGAATAACCACCGGACTGAGAATGAGAATCAGCAGGGCAAGGACAATGAAAGTATAGGGACGTTCGAGCGCGACCTTAACTATCCACATATCATTTCCGCCTTAGAGTTTGACCAGTCCATACTCGATTCCCCCAGACGCAGGGAGCAAGTTTTGGGCCAGTCCATTTGAGAAAGTGACGTTTTGAACAATTCCATTTGCCTCTGTCATTTTGCGGGTGCGTGCATTTCTACGATTGCCGGGACGGGTGTTCTCTGGGCGACATCATGTTCCCGATTCGACACAACTCCCCTAGAGTGATCGCCGGAAAAGTAAAAAGTAAAGTGATGAGCTGAACTTCAGCCTGCTTTATCAGCACCACGACAGGATTCAGGCGTTGTTCGAGAAAATGCGAAAGCCATCGCCTGGAGGAGAGCAAGTCGTCGCGATCGAAGCGCGCATGCGCATCATCCGCGGCCGGCCCGGCGTTCTCATTACGTTGGGAACCGTTGACCGCCACAGCTCTACGGCTTCCCCGACGCAACCCCTCGGCGATTAGCGGAGAGATCCGAAGATTGGGTCTTCTTACCTGGAGGCCGTCGCTACTGCTCGTACCGGCAACGCTGATCTTTGGGCGTGATTGATACCCAGCCGCCGCATCTTGGAGATCAACGTCGACCGGTGCATGCCTAGGCGGGCGGCCGCACCATTCGGACCGCCAACCATCCCGCCCGTTTGCCGGAGAGTCTGAAGGATGTGCGAACTCTCCGCCTGCGCCATTGTGATGGGCGCAGATGCCTTGGTAGCGGAAGTGAGATCCGATAGCGAGCCAGTTAGCACAGATCCTTGGGAGAGAATTACTGAACGCTCTATGAAGTTTTGCAACTCCCGAACGTTGCCCGGCCAAGAATGATGCGCAAGAGCCTCCATGAATTGCTCTGCAATGGCGGCGATCGGTTTCCGCATGCGGCGAGCGTAATCCAGAGCAAAATGTTGAACTAACAAGCGGATATCTTCGGAGCGCTCACGCAGCGGCGGCAGTTCCATGGGGAACACGCTGAGCCGGTAAAAGAGATCGGCCCGGAATCGACGTTCGTCGACCATTTCAGCGAGATTCTGATGGGTGGCGCAGATCACGCGCACATCCGTGCGGATCGTGGCGCCACCACCTAGCCGCTCGAACTGTCTTTCCTGCATGACCCGCAGAAGCTTTGGTTGTAACTCCAGCGGAAGGTCGCCTATCTCGTCCAAGAATAAGGTGCCTCCATTGGCGCGTTCGAACCGTCCAATACCGCGCGCGACCGCTCCCGTAAAGGCGCCGCGCTCGTGACCGAACAGCTCACTTTCGAGTAAACCTGCAGGAATTGCGGCGCAATTCACCTTCACAAATGGGCCCCTTGATCGCTCGCTGCACTTGTGAACAGCTTCCGCAATCAGTTCTTTGCCTGTTCCTGTTTCCCCATTGATCAAGACTGTGGCGTCGGTCGGGGCTACCACCCGAACCATTGCAAGTACGCGCCGGAGAGCAGCGCTGTTACCGACAATGCGGGGTAAGCCGCTGCCGCAAAGTTCGTTGTTGTCGAGTTCGGCGTTCGTCAACGCCGCATCCTCGCCAAAGGATCCATCATGAATGATTGCGGGCATTTGAGATGCCCAGCTTGCCTGTGTCGACATCGTCGCTACTCCTTTCGTTCGTCCGGTATACATTTAACTAACGTTTAAACACAGCAAGGGCCTGTCTCAGGCATTAACTTTCGCGCCGTTTTGCATTGATCCACTCGCGAACATATGCTGGGCAATTCTTCAGTGTGATGCTGTTTGCTTCGCAGCGCACAAAAAAGGTGACGGCATCATCGTTTGCCAGCGTTACGTCTTTTAGATCCAAGACTATACGGGACCCTTTCGCTTCCGCGTTAATTAGTGTTTCCAACTCGACTATCGATTCTTCGTCCACTTGTCCGCTCAACGTAAAGACCACTTCCCCGTTTGCCGACCTTTGAATTCTCAGCATTCTACCCTTTGCAATTCGGAGCGGGATCCAATTCGATTCTTGCCTTGCTCATTTTTCTCGCATTGGAAGTGCAAGCCCAACGCCAATCGTAAGTTGCTGAAATCACAGGAATTGACCGACATGCAAAATTGGCCAAGTTGGCCAATTGACCACTTTTGGACAATTTGGGAAGCTTTTGAGGTTCAGCTGCGAAAGGATTGGCTGCTCTTCGAGGGATCGCGGGTTTAGAAGCGATTCTTGTTGATCTTTAGCGACCTGATCTTCGACTCAAGAGTGGATCTTGGTATACCGAGTTTGGCAGCCGCGCCGGAGGGTCCGTACACCCGTCCTCCGCTTTCGTTCAGCGCAGCCTCGATGATTGCTTTCTCCTCAGCAGCGGGCCTCTTGAACAGGCCGAGTTCCGGGTTCCGCTCAGTCGCAGAAGTTTGTTGCGAAAGCCAGCTCTCATCGACTGAGAAATTCTCTGTTTCGCATACGATGACAGAGCGCTCAATCACGTTCTGCAATTCGCGAATATTACCCGGCCAGACGTATGACTGAAGCAGCTCAAGACTGTTCCTGTCCAGCGCCTGAAAGCTCTTTCCTGCCTTCCTTGCAAAACGATCAATGAAGTACTCGACCAGCAGGGGAATGTCTTCTCTTCGTTCCCGCAAAGGAGGCATCTCAATGGGAAAGACGTTGAGCCGGTAAAACAGGTCGCTCCTGAACGTGCCCGCGACGATCGCAGCCTCTAAGTCCCGGTTAGTGGCCGCAATCACCCGAACATCGGTTTTGATGGATCCAGTTCCGCCCACACGCTCAAATTCGTGCTCCTGCAGAACTCGCAGCAGGGCGATCTGGGTTTCGGCAGGAAGCTCTCCGACTTCGTCGAGAAAGACCGTGCCGCCTTCGGCCAGTTCAAAGCGCCCTAAACGCCGCTGAGTTGCCCCCGTGAACGCGCCCTTCTCACGGCCGAACAATTCTGATGCGATCAAGTCGCGTGGAATGGCTGCGCAGTTCACACTCACAAACGCGCGTTTGGAGCGCCGGGAGCGCCTGTGAATGGCGCGGGCAACCAATTCCTTCCCCGTGCCGGTTTCGCCCGTGATCAGAACGCTGGAGTCGGCCGGAGCGACCTTGGCGACACGCGTCAGGACAGCTTGCAAAGCTGCGGACTCGCCCACGATCTCGTCGAACAGAGATGCTCTTTCGATTTCTACCCGTAGCGCAATGTTCTCTTTGAAGAGCTGGTCTCGCAACTTCTTGATTTCATCAAAAGTCTCCCGGAGGTCGGCTTCGGCTCGCTTGCGCTCGGTGAAATCCGTCACTGCTCCTACGAACTCAAAGCTGCCTGACTCGGCCTGCGAGGGACGACCCACAACCCGCACGTATTTGACGGATCCATCGGGTATCAGCAGCCTATTGTTCGAAATCGAAATCCGTCCTCTCGCGTGAAACAGGGTCCAACAGTTGCTGTACCATCAGCCTGTCTTCCGGGTGAGTCCGTTGCACTACCAGCTCTAACGGAACGCGGTCTGCCCGTTGGTATTCAAATATGCGAAAGGTCTCTCGAGACCAGTAGATTTCTCCGCTGGAAACATCCCAGCCGAAGCTGCCGGTGTGACTCAGTCTCTGCGCTTCTGCTAAGTAAGCTTCACTGCGCCGCAGCGCCTCCGTGGCGCGGCTCAGTTCAGCTCTCTCGCCCGCTTCCCGTAACGCCCGTCGCACAGAGGGCGCGAGCCTTGACAGCCGAGTCTTAAAAACATAAATCCGTCGCGCCGATCTTGAGGGACTCGATCGCGATTTCTTCGTCCATGGTTCCTGAGACAAAGATGAAGGGAACCAGCGGCCGGATTTGATGGGCGCGCTTTAACGCAGACAGGCCGTCGAAGGAGGGGAGAGTATAGTCCGCGAAAATCAAGTCAAAACCACCGTTTTCGAGCCACCCGATGAAAAGAGCCTCGGTTTCAACACAGGTCACTTGGCAACTAATGCCTTCGCCTTCGAGCGTCTCCCGAATAAGTTCTGTGTCCTGGGAGTCATCTTCAAGATGCAGAATACGCAACTGAGAATTCATTTTGGGCTAGTTCTTTTTTGCGCTTCCCGGCGGCGGTTCGTTAATCACAGCCCAGAAAATCCCCAGCTCTTTGATGGCGTTCACAAACTCATGGAAATCCACCGGCTTCACGACATAGGCGTTCACCCCCAGCTTATAGCTCGCCACCATGTCTATTTCTTCGCGGGAGGAAGTGAGCACCACCACCGGAATCAACTTCAGCTTCTCATCCGATTTGATTTGCTCCAGCACTTCCAATCCGTGGACCTTCTGCAATTTAAGGTCCAGTAACATGACGGCGGGATTATCGTTCGAACGTGTAGAGAAGTCACCCCGGCAGTAAAGATAGTCGAGGGCGTTCTCGCCATCGCGAACGACCACAACCTCGTTGGCAAGATTGTAATCTTCTAAGGCTGTCAGCGTAAGCTCAATGTCCTTCGCGTCGTCTTCGACCATCAAGATACGTCCGAGGCTACTCATGCTTTAGACTCCTTGCGATCAGAGCTTGAAAGTGAGAAAAAAAAGGTTGCGCCGTGATCGACCTGCCCCTCCGCCCAGACTCTGCCCCCGTGTCGATGCACAATACGCTGAACGGTAGCTAGCCCGATGCCGGTGCCTTCAAACGCTTCAGCGGAGTGCAGGCGCTGGAATACACCAAATAGTTTGTTTGCATATTTCATATTAAAGCCGACTCCATTGTCCCGAACGAACACCACTACCTGGCTTTGGCCTTGGTCTGTGCAGCCGATTTCGATTTCGGCTCGCGCCCGCGTGCCGGTGAACTTCACAGCATTCGCGATCAGGTTGACGAATGCCAGCCGCAGCATGGAACGGTCTCGGTACACCGCGGGCAACGCAGCAACCCTCCACACAATATCGCGTCCGCCGGTATCCTGCCGGATTTCAGTCACGGCTTCTTGCACGAGTTGCTCCAGGCTGACCGTCGTCCGGCGGGCCTCCGTACGGCCGATTCTGGAAAAGGCCAAAAGGTCGTCGATCAGGTCGCCCATCCGTTTTGCCGATTCCAGGATCATCGTCACATATCGTTGGTTTTTCTCGTTAAGAACCGACGCACTGTTCTTTTTCAGGAGCTCGGTGAATCCGGCCATGTGGCGAAGGGGCGCGCGGAGATCATGCGATATCGAATAAGCAAAGGCCTCCAGTTCTTTGTTACTGGATTCAAGCTCCGCAGTTCGCGTTCCAAGCTCTTCATTGAGGCTGCTAATTTCGAGCTCCCGGTACTTACGGTCCGTAATGTCATTGTTCGTTTCGAGGATCGCAATTGGCCTCTGCCGGTCATCTCGCCGCAGCGACCACCGGCTCGACACCACCACTACGTTTCCGTCTGCTTTACTGTGCTTGAGCTCGCCATCCCAGCGTCCCGTTCGCAGCAACTCCGCGCTGATGTCCTCGAGGGGTTCCGGAAAGCTGGTCCGCAAGAGGTCGTGAGAACGCTTACCGATCGCTTCCGCTGCTGTCCAGCCGTACAACTCCTGGGCGCTCCGATTCCAGTAGGTGATGATATCGTTCATATCGCGAACAAAGATGGTGTCGTGCGTGAGATCCAGCAGACTAGCCTGCTGGGTTCGCTCCGCAACTTCGATTTCGAGTTGGTCCCGAGCTTGACGAAGCTCCGCCTCAACACGGCGTCGAACAGTGCTGAACCAGGTGACAAGCGATGCGAATGAGGTGAAACAGATGAAGTAAGGGAGATCAGAACCGGTGATGTAGAGCGTGTGAAGGGGTTCTGTAAAGAAGTAATCGAAGCTGATGCACGAGAGCAGAAGCGCCAATATCGCGGCCCCGCCTCCATACCAGGCGGAGACTGCTATGGCAAACAGGAATAGCGGTATCGCGACCTCGCGGACGTGGAAGCCCTCCATAAGGAGCGCTAAGCCGAGTGCCAAGGAGACGGAAAGAATTGCGAGGACATACCTTTGAATCGCAGAAAGGGGGAATTGGGCGTTCCACTTCACCACGGCCTGCCTCGCTTCGATATTTACCTGATTTATTCGGCACCAATGGGAGGAATAATGATACCAGCTAAACTCTGGTATCGGCGAGTTGTGCCTACGGGGAAACTGCGGTTTTAAAGCGTTTCTTGCTGATCTTCAGCGACCTGATCTTATGCTCCAGAGTGGATCGGGGTATGCCGAGTTTGACAGCGGCGCCGGAGGGGCCGTACACCCGTCCGCCGCTTTCGCGCAGCGCAGCTTCAATGATCTCCTTCTCCTGAGAAGGAAGCTTCCTAAGAGGCTCAAGTCCACTGGTCGGCACGGTAACGGGAGGTTTTCGCGAAAGCCAGCTTTCATCGACTGAGAAAGTCTCTGTTTCGCATACAATGACAGATCGCTCAATCACGTTCTGCAATTCACGAATATTCCCCGGCCATGGATACGACTGAAGCAGATCAAGGCTCTTTTTATTCACCGCCTGAAAGCTCTTGCCTGCTTGCCTTGCGAAACGATCAATGAAGTACTCAACCAACAAGGGAATGTCTGCTCTTCGTTCACGCAAAGAAGGCATTTCGATTGGAAAAACGTTGAGCCGGTAAAACAGGTCACTCCGGAACGTGCCCGCGGCGATGGCAGCCTCCAAGTCGCGGTTAGTGGCCGCAATCACCCGAACATTGGTTCGGATCGATCCAGCCGCACCGACACGTTCAAATTCGTGCTCCTGCAGAACACGTAACAGAGCGATCTGGGTTTCGGCGGGAAGCTCTCCGGCTTCGTCGAGAAAGATCGTGCCGCCTTCGGCCAGCTCAAAGCGCCCTAAACGACGCTGAGTTGCCCCCGTGAACGCACCCTTCTCGTGGCCGAACAATTCTGATGCGATCAAGTCGCGTGGAATGGCTGCGCAGTTCACACTCACAAAAGCGCGTGAGGAGCGCCGGGAACGCCTATGAATAGCGCGTGCAACCAACTCCTTGCCCGTGCCCGTCTCACCGGTGATCAGAACACTGGAGTCGGTGGGAGCGACTTTGGATACGCGAGACAGCACGTTTCGCAGGGGAGGTGAAGTCCCGACGATCTGCTCGAACATCGATGCCTTGTCGAGTTCTTCGCGCAAGGCAACGTTCTCGTTCTGAAGTCTCTGCTCCGCCTGCTTGCGATCCTCGATGTCGGTCGCCGCGACATACCAACGCCTGAGGTGTCCTTGTTCGTCCCGTAGCGGGTTCCAGCGGTAGAGAAACCAGCGATACTCCCCGTCCTTTCTCAGCAAGCGAAATTCCACTTCAAATGGGAGGCCGCTTAAGAGCCTACTTTGAAGCTCGCGTGTCAGGCGCTCTCCATCATCTGGATGCACAAACCTGCCAGGGTCGCCCTTGCGCCACTCCTCAAGGGTAAAACCAAAATAATCGAGCGTTGCTTGATTTACATAAAGACGACTGAGATCGGGTCCCATTACGGCAACCTGCTGGGGCGCAAAATCCACGATCTGTCGAAGTTCCATTTCGCTTTCCCGGATCTTCTCTTCCGCCTGCTTGCGCTCGGTGACATCAATGACGGAGCCCACGAACTCAACAAGATCGCCGGACGGGCCGAGAACCGGGTGCGCCACGGCGTGGAGCTCTCTCATTTCGCCGCCGGGATGTATCATTCGGTAGTCCACCTCAAACTCTGGCCGTTCGCGCTTTGCTCGCTCTAATGTTTCGGCAATTATGGGTTGGTCATCCGGATGAAAACGCTGAGCCACTGTTTCGAATGGTGGCATCCCCTCTGCCGGATCAAAACCCATGAGGCGAAAGCACTCGTCGGACCAGTACCTAAATTCGCCCGTGGCGGGGTTCCATGCCCAACTGCCGCTATGGCTGAGTCTCTGCGCTTCTGCTAAGTATGCCTCGCTCTCCCGAAGCTTCATTTCCGCCTGCTTTGCTGCGGTGACGTCTGTCACAGCACCCACAAATTCGAGTTCGCCCGAGGGAGTCTTCAGAGCGTGAGCTAGCACGTGGATGTGCTTGACTGAACCGTCCGGCATCAGCAAACTATGCTCAATATCAAAATCGGTCTTTTCGTTGATCGCGTCATCGAGAGACTGTTGCACGAGATCTCTATCGCTGGGATGAATTCGCTGAAATACGAGCTCCAAGGTCGGCTTAACCGCTCGATCATAATCAAAGATGTTGTAGGTTTCCGCCGACCAGTAGATCTCTCCACTCGAAACGCTCCAGCCGAAGCTGCCGGTGCGGCTTATGCTTTGCCCCTGAGTCAGGTAAGCTTCGCTGCGGTGCAGATCAGAATACAGGCCCGCATTCTCCAGCGAAATCGCGGCTTGCGAGGCCAGCAGTTCCAGCACTGCGACCCGGTCCGAGGTGAAGGCAGACGGAGTTAAATTGTTCTCCAAATAAAGTGCGCCGACAATCTTCGTTTGTTTGACGATAGGAAGACATAAGACCGATCTGGGACGCCTCCGCAGCACAAATTCGTCATCCGAATACGAGTTCCCGATCGAACCATCATCAAGGACCACCCGTTCCCGCGTCCGGATGACGTAATGAAGCGCAGATTTGGGGAGATCCAATGCTGTGACGGCTGCTTGTCGAACGGCGACCTCAACCCCCCTGTGTCCAGTGGTGGCCTCCGCCTCGATCCGCGGCTCGTCTCCTCGCAGAAGAATGAGCAGACCCCGCTCGGCCCCTGCATGCTCCACCGCGATTCGCATGAGCTTCTCGATCAATTTCTCGAGGACAATCTCGCCGGACACTGCCTGCGACACTTTTACAACTGTTGCCAGGTCCAGATGTTCAGCGGGCGTGCCGATTGTGGCCGTGGGAGAGGTAGAACCTCGTTCCTCGTGCAAATGAGGATAGCGTTCATCGAGTTGCTTCACCTTGCCGAGCGCGCCCCAGCGGTCATAGCAGTTCCGCGCGTGGCGCAGATACATGTGCGCAATCATCTCGAAGCCACGTGCCAAATAGAACCGCCCGGCCACTTCATAAGACAGCGCTTCGTTCTGGACGAAGCTATTCGCCCGAGCCGATCGAATGGCCCGCTCGTACAAATGCATTGCTTCGCTGTCTCGCCCTTCCAGGCGGGCGATTTCGGCCGACACCAATTCGTGCTTGTCGGCGAAGGTTGGAGGATAGTTTTCGGCCCACTCGCGCAGTTGTTCCCGGTGCGCCGTGAGTAGTTCGCGCCAGCCTGCCTGCTCGTCAGGAGAAGCGTCCTGATAAAGCGCCGCCACCGTCAGCGCAGTGTAGTAAGAATAGTCGAGCATCTGCAACTGTACGGATGAGATCCAGAGCAGCGCCTTCGCCTTGTCGGATGCCCTAAGAGCTTCGGCGTAGTCGCCTGACAGGTACCGTGCCTTTAGTTTGCGAATCCAGTGCAAGCAAATCACCGTCGGCGTCCGTTCAGCCGTCAATTGCGCTTCAAACGCCGCCTCGTCGAATCGCTCGTCGCTGACAGTAGAGAAGGTCGCATCGCGACCCTGCACGCTCGCGATGAAGCGTTGCTGGCTCACGATGAGGTCCACGACATCGCGGAACTTGGCTGTCCGAGCAAAGTTAAGCGCCATCGCCGACTCGCGCCACACCGCATCGAGCGGATCGTTCCGCGTAAGCAGATATGTGATGGATTGGTGCATGCCGTAGCAAGCGAAAGTCAGATCGCCTCTCTCAGTGGCGGTGCGAGTGGTCGCCCGACGGATTTCGATCACGCTCGTGAGCGGCTGCGTCCAGAAGGCGGCTAGTCCCATCGCATGGTAGACCTTCGTGTCGTAGGCGGTGAAGGCGTGTTTCTCCACCAGGTCGCAGGCAAGCCTGGCCAGGCGGTAGCCTTCGCGGTAGCGGTGAAAGTTTGCTCCAAGGACAGACCCGAGGCAAGCATAGGCGTATGCGGAAGCACC
This sequence comes from Bryobacterales bacterium, assembly GCA_003167495.1. GTDB lineage: Bacteria > Acidobacteriota > Terriglobia > Bryobacterales > Bryobacteraceae > Bog-105. The sequence continues at coordinate 72,697 of PMSX01000204.1, read as the reverse complement.
GCTCATCCCGTGCTTTATGCTGACGTTCACCATGCGGCACGCCAGCAAGCAAAACAACTGAAAGTCGGTAAATGTGGCGGGGCCAGCAAGGACTGAGAGCACCTGCATGGCTGCCTGTATTTTCGGATCGGTCATCAGCGGCAGATCGATCAGGCTCTCGATCGGACGTCCGTTGAGGGTCTGCCAGACAGTCTCGTGTTCGGCCCGGACCTGCTCGATGGTGGGGTGTGCCGGCAGGTCGATGCCGAACCGACGCAGGCATCCGATCGCGCTCTCGATGGCTAGAGGGTGTTCGCCCGTCAATACATGCAAATTAATCTTCAGGCAGGAGGCGTCCGCGAATTCGACGTCTGAAGCCGCGCGATGCAGCAGCTCCCCAATCAGTTGCGCGGCCTTTTCCAGGCTACCGCAGAGAAGCTCGCACTCCGCACATTCGAGGGACAGGCTGAATTTCAAATCGTGCTGAATCCCCCAGTCCTGCTCATCTAACAGCGCGATGCCTGACGCAAAATACGTGCGCGCCGACGCGTAGGCTGCTGACGCCTTCGCCTTTCGTCCGGTACGCAAGTCGATCGTTGCCACCTGCGCTTTGTCCTCCCGCTCAATCAGCAGTGCGGCGCCCCGATTGAGTTGGTTTGCAACATCGAACAGATGCTCGGTGAGGCCGTCCGCTGTCATGTTCGCCTGCAACACTCGGCCAATTCGAAGGTGTGCCCCGGCGCGCTCGCCTTCAGGGATGAGCGCGTAGGCCGCCTCCTGAATCCGGTCGTGGAGGAAGGCATAGGAGCCCTCCAGGCGGAGGATCAGCCCGGTGCGGGCGGACTCCAGGAGCGATGTGTGGATCTGCTCTTCTGATTCCCCGAAAACCAGACTCAGTGTGGCGATCTCGACCAAGTTCCCGAGACAGGCGAGTCGCTTGAGTGCGTCTTGTGTCGTGTTCGACAATCGCTTCAACTTCCCCACCATGAGATCCACCACGTTGTCGGTGTAGCCTTTGGCGCGAATCCGAGCCAAGTCCCAGATCCAGGCTGACGCATCCGGGTCGAACTTGAGCAGTCCTTCCTCGGCTAGCGCCGTGAGGAACTGGATCGCGAAGAACGGATTCCCGGCGGTTTTTTCGTGCACCAACTCCACCAACGGCTGGGCGGAATCCCACTCGCAGTGCAAGGCATCGGTGACAAGCCGGCCGATATCATCGAGCGCGAGGGTCGCGAGCACGATCTCCCCCATCTTGGCTCCGGCTTTGCGGATCGCCGCCAGCGTCTGCGTTAGCGGGTGAGACGAACTAACTTCGTTGTCACGGTAGGCCCCGACCAGCATCAGGTGCCGGACATCTGGATCGGTAATCAGGTGCTCCAGCAGTTCAAGAGTCGCCGCGTCCAGCCATTGCAGATCGTCGAGGAACAACGCGAGCGGGTGCTCCGGCTTGGCGAACGCACCGAGGAATCGCCGGAACACCATCTGGAAGCGGTTGCGCGCATCTTGCGGCGGCAGGTCTGGAACGGGCGGCTGTTTCCCGATGAGGAACTCCACCTCCGGGATCAGATTGATGATAAGTTGGCCGTTAGGGCCCACCGCCTCCTGCAGGGAGCCTCGCCACCGTTCCACTTCCACTTCACTCTTGACAAGTATCTGACGGGTCAGAGTCTGGAAGGCCTGTGCCAGGGTCGCATACGGGATGTCGCGCTTGTATTGGTCGAACTTGCCGGACGCGAACAGCCCGCGCGATGGAACGAGCGCCTTGTGCAGCTCGTTTACCACGGAGGATTTACCCACACCGGAATAACCAGATACGAGAACGAGCTCCGCGGTACCTTGAGTCACGACCCGGTCGAAGGCGGCAAGTAGCGCGTCGATCTCGCGCTCCCGCCCGTACAGCTTCTCTGGGATCAAGAGCCGGTCCGACCCATCATGCGCACCCAGAGGGAACGGATTGATAAGGCCGTGCAACTGCCACTCCACCAGGCAGCGACGAAGATCGGTTTCCAGCCCGGAGGCAGTCTGGTAGCGCTCCTCGGCGTTCTTGGCAAGAAGCTTCATAACGATGGCAGACAGCGGTTCAGGGATTGCTGCACGATCACCGGGTGGTGTCGGCTGGCGTGCGATGTGGCAGTGGACCCACTCCAGAGGGTCGGCGGCGGAAAACGGGGGGCGGCCTGTGAGCATCTCGTACAAGGTGACGCCTAACGAATAGAGATCGCTGCGGGTATCAATCGAGCGATTCATGCGGCCCGTCTGTTCGGGCGCCATGTAGGCGAGGGTGCCCGCAATGATTTCCGGCGGCGCGGGCGTCTGAGACTCGCGGGGGAGTTGGGACGCAATCCCGAAGCCGGTGAGCCAGACATTGCCGGCGTCGTCGGCGAGCACGTTCGCGGGCTTAATGTCCTTATGTATGAGACCTTGCTGATGGACTTGGCCGAGAGCCTTCGCCAAGCCAATCGCGATGCGCAGAACGCGAGTCAGATCCAGCGGTTGACCGTGATTCCCCAAAAGATCCCGCTCTAGGACACGATCCAGGAGCTCACCGCCAGGGTCCTGAAGTACCAGGATCGTCCGCCCTTCGTGACGAGTGATCGCTAGCGGCTTGGCTGCCCACGCAGGATCAAGTTCGTCTGCCAGCGAGTATTCGTGTTCGAGCCGCCGGAGACCCTGGGTCGACGGCTGTTCTGCGGCGAGCGCCACCACCAGCACCGGCACTGGGCTGCCGTGCTGCCGGCCGCGATGAAGCGTGAAGTCCGCGCTTTCCCGGAGCGGCTCCAGTACGTACTCAGTAGGCTCTGTTATCGAGGGCATTCTCGTTGCCACAGCTTTACACCAGAGTATTCATCCCAGCTTTGGGGCCCGCGAGCCAAACTGCTTCGCGGAGTATCCTAAAATTGTAGCTTTAGCGCAAATTGCATGATCCGGGGATTCACCGTTAGGGCGCTGATCACGCCGAACGTGCCGGGGGTCGAGACATCATTGGCTGGATTTGCGAAATTCGGCCGATTCAGCAAATTGAAAATCTCCCACCTGAAGATCAGCTTCACACGGTCCGTGAGAGGGGTAGTCTTGATCGCAGCGATGTCGAAATCCTGTTGATCCGGCCCTCTCAGGATATTCCGTCCGAGGTTGCCAAAAACGGTCCCACCGCCACCTGACACCGGATATTTGCCATCAATCAGGCCGCCGGCTGGCACAAAGGGCGCGGGAACAAAAGCGCTCGTGTTGAAGAATTCGTTCACACGACTGCTGACGCTTTCACTCCGGCCGGCATCGGCAAGTGTCGCACCTGGAGCAAGGCTTCCTGTGGTGAATATGGTTGCGGGACCAGATAGCGTGCCGGCGGCGCTGTCCATGATGCTGAAAGGGAGTCCGGACTGCAGAGTGGCGATACCCGAGATGCTCCAGCCACTTCCGAGTTTTCGAATGGTTGCGCTTTTCGCGTGGTTGGGACCGGGCACGCGCCACGTACCGCTGATAACCAATCGTTGAGTTCGATCAAAGTCGGAAACGCCGCGCTGAGCAGCAACATGGTTTTGATCGTTGTAAACCAGTTCCCCAACGATCGGTAATCCGAATGTGCCGGCGATAGCAGCGCCGAGACTATCCCCCGCATCGTCAATCGACTTGGAAAAGGTGTAGGCTGCAAGGAATTGAAAACCATGACTCATATCTTTCTTCAGCGTGGCCTGTAGTGAGTTGTAGATTGAATTCCCACTGCTTTCGAAACGGTAGAGCAACGCAGACAACCCAACGAAAGGAACCCGCTCGGCGGCATTGGCCGCGGAGTTCGTTGTGAGTCCGTTCACAGGGTCGGAAGGACTGGCGAGGAGAGGCTGATTATTGCTCCTCCCCACGGCTAGGTGGGTACCCTTCGCGCCGGCAAACCCGATTGAGAAAACGTTGCTCTTGCGTTGATACTGCAGATCGAAGTCATATTGCTGGACGGTAGATTCCCTAAAATCAGGATCGGTAATGAATGGGGTTCGGAGAAAGCTGCTCCCGGTAAACGGTGGACCCGGTAGCATCGTGGCTACAAAATTTGGGAATGAGGAACTCGGCGGTAAATTTGGAAACGGATTCTCCAGGCTAGCGGTCGCGTTAGCGCCGCCATTTAGCGAAGCACTCAACGCGAACGGCGGGTTAAGAGCTAGCTGTAAGCCATTCCCTGCGAAGCTGGTGCGATTCGCGTAGATGCCATATCCTCCTCGAAGAACTAAATCGCTGGAAGAAAATGGCTGCCACGCGAAGCCAACGCGGGGTTCGGGGTGCGTTTGAACGGGGTGATTCAGCAGGGTCGAGTTCTCACGCGGAAATCCCGAGGGGGCACTGCCGGAAAAGTTGTCGGGTAGAACAAATCCGGAAGTGTCCGGGCTCGTAGAGCCGGCCGCCGGCGGTGCAACGTAGTACTGAGGGAAGAAATTCGATACACGACCGTCGACTTCGCTTGGTTGGCCATAGACCTCGACTCGAGCCCCGAGATTCATGGTGAGTGTTCGCGTAACTTTCCAGTCATCCAAGGCAAAGAAACCGGCAGCGTTCGCACGTTGCCCCACATCGGGAATTCCAGTAACCAAGCTTGAGAAGAAAATGTTTGAGAACGATGTGCCGTTCCCTGCCCCACCGGCAGGCCCGGCTGGCAACCCAAGCAGGAAATCAGGGAACGAAAGAAGTGTCATGAAACCGGTCGTCTCATCGCTTAGATGGTTGAACTGATTTCGGAAGATTTCTGTGCCCACACGAAGATTGTGCTTGCCCCGAGACAGGAATATGACGTCGGAAATGTAAAAGTTATTGCCAGCTGTTTTGCCTCGGTCGTTGGTGGAATTCCCAAGCTCAAAAGCGCCGAGAACGTCAATGTCGGGCAGTCCCTCCTGCCCGCCGTTGGGGCTGTTTATCCCCACATCCTGATCGGTAAGCGTCCCTCCGGCGACGCTTTGACCCGCATTGCGAGAGAAGCCAAAGCGGAATTGGTTGATCGCTCGCGGCGAGAAAATGTGAGTCTCGGCGATTGCCAGGTTCCTGTTCTCAAAGGAACGGAGCGCTGGAAAGCCAGGCACACTGGCGCCGAAGAAAGGAACATCTTCGTTCGAGTTCGAGAAAAAAAATTTCATCGACAGGCGATCCGCCGTACGCAAATTGAAGTCGAAGTTTGTATTGAACTGGTCTTCGTTGTAGTGTCCAGGCACAACTGCGGTGTAGTTAACACCTCTCCCCGAGGTTTGAGGGCTCGGAATTACATATGTTCCATCGGGGTTCTTCGCGTTCAGCAGCTTGAGCGCTACGGGGTTGATATTCGAACCGTCGCCGGCCACGGCCACACCTCCGAATGCCCCGGTTTGGCCGCCGAATACAGCGCCAAGCGAGGCGGGCGTGCGGATCTGCGGTATGGGAGGAAGGCTTAGAGAGCTAACACTGCTGCTCAAGGATGCCGCATTCACATCCCTTGTGGCTTGATAGGAAACAAAGAAAAAGGCGCGGTTCTTTGACCAAGGCGTCGGGCCGCCCAAGGTGCCCCCTGGTTGTGAGCGCCGAAATTCTCCTCTTGGCACGCCGGTTGCGTTCGCAAAGAAATTATTCGCATCCAGCGCCTCATTGCGGCCGAAATAATAGGTGTTCCCATGGAATTCTGCCGTGCCCGACCTTGTTTCGATGTTTACGTTGGCACCTGCCCCTCGCCCATACTGCGCGTCGTAGAGTGAGGTCTGGACCTTGAACTCCTGAATGGTATCCGGAGCGGGGATCGCGATCCCCGCCCCACCGAAAGGAGTAATCTCAGTGATATTGGAGCTATAACTGTTCGCATCCACGCCGTTTAGCATGAAATTGTTGTCGCCGCTGCGCGCGCCGTTCGCGCGGATCTCCTGGCTTCCGGCCCCCAGTTGCGTGGCGTCCACGATATCCGTGTTTGTCCCGGCGGTGAGGCCGAGAATCTCGGTAAAGTTGCGATTGACGAGCGGCAATTCTTCGATCGTGCTTCGATCGATGACTCGCCCGAGAGTGGCGTTCTCGGTTTGAAGGAGAGGAGCTGCAGCGCTAACGGCGATTTGTTCCTTTGCGCCAGCGAGCGCGAGTTGAAGCTTGACCCTGCTCACCTCAGTGATTTGAACCTGAACACCATTCAAGATAAACGGCTCGAATCCTGGCGCACGCACCGTTAGATCATAATTCCCCGGCGGGAGCAATTGAACCGAGAAATTTCCCTCAACATCCGTAGCGAGATTGCGCTTTTCTCCTGTCTCTTGGCTATGAATGACCACTTCGGCACGTGGTACCAGAGCTCCACTGGGGTCGCTCACGGTGCCGGCGATTGCTCCAGTGTCGGCTGTCTGGCCGTGCATCGACATAGCGCAGAGCACGAGCACCGAGATCCAGAGCAAAGTGCGAGGCGCGTACATCGACGAGTATTGTAGCGGATTACCCGCCTTACGTCGTCACTACCTAGCTGAGCCGCGATTGTAAAAGAGCGGTAACGGCACGTCCGCGACGAGGCTTCGCTTCTCTCTAGTTTTGCGTCTGCCGAGGCCAATGGCGATCAGTTGCATCTGGAAGTGTTTCGATGCTACCGCTCGTGATTACCGCGAAATTGAGATTCGCGGATTCGCGAGAATTCGCGAGTCAAGCTTACCGCATAGACGAAAAGCTGCCCTAGGCGAGGAAAGGTCGGCGCCTGGTTCAAGAGCGAGATGATTGTTGTATTCAGAAGCGTATCTTTCCTGTCTTTGATGTGGCAACCTAATTGCCAGATACGAAACCATGAATATCATCCGTAAGGGGCAATCTAAGTCCCCACTTTTTTAACCGTTATGCAAAGAAGACAATTTCTCAATACGTCGCTAGCCGCGTCCGCACTGGCGATTTCAGATGCCGCCGGTCTTCAAGCGCAGGGCAGCGGTAGTCTCACCGGGCGCGAATACTACGAAATACGCCGTTATCAACTACAATCCGGGCCCCAGACCAGAATCACAGCCAAGTATATTGCGGAAGCCCTGATCCCGGCGCTTAACCGCCTTGGTATGAAGAATGTCGGAGCGTTTGATCTCTACCTCGGCCCGCAGACGCCCGAACTTTACGTCATAATTCCCTCGAGTTCACTCGAAACCTTGGTTACGAGCGAGCTGTTGTTGACGAAAGACGACGAATATCAGAAGGCCGGGGAAGAATTCCTCAAAGCTGCCGCGAAAGAGCCTGCTTACCAGCGCATTGAAAGCTCACTCTCTATCGCCTTTGAAGGTTATCCCAAACTTACACCCCCGCCGTCCAGCCCTGCGCAGCATCCGGCACGCATTTTCCAATTGCGCACCTACGAAAGCCCCAGCACCAAAGCGCACCACAGCAAAGTGCAAATGTTCAACAGCGGCGAATTTGACATCTTTGCGAAAGCAGGTTTCTGGAATGTATTTTTTAGCGACAATCTGATTGGCCCGCGGTTGCCCAGTCTGACATACATGCTCGGGTTGCCGGACCTGACTGAACTTGACTCTAAGTGGGCGGCATTTTCCGCCGATCCTAATTGGAAGAACCTAACTGCTGATCCGCGCTTCAACTATGAGCCGATTGTCTCAAACGTTTCGAACCTAATTCTTAAGCCCACGAGGTATTCTCAGATCTAACCAACTGGACATTGCTCTTCCGCGCTGGCTTAACGGCCAGCAGCGACGAGACGAACCTGGCGCGGCTCGTCTCGACCAAGCCTCAGCGCGTGCCTTCCTTGAGGTTCAGCAGGTCCCACTCCCACAGCAGGCCCTGGCCAAAGGCGCCGCCCCGCTGTGCGAACAATTTGGTGACCTGCTCGGCGGTGGCCGCACGCCCCCAGTCGCGCTGCAGTTCGGACACATAGGCCCAGGTCGTGATCGGGCGTGCGCCCGCCTGCACCATGCGTTCCACCGCCATATCGTGCGCTTCGCTCGACGCACCGCCGCAGGCATCTGTAACGACATACACTTCATAGCCCGCGTCGAGCGCAGACAGCACAGGCATAGCGACGCACACCTCGGTCCACTGCCCGGCAATCACGAGTTTCTTCCGCCCAGTCTTCTCCACCCAGTCGACGATACGCGGGTCTTCCCACGAATTGAGAGTTGTCCGGTCGATGGGCGTGACTGCCTTAGTTGCCTCGGCCAGAGGAGCGACCAAGCCCTGACGCTCCCTGAAAGCAGTCGTCGTCAGCATCGGCACTTTGAAGATCGCCGCCGCCTCAGCTAGCGCCACGGCATTGTTGATGAGCTCGCTCGCGTTATGCGAGCGAATGGTGAGCATCTGTAGATATTGGTGATCGATCATCAGCAGGGAATGATTCTCCGGGCTGAGCAGCGTCTTGGCTGGGTTGGCAGGCATCGCATCTCTCCTTTAGCGGCATGTTACGAGGAAGAGGAATGCAATCACCACTCCAAAAGTGAATTGCACGTCTCACGCTGATCAGACAACACATAGCGTCCATCGATACAGCGTGTGAAGGTTGTATTTCGCCAATGTGTTTTCATTTCGGCGCTTCGGCAAAGCTGAGCTTCACCCCCGACTTGATGCGTAGCCGCCGCATCATCGAGATCAACGTCGACCGGTGCATACCCAAGCGGGCGGCGGCACCGTTCAGACCACCGATCACTCCTCTCGTTTGTTGCAGAGTCTGAAGGATGTGCGAAGTCTGCGCCTCCTCCAGCGTCACCGGTGCGGATAACCGTGACCTGCCGGTGAGTTCGGGCCGCTGCCCGTCCAGCACTTCGCCGGTCGAGAGAATTACCGATCGCTCAATGAAGTTTTGCAGCTCCCGAGCGTTACCCGGCCATGAATGACGTACCAGAGCCGTCATGAATTCCTCTGAAATGGCCGTGATTCGCTTTCGCATCCGAGCAGCGTAATCCATGGCAAAATGATGCACCAACAAACGAATATCCTCGGGGAGGTCACGCAGCGGCGGTAGTTCCATAGGGAACACGCTAAGCCGGTAAGAGAGATCAGCGCGGAATTCACGGTTGTCCACCATCTCCACAAGATTCCGGTGTGTCGCGCAGATCACGCGCACATCCGTGCGAATCGTGGCACCGCCGCCTAGCCGCTCGAACTGTCTTTCCTGCAGGACCTGCAGAAGCTTTGGTTGTAACTCCAGTGGGAGGTCGCCTATCTCGTCTAAGAATAAGGTGCCTCCATTGGCGCGTTCGAACCGCCCAATGCCGCGCGCGACCGCTCCCGTGAAGGCGCCACGCTCGTGACCGAACAGCTCACTTTCAAGCAGACCTGCGGGAATTGCGGCGCAATTCACCTTCACAAACGGGCCTCTTGAGCGCTCGCTGCACTTGTGGACAGCTTCCGCAATCAGTTCCTTGCCAGTACCTGTTTCCCCATTGATCAACACCGTGGCGTCGGTCGGGGCGACGACCCGGACCATGCCGAGTACGCGCCGGAGAGCCTCGCTGTTACCGACGATGCGGGATAATAATCCGTTGGCGCGGAGTTCGTTGTTGTCGATCGCGGCTTTCGCCGACCTCGTATCTTCGATTTCAAAGCGTGCGTGATGGTTGATTGTGGGTAATTCAATCGCCCAAGTTGCGTTTGCAGCCATTTCTTGACTCCTTTCGTCCGTTGCGCTTTCGGCCTTTCGTTCTTTCGCTAATTGTGGATCGGGTTCGGCTGACGAACAACCCCAGAAGGTCGGTCCGTTCTTTCGCGTAATCATGCCATTTGGCACTCCCACTATTGGGGGAGAAAAAAACTCGACTAGGGTTCTGGAAAATCGATGTGCTTCCTGCCGAAGAGCCGGGCATCGATCGACCAGGCGCCAGCTCCAACCATAGCCAACGCGACGCCGAGAAATGCCAGCATGATGGGAATCCATGGATCGTCCGAATGCGAGGAATATCGCAAAAAAGCAACGCTCACCTTGGCGATGGCTACCAGCGCTCCTGCCACCGGAGTCGATAGACCGATCAGAAGCAGTATTCCGGCACCGAGTCCGATGATTTCGAGGACAACTGTTGCCAACGGAGGCGCTTCGCGAAGGTCGGCGATCCCGAAATGGATCAGCGCAACGCCCGTAAGCAGCCGCAGGAGCAGAAGACCTATGCCTGGCCAACCGTCAGCGAATGTCGAGAATAGCCGTTGCAAAACGTTCCTGCTTGCAGCGTAAAGGATTCGCAACAGAACCGAAACGCGCGAAACTGGGAATGCCCAATCACCCTTTTGGGGGATCTACAGTTCCAGAATTCCGCGCTTCAGCCCTATCATGACGGCATGCGTCCGGTCATTAGCGCCAAGCTTGGCGAGTATGTTGGTGACGTGGCTCTTGACTGTCTCTTCCGCAATGGAAAGCTGGTGGGCGATCTCTTTGTTTGCGCTCCCGGCCGCGATCAGCCGGAGAACATCGATCTCGCGTGTGGTCAACTCATCCTCCGCCGCATGGTCGGCAAGCTCGGCGGCAATTTCCGGCGGTATTCGCTTTTGGCCGGCATGCACGGCACGGATGGTGTCCAGCAGTTCTCTGTGTACCCGGCCCTTCAATATGTACCCGCGCGCCCCTGCTTTAAGAGCCCGTAATACCTGGATGTCGCCCGTATACGTGGTCAGGACAACGATGCGGGCGTTCGGGAATTCGCTACGAATGCCGATGATTGCTTCAATGCCATTCAGGGCCGGCATCTGGAGATCCATTAAAGTTATATCCGGCCGGTGCAATCGGAACTTTTCGATTGCCTCCTGTCCGTTCGAAGCTTCCGCCACAAGCTTCATGTCGGCTTCCGCGTTGACCAACGCTGCAATCCCCTCGCGGAGAAGAGCATGGTCGTCCGCTGTAAGCACTCGAATCAAGCCAGGATCACCGCGCATGAGTTCCCGTCTTCTTGCTGAAGAGCCTTAATCCGCCGGCATCTCGGGATTTGGCGTAAGCAACAGAGCCCGGCACAGTCAACTGAACTTCCGTGCCCGCCCCCGCCTCACTCCAGAAGTCCAATCGCGCGCCGATTTGTTTCGCCCGTTCACGGATTCCGGGCAACCCCCAGTGTCCGGCACGATTGCCTTCTTGCAAAACCCTCGGGTCGATCCCCCTTCCGTCATCGCGGATGCGCACGCGCAGTTGGCCGTAGTCGTAACGAATCTCGGCTTCGATCTCGCGTGCGCATGCGTGCTGAAAAGTATTTCGTAACACCTCGCGAGCAATGCGGTAGACTTCGTCCTGGAGGATCGGAGACAAAGCCTGTCTCTCCCCTTCTACTGTCACCCGGAAGATCGCCGAATCGCGGTTCTCTTCCTGATTAGAGTACTGAGCCCCCTCAAGTTCTTTACCCGTGGATGCCAACAACTGCGCGAGATCCGTCTGAGCGGTCGGTTCGGGACGCAAATCCTGGATCGCATTCCGGCCCTCGGCGATTGCCTCTTCCGCCCTCGAGATTGCTCCATCTAAAGCTTGGCTCGATTCTTCGGGGCGTCCCGGCAGCATGTTGCGAGCCGCTTGAAATCGGAACAGCAGCCCGTGGAAACTTTGCAACAGCGTGTCATGCAGCTCCCGGGCGATGCGCGTGCGCTCGCCCACTCGCGCTTCCAGTTGCATGTTGAATTGCCGTTCAAGTTGTTTGAGTCGCCGTTGATAGATCCACCACAACAACACCAGCAGCACAACAGCGCAAGCGCAACGGAACCAGAATGTTTGGTACCACGCAGGCAAAATTTCAATGCGTAGTCTTGTGCCCGGCTCGCTCCACTTCCCGCGGCTCGTTGCGCTCTGTACTTCGAAAATGTAAGTACGCGCCGGTAGGGTGGTGTAGTTCGCAGTGCGCTGGTCACTGCCCACTTCGTGCCAGCTATTGTCCAGGCCATCGAGTCTGTAGCGATAGCGATTGGTCTCCGCATTGAAATAACTCAACGCTGAAAACTCGATCGAAAAGATATTCTGCTGGTGAGTCAATGTGATGGTATCGGTGTAACTGATGGATTGCTTGAGCGGCGACTTGCCACCAATCGGAACCCGGTTTCCCGACAGCCGGAAGTCAGTTAAGACTGTCCGCGGGACAAATGAACCGTTCGCAATCCGGCTGGGATAGAATGCCGTAGCGCCACTGAAACCGCCGAAGAACATTTCCCCACTAGGACTCTCATAGCACGTGCCCCAGCCCGTCAAGTCGGGCCCGGAAGTCCGGCGGCGGCGGAAAAATTCTGGAATCTCTGCGAGTCGGGATCGAAGCTCGACAAGCCATTGTTGGTGCTCATCCAAAGCAGGTCACGCTTGTCTTCCAAAATACAGCTCACCACGTCGCCTGCTAGACCATCCTGCTCGTGGTAGGCCTTAAAGGTCCGTGTGCGCGGGTCAAATCTATCCAAACCGTTCTGCGTGCCGACCCACATATTACCGGAGTGATCGAAGCGCACGGAGTCTACCCGGTTATCGCTCACGGACCGAGGGTCGTTTGGGTCGTGATCATAGATCGTGAACTGCCCGGTCCGCGGATCGAAGCGATGTAGCCCCGATTGCGCTCCCAGCCACAGGATTCCGTGGCTGTCTTCCTTTATCTCCTGGTATTGGATCGTATTTTGCTTTTCGGGCGTGTATGTGATGAAGTTACCCGTCTCAGGATCAAAACGACACACGCCTCCGAAAGTCGCCGCCCATAGCGTTCCCTCGTGGTCGAATATCAGCCGCATTATCGGATTCCTGGCGTGATTCGACGGCCCGCGCACATAAGGAATAAGCTTCCCTGTTTCCCGGTCAATCCGTTCAAGTCCTTGATGATAGGTGCCTGAGAAGAGAACTCCCGAGTGGTCTTCGAGAATGGCAAGTATTTCGTTTCGAACGCCCGATCTGGGTGGCACGGTGTTTTTTCCAGTTCGCCGATCGATGCGATTAAGCCCTCCCATAGAGCCGATCCAGAGAATACCGTTCTGATCTTCATAGATAGAGGTAACAAGAGCGTTGACCAAACTACCTCGCTGATATGTAAAGTTCTCAAAAGCCTGCGGCCTTTCAGAAAAAAAGTTCGGCTGAATCTCCTGAAAACAGGTCCATATATTCCCTTCTTTGTCTTGATATATCGAAATGACGTTTGATTCCAGGCTCTCGCTGTCTGCAGGATGGTTGCGATAATTGACGATCTTATTATTTTCCCGATCAAGCTTGAGTAGGCCGTCCGACGAACTCAGCCACATCGTACCGTCGCGCGATTCAAGCATTGCGGAGGCGTTTACTGGCGACGTCACCCCACGCGATTTATAGTCGATGGCGTGACAAGCAACGAGATTGGTCTTTACGTTCAAGGTCGCTAGAGTGCACGATGAATCGGTGCTGGCGGTTACCCAGAAGACGCCGAATTCATCTTCGTGGAATTGGCTGACCTCTGATCGAAATGGGGTACGCCGTACAACCTTACGGCTTTTGGATCGAATTCGTCCAGTCCGCTGTTACTCGCTATCCAGAATCGTCCCGCCCGATCCTCCCCTGTGAAGTTTACGCGATTCCCAGCGATGCTGGTTGGGTCCGCCGGATCGTGGACATATCGGGTAGTTTGACTCGTAGCCGGATCAAACTTGTAAAGCCCTCTTGGTGTTGCCAACCATAGGTCTCCCGCGTGATCTTCATTGATCCGTTCGATAGTCGTCGGGAGACTCCCAGGATCCTGTGTGCCGATGCGATAGTGAGTAAAAGTTTCGGTGATCGGTTCAAACTTATCGAGAAATTGGTCGCAGCCCAGCCATAGCGCCCCGGAATGATCAACAAAGAGACTGCGAATATATACGCAGCTCAGGCTATCTGAACGGCCGGGTTCGTGTTTGAACACTTTCGATCTGTAACCGTCATATCGATTGAGCCCGTACTGAGTTCCAAACCATATAAAGCCCAAACCGTCCTGTACCACCCAGCCAACTCTAGTCTGTGATAAACCGTGCTCTCCAGGCAGCCGCCTGAATCGAATATCTTGTCCATCAACGACAGTTATCCTTTTCGGCAGAGAATCGGCCCGCGCATATTCTGCTCTGGTCGAGGTCTCCGCGTAAGTGGTTACGATAATCGCGCAGTGGAGTGCCCCAGGCAAAAGCAAACGCCATCTTGAGCAATGGAAGAGCCTTCTTCGCCGGCTATTGCAGGTCACGTTCGCAAAAGACTTCAAAATCACTTCCACGAGTTTGGCGCGTTCGCATATGCCGCGCAAGCCCAGAAATGTATGCACCAAGAGGCCCAAACGAAATACAGGCGATCAAGCGCCCTTCTTCAATAGTGTACGGGCGATGTATTAATCGCGAACAGCGGGGCCAACACCAGAGTGACTGTTGTCGGCGCATCCTTTGCAGACTATCCTCGATGGACCTCCGCACGGCGGATGCCGGATAGGCCCTATGCTGAGATACCAACACCAGTGTTGGCCGCCCCTACACTTTCCGCGGCATGGCCGCTCATCCTTGCGGCAACAAAAGGCCTTCGACAAAACGCCACTTCGGCAGCATAGATGCACTGTGTTAAGTGCTGGCACATTGGATAACGCGCGTTGAGAAGATGAGTACGGAAGACCAACCCCGCTCCCCGGAGCGAAGGATCTCAAGTACTGCGTACCGCGCGGAATGCGCAAAAACATTGCTCATCGCTTGATTAGCCTGATCGAGGTGACCTTATGGAACTTGGGCTATATACACTCTCAGATTTGAGTTCGGACCCGAGTACCAGGGTACGCATTAACGCAGAACGCCGAATCAAAGAAACGATCGCAGCGGCACAACTTGCGGACGAGGTAGGTCTCGATGTGTTTGGTATTGGGGAACACCATCGCCTGGACTTTGCTGTCCCGTCACCAGCGGTGATTCTGGGAGCCGTTGCAAACGCAACCAAGCGGATCAGGTTGACGAGCGCTGTTACGGTACTGAGTGCTGCCGATCCGGTAAGAGTCTTTGAGGACTTCTCGCTGCTTGACTTAATATCCCACGGGCGCGCTGAACTCATCGTGGGGCGTGGCGTCTTCACGGAGCCGTTCCCGCTCTTTGGTTTTGACCTGGACGATTATCACGCGCTCTTCGAGGAAAAGCTTGATCTCTTGCAAAAGCTGAATCAGGCCAGACGTATTACTTGGTCCGGGCAGTTTCGGAGCTCCCTACGGGACGCTGAGATTAGCCCTCGCCCTCATCAGGCGCAACTGCCTCTTTGGGTTGGAGTCGGTGGCTCACCGGAAAGTGCAGTCAGAGCGGGGGAACTTGGATTGCCGATGGCGCTTGCCGTATTAGGTGGGCCGATCACTCGGATTGCTGGCACCGTGACCCTGTATCGCGAGGCTGGAAGGCGTGCTGGACACCCTCAATCAAAACTGAAAGTCAGCCTAAACAGCCATGCTTATGTCGGTGAAGACCCACAGAACTCACGCAACATATTCCGGCCATATTATCAACACTATATGAGCGAGTTTTTGCCGAGTGGAAGGAAGCAGATTCAGATCTCCGAATCTGAGTTTGCATTGATGACCGCACCAACAAACGCCCTCATGGTTGGCTCAGCTCAAGAAGTTGTCGACAAAATCATCGCGGAGTACGAAATAGTGCATCATGATCGCTTTCTCGCGCAGATTGACATTGGAGGCCTTCCTTACAGCGAGGTCGCAAAAGTCATCGAAAGGTTTGGAGATCGAGTAGCGCCCATCATTCGCAAGGAGACAATGGCGGCCATTTCCACTGTCTGATGCGTTCCACGGACAGAACGTCAGGAGGCTAATCATGAGCAAAGCCGTTACACGGAAGGTAACAGCTCTCGCGGTCCATTGCTTCGCGGCCAGAATCGTTCTCGATGACCCCGCGCACGGACCTTCGAGCCCAACAAGCATATTCAGTCCGGTTTCAACTCCGGCGCAATCGAGCCATGGCTTATCTCTCTTCGTGCTCGCGCTTACGGCAGCAGTGTTTGTCCTCGTATTCGGCTTGCTTGCTTACGCAGTAAGCCAGTTCAGAGAGAGGGCCCGTTGGTTGACCAGACTTTTGCACGTAGCTATGCTGATCGGCCTCCAGTCCAATTCCTTGCCGGGTCAGAGCCACGTTTCAGAGCCGGCCGTCAACCTTGGCGATACCAGCTTTCTCGACGCACCAGCGGGACCGGGCTTCGTCGTCGAGCAAATTGGGGATGCGGCACATGACGGACGAATCACGGATTCAGCCGGAAACGCCGTGCAGGACGCGGGTGCAGTGAACAGCATCAGCGGTTTGACACACATTGCATGGCTGGGCCCTAAGCAATTTCTTGGAGCCTGGTACGGAGTGGAAGTTGTCCTCTCAGTAGCGCATGTGAATGCCGGAGCCCGGGGAGAGGCGGTAGGCTTGGGCAGCACGACGGTATCGCCGTTCATTCTGCAATGGCGCGAACATCGAGTTTTGGGTATTGCAATCGACCAGCGCGTAGTGGCGGATTTCGACCTGCCGACGGGGCAATATTCGCGCACGTCTAACGTTAATATCGGGGCCAACACCTTCACCGTTCATCCGTATTACTCGATCACCGCGTTTCCGGCAAAACGGCTTGAAACGAGTTGGCGGGTTCACTACCTCTGGAACTCCGCAAACAATGATCCTCCAATGATTACAGGCGCGCGATCCACTCAGGCCGGCCAGGCCATTCATTTCAACGCGACGGCTGCGTACAGAATTTGGAAAGGCCTGTGGATCGGCCCTAACGCCTACTACCTTAAGCAGATTACCGATGGAAAGATTGACGCTGTGGCCCTTCACAACTCGCCTGAACAAGTGGGTGCAATAGGGCCCGGAATGGTTTGGAACAGCGGTAGCTGGTTCTTTTACGCCAACGCCTATCAGGAGTTTGGAGCGGAAAATCGCGCTACGGGTCATAAGCTGGTGCTGCGAATCGAAAAGACCGTTAAGTGGCCGCCAGATAAAAAACTCACAGCGTACTTGGAGACCGTCCGTTTAGGCAGGGAGATAGCATTATCCGGGACGCGGGCTGCACGCCACCGGTACAAACGTGACAGCGGCGACAGAGCACGTAGGTTCTACTCGCTGAATGTCACGCTTTCGTGGGGCCATTCTTGGCCATTTGTGGCGCGGACACTCGTGTCTGCCGCGCCGATAATCATCTCGGCGACCGGCGGAGCGGAGCTCCGCCTCGACAGGCTGAAGCCTGCCCCACCTTTGAGCCAAGCAGTGTGGTGAGAAGATGTTTGTCCTGCAACCAAAATGTAGAAACTCCAGGCTCAGCTACTTTAGGCGACCTTTGGGGTGATGCCGAGGGCGGCGAGGGCCTGTTCACGCTGGATGTGCACCTCGATTTCCTGAACTGAAAAAACGAACCCAAATGCGGCTGGATCGAAGGAGATGTTGCGCTGTTGGGCGGATTTGTAGAGGGCGATGGCGCGTTTGAGGTCGGCGGCTTGTTTGGTACGGCGTTCGCTTTGGAGCTTTTCGAGTTGAGCGATATCGGTGTCGCGTTGGTTACGGAGGCGGCGTTCCTGAAGAGAGAGATTGGTCAAGTCCTTGCGATAGGTGAGGAAGATTTGTGCCTGGATAAGAGCGGCGCGAGTGAGGGGATTGGATTCTTCGGGGAACATACTGGCGAGTTCGCGCATGCCGATGGCGTAAATGCCGGCTTCGAGAGGCATGATGCGGAGGAGACGCCATTCGAAATCGGCGATGGTTTGGACGAGCGATTTTTCTTCGTCGGTGGCGGGGGCAAATTGTTTGGAATGGCTGTCGAGGTGTTGTTGGTAGATGGCGGCGGCGTCGGAAGGGAGGAGGACCGTGCGGCCGGTTAATCCGGTTTTGACGGCGTTCATGGAGGATTTCGCCTTTCCTTCAGGAGTGGTTGGACCCTGGGAGGATTGGGCGTTCGTACGGTTGGCGGCGAATTGGGCGGCGGATGCGGTGGTCATGATTTGGATTCTCCTTTTTCCGATTTGCTGCGAGGCGCCAGAAACGGAAATGGCCCGCGCAGAGTAAACACCCTGCCGGGCCTGACAGGAATGTAGCAAATGGAGGGGTGAAAACGAACTATGGTGAGGAGATTTGGAAGGGAGATTTGGCGGTAAGTGGTTGAGGGGATGAGAGTAAAAAAATCCGAGATTTATTTTCGAGAGCTGTGAACGGGAAAATTGCCGTCCTGCCTCAAAACGAGAGCGGCGTTGCCGACTCCTTAACAGTCGCGGTTCGGCTAGAAGTTGGGCGGTGAAAGAGAGGGCCGAGACGTATCAGCAGGACAGTGCCAGACGCCGATTGGAAATAGACGCCACCCGACGCCAACCTATCGCAGACTGGTCAGATAGCTGGCGATGTCATTAGCATCGCCCGGCGTAACATGTAGGTTGGGCATCACAGTAAGCTGGTTCACCGCTTGCGGATTCTGGATCCATAACGCCATGTTATCCGAGTTATTCAGCAGAACACCTGTCAGATAGACGCGGTTTCCGACGCCAGTGAGTGGCGGACCTAAGAGTCCCTGCGCCCCGATGACTCCGGGGATCGTGTGACACGAACCGCAGCCGTAATAGGCAATCTTTTCTTTCCCGCGGCCGGCATCGCCGCCGAAATCTGGAGCATCCGCTGGTTCCAGTAGCTCAGAGCATGAGACCGAAATGAGAGGGAGTAATAAAGCAGCTGCCAATATCCATTTCATATGCTGTTTCGTGCGCTCGCCTGCGCCGATCGGAAATCCGACTCCGCGAGCCAAAGTGCGAATAACCATAAACCCGCGACAATGTACACGATGCTCGCGGGGACCCACATAATAAGCCCGCCAATCTGCTGATCTTCGAGCGGTGTCAAACCCCAAACGGCCGTTGATCCGTTATATGCCGGATACCACACGCGTTGTGAGAACGTAAGCAGAGCGCCCAGAATGCCGGAGTAGACAGCTGTTGTAAAGAGGTACATCACCGACATCCCGTAACCGAAACGCCGTTCGCCTCCCTGGAAGACAGCCCACCAAAAGAGAAGTGACGCGCTCAGGAAGCTGGCGTGCTGGGCAGCATGGGCAAGATCACTGGTCAGCGTCCTTTCAAAAAGAGCGGGTAGATGCCAGCCCCACAAAACAACGAGTTCAATTGCCCACGCAACCAGCGGGTATGTAATTGTCTGCCACACGGCGTGGACAGGAGGTGCTTTTGCCGCGCTCCCCAAGGCGCGTCGCCACGAGATGGGGAGCGCCCACAGCATCGGAACCATGGGCCGGCCCAGTACGAGAAGCGGCGCTGAAATGAGCATGAGAATTTCATGCTGGGTCATATGAGCGGAGAATAAAGACTCGCCGAGCGGGTGCAGCGGCGAGACCAGCGCCACTACTAACGACAGCCACCCGGCTGTGAAAGCGGCTATATGCGACCGGGGGATCGAGCCGCTGCGGTAGACACCAAAATAGTAGAGGAATGCGCTCAACACCAGCGGTATAACCACGCCCGGATCAAACTCCCATGCCGTCCAAAGATCATGCGGTTCCAGACGTTCGCCCGGATGTGCGGACGCGAAATTCGCGAAGACCAGCAGAACGGTCCATTTGAAATTCATTCGCATCGGTTCACAATAAAAGGTGGAATCGTCTCCGCCAGAGTCACCACAAAGAAGACCATGCACAGGATAAAGCCGGCTGCCGGCACCCAACGCTGAGGCGGCCAAGCCTCAACGTCAACGTTCTCCGATTGAACCGATACCGCTTTATATCTGCGCCTGGCTGAAGCCATGCAAAGGGCGAGCACTACCAGCGCCGCGATGCCGATTGTATGGATCGCCGCTGCGGCAATCTCGGATGTGCATGCGTATTGGACGAGGGCGTAATTAGTGGATGCCTGAATAGCCCAGATTGCCGGGCCTGGAATCAGATTGAGCCAAAGCGGACCGGCGTGGTGCGCGCGAATAGATTCTGAAGCGGCATTCGACATATCAACTCCCCTGAATGTTCGGATACACAAAGAACAGAAAATAGAAAGGTATCCAGCTTAAGGCAAGAAAGTACCAATACGTTGCGTCGATCTGCACTCCGAGCCGCTGTTTCTCGCGGTATCCGCTACCAACCAGGGTCCCGAAGACGATGCAGGTTTGCGCCGCGCTCGCGATTGCCAAAAGCGTGTGAAAACCCAAAACGATCCATACCAGGGAGCCGTACACGCTCGTGTACCAGGTAAATCCAAGACGCGCGAAGGTAAGGAATCTCAAAGCCAGAAATATACCGGCCAAAATCAGGGCGATGAATAACCCGGAACCAGCTTTGCGGTGCTCGCCTCGCTGCGCCGCCTTACTTGCCATATGCGTCGGGACACAACCGGTCAGCAACACCAGTAGGCTGATGGTCGGGAGAACCAAGTCAGGCGTCGGCGCTCCCGGGGCCGGCCAACTGGAAAAGCCGGTGCGCAGATAAGAATAACTCGAGAATAAGAGCGCAAAGATCGTGCTCAGCATGATCATCGAGAGTATCCCGGCCCACCAGACCGGGGCGCGCGCGCCGAACCCAATTGTCGGCAAATGGCTGGCATCTACGTCGTGTTTATTCATTCAGCGCCTCCGAAAGTGTCAGTTACCGAGCCTCGGGAGGGCCAAAACCACCCGATCAGCGCCAACACGCACAGGCCCGCGCCGATGGGCGCCCAGCGAATATAGAACGCGATTGCAGCGAAAGTAAGAGCACCCAGAAGGCCGAGCAGGAAAGGCCATATGCTCGGTCCCGGAACGATGTAGCGATGGTCCGGAGAAGCATCAACGATCTTCGTGATCAGAACTTCGCGCCGCGAAGGATCAAGTCCCCGTACGGCTCCTTCGGGCTTTTCGTCCCACGACGGAGGTCCGCTGCCCCACACAACCGGTAACTCCAGGAAAGTGTAGGAAGGCGGAGGGGATGGCGTCCTCCACTCCATTGTTGGTGCATCCCAGGGATTACTGCCGGCCTCTCTTCCGTCCCTTAACGACTTCAACACATTCACGAGACTCAACAGGAATCCGGTGGCGAGGATGAATGCGCCCACGGTCGAAAGCAGGTTCAAACCATCCCAGCCCAGCCCGGGCTGATACGTGTAAATGCGCCGGGGCATGCCGAGCAGTCCGAGCACGTGCATCGGAAAGAACGTCACATTGAATCCTATGAATGACAGCCAGAAGCTCCATTTTCCCAGCGCGACGTTGAACAGACGGCCGCTCATTTTTGGAAACCAGAAATAGAGCGCGGCCATGACCCCGAACACGGTTGACCCAATCAAGACGTAGTGAATATGACCAACCACGAAGAACGTATCATGTACTTGCACGTCGAACGGAACTGCAGCCATCATCACGCCGCTCAACCCGCCAATGACAAAGGTCGCGACGACGCCTGCGGCCCAATAAATCGGCACTTCCAGACGCGGCCTTCCCGTCCAAATGGTGGCGATCCAGCAGAAAATCTGAACGCCGGTAGGAATTGCGATCATCATGCTCGCCGCGGTGAAGAACGCCTCACCCAGCTGCGGAATTCCAGTGGCGAACATGTGGTGCACCCACAAACCGAAACTGATGAAACCCGTGGCGATTTCGGCCAACACAATTGCCTGATAGCCCACCAGCGGGCGACGGCAGAAAGTAGCCACAACCTCCGCAATCATTCCCATTGGGGGGATGAAGACGATATACACATCCGGATGGCCGAAGAACCAGAACAGATGTTGCCAAAGTAATGGGTCGCCGCCTTGCGCGGAATTAAAGATATTGGTTCCGATCCGGCGGTCGAGAAAGAGCATGGTGCTCGCGGCCACCACCACCGGCATGGCGAAGAGCACCATGAAAGACTGGATGGTCACGGCCCAGACAAACACGGGCATCCGGTTCAGAGACATTCCAGGTGGCTTCTGCTTTAACGCGGTCACAATAATGACCACGGCCACGCAGAGTGCCGAAAGGTTCGTGTAGATAATCATCTGCGTCCAGAAATTCAGCCGCTCACCAGGAGAAAACTGCGGTCCCGACAAAGGCGTATAGGAAAACCAGCCTGCATCCGGACCTGTGTTCGTAAGCAGCCCGATATAGAGGAAGATTCCACCAAACAAATAAATGTAATAACCGAACGCGTTCAGTCTGGGCAGTGAGACGTTGCGTGCACCCAACATCAAAGGTACGAGGTATACGCCGAATCCCTCAAGAACTGGCACCGCGAAGAGGAACATCATGGTGCTGCCGTGCATCGTAAAAATCTGGTTATAGAGATCGGGATTGAGGAAGTGGTTTTCAGGTGCGGCGAGTTGTACTCGAATCAAGAGCGCCTCGAGCCCTGCGATAAGAAAGAAGATAAACGCGGTGACGATATAGCGCTTGCCGATGACTTGAGCATTTACTTCCCGGAACCAACGAAAAGGACCGGTAGGCGGCGCCCAAGTCCGCGCGAGTTCCAAATTCTCGCGGTCGACGGGCGTTTGCTGGCTGACGGGTGTCACTTGAGAGCCTCCAAATACGAGAGCAGGGGTTGCATGTCTTGAGAAGCGATGTCGATGGGCGGCATCTTGGTGCCTGGCTTAAGCCGCTGCGAATCGGTAATCCACCCGCTGAGATTGCCGGGCGTATTCTCCAGTTCAGCTGCCGCTATCGTGCTCCGGCTCGCCAGGTGAGTCAGATCAGGAGCGACAGAACCGAAAGCGTCCGTTCCGCGAATCGAGTGGCAAATCACGCAAGGTGAAGCGAGAAAAATCTGCCGGCCCTTCTGCTGTTCCGCAGTGAGATTCTCTGCCGACGGTGTTAGCTGATTCTTGAACCACTCCTGAAACTTGTCCGGGCTTTCGACAACAACGATGAAGCCCATATGGGCGTGCTGTAGCCCGCAAAACTCGGCGCACTGGCCGCGATACGTTCCTTCGCGATCGGCCTGAAAAGCAATCGTGTTGAAGTGGTCCGGGATAGCGTCCATTTTTGGCGACAGATTGGGGACCCAGAAGCTGTGAATCACGTCGTTAGACGTGACCTCGAAGCGCACCCGGCGGCCCACCGGAATGTGAAACTCATTTGCGGTGGTGAGCAAGTGATCCGCGGAACCGTTTTGATACTGGAATTCCCACCACCACTGGCGTCCAATGACGTGGATTCTCAGCTCATCGGAGGGCGCGTGGCTCGCATGAATATCGCGCGCCGCCACCGAACTGACGATGATGAGGATAAACAGGATCCCGATGGTGATGCTTCCCGCCACGGCAACCGCTCTTTCACCGGCGTTGGGCGCCAACACAGCGGCGCGGTGCCGGCGGAAGAGTGCCACCAGCAGGAAACCGATGACGATTGTCCAGATAGCTGCGAAAAGCCAGCCAAAGATTTCCCAGAGAAGATAGACTTTGGCAGCTTGCGGCCCCGCGGGGTAAAGAGCCGACTGACTGATTGAAGCCGGAAGCGAGGCCAATATTATTGGCAAAACGAATTGATCGTACACTTCTACCTACCTGCTGCCTGCCGGAGATTGATACTGCAAAGCTTCTTCGCGGGCCGGTGTCACCGCCTTCGGCTCCAAGCCCCTCAGTGAGCGGATGAAGGTGACAATCTCCCAAATCTGATTCGTCGGAATGCGTCCTCCCCATGACGGCATACCTTTGGGGCGCCCTTTGTTAATGGTGTCGAAGAGGTTATCGGATGCGTCGCCATAGACTAGCGCGGGGGCAAGCAGGTTCAAGCCCATACCTCCACCTCCGTGCGTCCCATGACAAACGGAGCAGTTATACCAACCGTAAAGACGCTCTCCTTCGGCGATGGCATCCGCATTTCCTTCATAAGGATTCTTCACGACAAGCTCCTGCACAGGTCCACCCGGTTGGATCTCACCCTCGCGGGCTTCCAGGGACACTGCTCGCTGGTCCGGTTCCACGCGCAGCTGACGCTGTTCTCGCTTACAAGAGACAGTCAGCACCAAAAGCACAGCTAGACTCATCGCCCGCATGTTCACTCCTTTGTGGTCTCTGATTCGGGAACGCCGTAGGAAACGAGGATCGCCCGAATCTCTTTGGCTTTGCTCGTCAGTGCGTTATCCAGACGGTCTTTAAGCGCTACATTGCGTGTTCGCACAGCCAACGCAATGTCATAACTGAATGGGACCTCGCCAAGGTGGTCAGGGGAGACAGGCACAACAACGAGCGGTGCAGGTTGCTGTTGCGCAAAGTATCCGCCCAACGGTCCCCAAACAATCGCCACGTCAACATCCTTCTTTTCGACTGCTTCGATCAACCGGGCGGGCGGGTTTGCCTGCCCATAAGACCCACGCATGCTATATCCGGTCACGTTAGAGCGGATACCGCGCCTCGCCAGCACAACTTCAGGCGGACAAAATCCGTTGCCAAGCATGTGAACTCCAATGTGGAGCCGCTCCAGCGCCGGATCGTACAGCGATTTCAAATGGAGTTGCCGGTCCTGTCGATAGACAAAGACGTAAGTAGACCTGTAATAAGGCTTGGTGGTTGCCACATGCTCAAACGCGGCAGGCACCCCCAGCAATACGTCGCAGCGGTTTGCGTTTACCGTGTTCTTCGCAAGGCTGTTGCGTTCAACCCACCAGGTATAGCTGAGGGTCTCATGCAGGGTGCTGGCCAGGAGGGAGGCGATTTTGTTCTCAAACCCCTGTTCTTGTGCGTTGGAAAACGGCAGGTTGTTCGGGTCCGCGCAAACTCGCAGGACATCCTCTGCCGCGTAAATCCTCGCCGTCGCGCCCAAAAACGAGAACGCCAACAGCGTGTTAAGGAAGCGTGAACGCATAGAGAGTCCCCCCTGCCGTTGTGTATTGAGGCAGATCCGACATAGCGTTGACGAAACCCAATGCTGAGGTTCCATCGCGCGGATCGAGCTCGCCGGGCACAATGGCTCCCGACCAGCCGCCCACACCGGAATAGATCGCTACGTATTCCTTGTGGTCGGGTCCCTTGTAGATGACCGGCTGGCCCACGATACCGGAGCCGACCTTGAACTGCCAGAGCGGGTTGCCATTGGTGGCGTCCACTGCTTTGAAATAGCCATCCATCGTGCCGTAGAACGCAACGTTGCCCGCGTTTACCACAGTGCCGCTCCAAACCGGAAACCTCTCTTTGATCTGCCAGACCGGTTTACCTGCCACTGGATCCCATGCTGTATAAAAACCGCGGTTTCCGCCCGGGGCGGCATACATCCGCACAATTGCGCCGACGTATGGCGTTCCAGATACGTAATTTGCTTCCACGCCCTGCTCTTCCTGGCACAAGTTGTTTTGCGGCATGTAAAGAAGACCCGTCTTAAACGAATAAGCAGAGGGTTGCCAATCCTTTCCTCCAGGAGCCGCCGGGCAAATGCCGCGGACGGTTCTGCCAAAACCCGGCGTCAGCGATTTAACGTCAAGTGGCCGGCCGGTTTTCATGTCGACGCCGGTGGTGGTCGTAACGTAAGCGAATGTATTTGCGCTCAACACTTCACCGGTGGCTCGGTCCATAACATACATGCGGCCGTCGCGATTGGGATGAAGGAGCACTTTGCGGATTCGACCGTCGATCTTCAAATCGACGAGTATATGCTCATTGACAGCATCGTAATCGTAGTTATCATGAGGGCTGTATTGGTGAGCCCAGACCGCCTCGCCGGTCTCGGGATGCCTCGCGAAAACAGTCGACGTCCACTTGTTGTCCCCCGGCCGCACCTCGGGATTCCAGGGACTGGGATTCGAAGTTCCGTAATAGATGAGGTCCAATTCAGGATCGTAGGAGATCCAGGCCCACACCGAGCCGCCACCAATCTTCCAAAGATCCTTCGGCCAAGTTGCGACACCTAAATCTTTTCCGCGCTCAGACTCGTAGAATGGCTTGAAGTTCGGGCCGATGAGAACATCCTTGTCCGGCCCGCAAGTAAAGGCCTGCCAAACGATCTTGCCGGTGTTTATGTCAAGCCCCGACAGCTTTCCTCGAATGCCCATCTCGCCGCCACTATCGCCTACGAGGACACGATCCTTTACGACCAGAGGCGCCATTGTGATGGTTTCCCCTCTATTGAGGTCGCCGATTTTGGTTTTCCAGATCTCCTTTCCGGTTTGGGCGTCGACGGCAATTGCGTTCCCATCCAGGCTGTTGAAGAAGATACGATTGTTCGAGTAGGACGCGCCGCGATTCACGACATCGCAGCACGCCTCACCCTGAGCCGAGGCGACAGGGTTGGGCTTGTATGCCCACTTAACGGTCCCTCCTTTACTTAGGTCCAGCGCGTAAAGAACGTTGGGGTAGGGGGTTGTCAAATACATTGTGTCGCCAACCACGAGCGGCGCACCCTCATGGCCGTGGAGCATTCCCGTGGAGAATGTCCAAGCCAGCTTCAGCGTTCCTACATTGCTGGTGCTGATATCGGTGAGCTGGCTATAGCGTGTGCTTCCGTAATCTTTTGCGGGCATCACCCATTGGCCATCTTCCGCTGGAGGCTCGTTAAGCGCCTTCACAGTGAGCGCGACAGGTTCCTTAGATTGGGCGTGAACTCCCGAGCCGCATCCAGTCAGATTGCCGAGCAAGGGCGCAAAGGCAAGCGGCACGATCCACCTGGCTAAGCGGGAGGGTAAACCGAATACAACAAGCATCGAATTCCTCTAGCAAGGAAAGCAGCAATTCATCGACCAGAGAAAAAAGCAATACCGTGGCGGCCAAATGACGATAAACCGCCAGCTATCGAGGCCCGCGAGAGTCATAGCCCGGCGTTGAAAGGTGCTATATCAACACGAGAGTTGACATTGCACCTTTCATCAATCTTCTAAAGACTGACCAGATGACTGAGTAGGTGAATTGCTTGTACATAATGGAACGGGAAATCCGCATTTCCTCCTTTGGTTCGATAGTTGCATAAGTCTATTCCGGCTGGTAGTTCTCAAGTCCTGAGAGGCTCGAGAGCCTGAAACAAGGAGAAACAATTATGACGCTAGCGGACGCCCGCAAAATAACGGCGGCAGCTGAGAAGAAGGCACACGAGATTAAACAACCCATGAATATCGCGGTTGTCGATGAAGGGGGCAACCTCGTCTCACACGTGCGAATGGATGGAGCTTGGCTCGGGAGTATTGACATTTCAATCAACAAAGCTTTTACGTCGCGAGCGTTCGACATCACCACAAAGGATCTGGGCAAGAACTCCCAGTCTGGGGATCAGTTTTTCGGCATCCACGTATCGAATCACGGGCGCGTGATGATCTTTGCTGGAGGGATTCCCTTGAAGCGAGATGGGAAGGTCGTCGGCGCGGTGGGCGTTAGTGGCGGCTCCGGCGAACAAGACCATGCTGTAGCTGAAGCTGGGGCCGCGGCGTTTTGAAGTCTCTCCCGAACACCGCAACAAGAGAACGGTATAGATACAAAGGAGCAAATCAATGCAAGGAAATCGTGGTGTGGCATATGTCGGCCCGGGCAAGGTCGAGGTGAGAACAATCGACTACCCAAAGCTGGAGCACAACGGACGCAAGCTGGAACATGCGGTCATATTGAAGCTGGTCGCGACGAATATCTGCGGCAGCGATCAGCACATGGTGCGTGGCCGTACGACCGCCCCGCTAGGCATGATCCTCGGTCATGAGATCACCGGCGAAGTCGTCGAGAAAGGAGCCGACGTCGAACTCCTCGAACTCGGGGACATCGTTTCAGCTCCGTTTAACGTCGCCTGCGGACGGTGCCGCAATTGCAAAGAAGGGAAGACCGGCGTGTGCCTGAACGTGAATCCAGGCCGCCCTGGTGGAGCTTATGGATACGTCGATATGGGTGGATGGATTGGCGGGCAGGCCGACTACGTGATGTGCCCATATGCCGACTTCAATTTGCTGAAGTTTCCAGATAAAGCCAAGGCAATGGAGAAGATCACTGATCTGACCCTGCTATCCGATATTTTCCCAACCGGCTATCACGGCGCTGTTACGGCGGGTGTCACCACCGGTTCCACAGTATACGTTGCCGGTGCGGGTCCGGTCGGCCTGGCGTGCGCAGAGGCATGCCGTTTGCTGGGCGCAGCCGTGACCATCGTCGGCGACATGATTCCCGAACGGCTTGCGCAAGCCAAAAGCTTCGGATGCGAAACGATCGATTTGCGGACTAAGGCGGGACTCGGTGAGCACATCGCTCAGATACTAGGTGTGCCGGAAGTGGATTCGGCCGTGGACTGCGTCGGATTTGAGGCGAAGGCAGAAGGCGAAAAACACCAAGAAGCGCCCGCCACGGTCTTAAATGGACTTATGGAAGTAACTCGCGCTGGTGGCGCGATCGGGATTCCCGGTCTTTATGTCACTGACGATCCGGGCAGCAAAGACCCGGCTGCGCAACATGGTGTACTCGGCCTCCGCATCGGCCTCGGATGGGCCAGATCTCATAGCTTATTTACTGGCCAGTGTCCAGTCATTCGGTACCACCGCCAACTCATGATGGCGATCCTGAATGATAGAACCCACCCGGCAAAGGCGGTGAACGTGACGGTAATTCCGCTGGAGCAGGCGCCACAGGGTTACGCGGATTTTGACAAAGGTGTTGCCAAGAAGTTCGTGCTCGATCCACATGGACTGCTGAAAAAAGCGGCCTAATCTAAGGTCACCGGCACAGGCCCCGATTCGATCTACTCCTTGCGGCACATCTATTCGGGGCCACGGCCAGCTTACCGGAAAGGCATACGATGACAACGGCCAGGCCACAACCCTGCGTGGTGACGTTCAATACAAAAGCAGCCGATTATTGGGCCCTGACCAAACCGGAAATTAATTTCCTGATTGCAATCGCGACCTTAGCCGGCTTCTGCCTGGGTTTGCCGGCGGAGCCTCATGGCTTCCCGTTCGTGCTGCTCACTCACACTTTGCTGGGAACGATGCTGGTCGCTGGCGGCGCGGGTGCGCTGAACCAGTACGTTGAGCGGCGTTTCGACGCCCTGATGCGGCGGACTGCGAGACGGCCGCTAACGGCGGGCAGGATCGAGCCTTCGTCGGCTCTCTGGTTGGGTATCCTGCTGTCCCTCGCAGGCGGCACATATCTGGCCCTAACCGTCAACGCCTTGGCGAGTCTAATCGCTTTGCTCACGCTGGGAAGTTACTTAGCTTTGTACACGCCGCTCAAGCGAAAGACGCCGTTCTGTACGCTGGCCGGCGGTCTGTCCGGCGCCACGCCTCCGCTGATCGGATGGGCTGCTGCGTCCGGGAAGTTGAGCTTCGAAGCATGGATACTCTTCGCCATGCTGTTCCTGTGGCAGTTCCCTCACTTCATGGCCATAGCGTGGATGTATCGCGAGGACTACGCCCGGGCTGGATATCTGGTTCTTCCCCGGGGGGAACAAAGCCGACACTTTATGTCCTGGCAAGCCGCCGTGCCCGCGCTTGTTCTCATTCCAGTCAGCTTGAGCCCAACATTGACTGGCCACGCCGGTCTCGTATATTTTGCCTTAGACTTCGCAATGAGCGCGGGATTTTTCTTCTTTAGCGCCCGTCTGGCGTTTCGAAGATCTAATGGGGCCGCCCGCCGCTTACTAATGATTTCCATTGTCTACCTGCCGCTGGTGTTCGCATTGATGGTGCTCGATAAGATCTAAAGCCGCCTGGCTAGTCAATGAGGGTCTCAACTGCACCAGCTTAATCGAAGACGAGGCGCACGATGCACGATCACTACTGACGTGCTCACATTTCGGCAGGCCCGAAACCCGTCAAAGTGAATGCTCCGAGGTGGCGCAGCCGTATCGACGAGTATGCCAACCATACCAGAGCGTCACGCGATATTGAACCTCTTCCAGCTAAGTTGTCGATTTTTTGGTACGCCCGGTAGGATTCGAACCTACGACCTTTTGCTCCGGAGGCAAACGCTCTATCCAGGCTGAGCTACGGGCGCATTCTCACAAACTAACGTCAATACCGGACAGGCACATCCAGGCCGGTCAGCGCCTTCTTATGCGCTGTGGAAGCAGTTGCTCCGGTGCCCAAATTAAGCAATTCTTCAATGTGCGCGCGGAGCGATTCCGGTTCCATCAGCTTGTCCCACTCCGGGGTTTCGGTCGCCGTGGTCTGGTAGTGAATGATTCCCTTGCGATCAATCAAGGCTAGTTGCGGAACGACCCAACGGTCTTTCGGATCGAAACCCATAAAGGAAACTAGCTTATCCCCACTCGCCCAGCCGACCGGAAACCCTACCTTAAAATCCCTGACGAAATTTTCGACTAACAAATCGGCGTTGGGATTTGTCGCCACCCCAATGACCTGCAACCCACGACCGCCAAACTCCTCTTGGAGCTTTGTCAGTTCCTTCGATTTTGCCTGGCAATGAGGACACGTAGTAAACATGAACGCCAGCGCCACTACCTTGCCGCGATACTGGCTCAACTGCTGCGGCCCTTTGTCGGGAAGCGTAAACGTGAAATCGGGCGCTTTGCGCACGTTTCCCGTATCGGCGGCGAAAAGTGAAACACCCATTAGAACGGTAGCGGTTATGGCGGCAAGAATGGTTTTCATGGGATGAAACTCCAACCAACAGTGTAACTTAAGTGCCACCTACCCTCTGCAGGCGTTGCCACTCGGCGGGATCTTTCAAGCCCTCAACGCTCGAAAGCACCTTTCCGGACAGCCATACTACGAACGATCCGTTGTCGCCGGTTCCGGCGATCATGTTGGGCTTCTCGACCATAAATTCGCAATGTTGCCACTTTGCCTGAAGAATTTTGCGATAGGCTTCAAAATACTCCTCTGCGCTATCCAATGAATCCCACTCCGCCGCGTAGAGGAGGACCGGTTTCGAATCTCGTCCATGCGGTGTCACAATGCGAAACTGGCCGCCGCGCAGGTGCGGGGCAAGCTCGTTTGCCCTGGGCGCGCCCAAATATTGCTGCAGCAGCATTTGATGATCGAACTCCCCCATGGAGCCGTCAGTCACTTCCTTTTCTTTCGATGAAAGTTTCGGAAGCACCGGTTGGGCCGGTTTTTCATGCCCAAAATACTTTTCCGGGTGAATGATCTGCGCGGAATTCGCCGGCGGGTGGGTAAACACTTCGGCAAAGGCGGCGTTGCCGAGCTTGTGGTAGACGGCATCGAAAAAAAGCGTTCCAGCGGCGTAAGGGAAAAGCAAAGACTGCTGAATATAAAGCGGTGAATTCTTGAGCACCGGATAATCGGTCATGGAAGATTCGCCGGAATCGGCCACGGACTTCAACATCTCCTCAGTAGGAACAGGATTTTGACCTCCACGCTTCAACTCGTAAGCGATCATCAGCCAGGACGCCTGCCCTTCTACTACCGCGGTATGGGCGAGATTTTCATCGTCGTTGCTAGGCGTCTCCTCCATGAAATTTTCGAGGTTGAAATACTGGTCGGCGAGGGCGTGCGACAACTCGTGAGCCAGGGTCGTCGTTTCACCGCCAACGTTGGCATCTTCCAGCAGAAATAATTTCTTTTCGTCGTAGTCGTAAAAGGCAGCTGCCTGCTCAGTCAGCAAATCGATGGTGGATTTCTTCAGGTCGAAATCCTGCGGTACCAAGCCAAACATCTTCAGCGACAGTTCATCGGCGCGGATCTCATCGGGTTTGAGCGTTTTCTTGATGCGCTTGTTGAGAAACTGGCGCAACTGGCGTTTGGTCATGCGGCCGTACGGCACCGAGTGTTTCTCAGTGAGTCCGGTAATCTCGGAAAGCGATTTGACAATAGAGTCAATCTCGGCAAAAGCCGGGTCTTTACTCGTCTTCTCGAATGCCAAGATACACGGCAAGCCGATGACTAACAAAGCCAGAAACAAGCCAGAGCGACGGAACATGGATGGGAGGGACACCGCTAGCTTCTAGAGTACATGGGTAAGCGTTTTCGACCGCCGGGGAGGATGTGCACTAGCGGTGCTATTCTGAAATCGCCTACCCCCACCTCAAAAATAATTCATGGATTTTCTGAAAGGTCTAAATCCGCAACAGCGCAACGCAGTTGCGCACGTTGAAGGGCCGTTGCTGCTGCTGGCAGGAGCTGGAAGCGGAAAAACGCGCGTCATTACCCACCGTATTGCACATTTGATTGAGGCTCATCACATTCCCGGCCCAGCGGTTTTGGCCGTTACCTTTACTAACAAGGCATCGCAGGAAATGCGCGATCGCGTAAATCACCTATTGGGTGATTCTTCGCGCTCGAAAACCCCGGTTGTTTCCACATTTCACTCATTCTGCGTGCGAACTCTGCGCCGCGATGGAGCGTCGTTAGCCGAGATCCGCGAAGGCTTCACGCGGCAGTTTACGATCTACGACGCCGACGACCAAGTGGCGCTGATCAAGTCGATCTACAAGCAAATTGGCCTCGATGAGAAGTTCATGCCGTACCGCGGCATGCTTTCGCGGATCAGCCACGGTAAGAGTCATGACGAATCTCCGCTCGACTGGCTGAAAGCGGCGACAGATCCGAAGGCCACAAGGCAAGCCAAGATTTACGAACTTTACCAGGAGCGCCTTCGGCAGGCCAATGCGCTTGATTTTGACGATCTGCTGCTGGAAACCGTGCGGCTGCTCAAGCATGACGACGCCTTGCGGGCGATGTACAACCGCAATTTTGAATTCGTCATGATCGACGAATATCAAGATACCAACGCGAGCCAATACCAGCTCATGCGGCTTTTGACGGAAACCCGCAAGAATGTTTGCGTTGTGGGCGACGAAGATCAATCAATTTACGGTTGGCGCGGGGCCGATATTCGCAACATTTTGGATTTTGAGCGCGATTATCCGGACGCGGTGGTGATCCGGCTGGAACAGAACTACCGGTCGACAAAGAACATTCTGGAAGCCGCCAGCGCGGTGGTTGCCAACAACAAAGAACGCAAGGGCAAATGGCTGTGGACTGATTCCGAAGAAGGCACAAAGATCGGGTACTATGAAGCGCCCGACGGGGAAAACGAAGCGTTGTTCATTGCCGACACGATTGAGAAGATCATTTCGCGCAATCCGCTGGACCGCGTTGCGGTTTTGTATCGCACAAACTCGCAATCGCGCCAGATTGAAGAAGCGTTGCGGCGCTACGGACGGAAGTATTTGGTGGTGGGGGGCTTTAGTTTTTACCAGCGAGCCGAAGTGAAAGATCTGCTCGCATATTTGCGGATTTTGTTTAGCCCGCAGGATTCGATTGCGTTGTTGCGCATTATCAACACGCCGGCGCGCGGCGTTGGCAAAGGCACGGTAGAACAACTGGAACAATACGCTTTGCAGAACGGCATGAGCGTCTGGAAGGCGTTGCCCGCCATGATCGAAGCGAGAGCGTTCCCTACTCGTGCGGATGCCGCGTTGCGCTCTTTCGTGACAGTGATTGAACGCCTTACGGAAATCGCCAGTGAGCAGCCTGTACACGAATTGCTGGGCGCGATTCTTGAGAAGACGGGTTATGAGCAGATGCTCAAGAGCGACAATTCGCCGGAAGCGGAAACTCGGTTGGCAAATCTGGAAGAACTGATCAATGCGGCAGCGGAGGCTGCTGAAAGAGGCGAAAACGCGGCCGAGTTTCTGGACCATGCCGCGCTCGTGGCCGATGCCGATGGGGTAGACGAAAAGGCCGCCGTCTCTTTGCTTACGATCCACAACGCCAAAGGGTTGGAGTTTCCCAACGTTTTTTTGGCGGGTATGGAGGAAGGTTTGTTTCCACACAGCCGCTCACTCACTACCGAAGCGGCTATGGAAGAGGAGCGCCGGCTTTGTTATGTGGGCATGACGCGCGCCGAAAAGCGGCTCTACCTCTCAAACGCACGCTACCGGAGACGGTTTGGCGGAGGCCAACCGGAAGTGAGCTTGCCCTCGCGGTTTCTGAAAGAGGTACCGCCGAGTCTGTGCCAGAGGCTCTCGCCTGTGAGTGGAATGCGTGGCGGCGAAGTAGACCTGGATTCCGAACAATACGAAGTACGCGATTCGGCCAAACGTAATCTGTTCACCGGCAAGACCTATAACTCGGTAGACAACATTGCGCAGTTTTTCGCTGAACGCGGCATGCCGCCGCCGTCAGGATTGACGCGCCGTCCGGAGCAAGGAAAACTGGGACTCGGCGTCAACAGCCCTGAACCGAAGCCGCCAGCGCCGCCCTTACCCGCCCCTGCGCGCGTTGTTTCAGCGTTCCGCGGAACAGGCCCGCGCACGCCGGGCGCCAAGAACGGCACAGTTGTGAACCACCCCAAATACGGACGCGGAACGGTTTTGCGGCGCGAAGGAGATGGCGACGATGCGAAACTAACAATTAGTTTCCCTGGTTACGGGTTGAAGAAGATTGTAGAAAAGTACGCAGGTATAAAAATCGAAGAATGAATACGACGAAAGTTACTGACAAAGACGAACGTAAGAAGCTGAAGCGCGCCGCCCGGAAAAAAGCCGCGCCTAAGACGAAGAGAGCCGCAGGAGTAGCGCGCGGCGCCAACAAGAAGAAGGTTAAGAAGATCGCCAAGGGCCAACGTAAGAGGTAAAGGCGTTAGTGTTAGAACGCAAAGGGGCGAGTGGTTTGTCCACGTTTCATCCACGGCTCGCCCCAGTTCTTACTTCGCGAATACCGGTGCCGGGAGTGGAGAGGCGGAAGCCGACTTTTTCCATGGCGCTTTGAATATAGGAGTTGCGCATGAAGTAGCGCCACACGTTGCTCGTCAGTAGGTTTTCGATACTAAGGAGCGTGATGCCGACGTCTATGCCGACGACATCGTGATCGACCCAAAATTTCTTGTCCTTCCAGTTCGGGTTGAAGGCGTCGACAAAGCCATACCGGCGGTAAATCCGGTCGCCATATTGGTTGAACATTTCGCGCAAAACAGGCAGGCAAATTTCAGGGGCAAACATCAAAGATCCGGCCGCGGCGCACGGCACAAGAGTGCCGTCTACGGAACTTTGCATGGTAGTAGTGGTCGCACCCCAATCCACGTAACCAAGCGGGCTGTCTGAAACCGTCACGCCCCACATGTTCGGACCAAAATCGCCATACTTGTTCTTCAGACTGATGCAAAAATCGCGATGCGCGTAGGTAGCAATCTGCGAGTTCTGGAAATAGTCGACAAGCGAAGGATCGCCATCGCGTAGATGGCGGAAATCGATCCAGGCGTGGGAATACTGATGAGTAAATAGAGCACCCCCGCTGATGAACTGCCAGCTATCAAAGCGGACTTCGGGCCGCAGCCAGGCATACCAGCTATCGACGGGAATGGAATGGCGCGGCGAGCCAATCGCGAGTAGATAAAGAATGGACGCCTCGCTATAGGTTTGCCAGCGAGCCTCCAAAAAGCCCGACCCCGGCTTCACTCCATGCGAGAGAATCTTGGGACTACCGTTCAGCATCCAGGCGAAATCGACTCGTTCGAAGATTTGGCGCGCCAGCGTTCTGATTTCGCGGTCTTCCGGAAAATAACCTTCCGCGTTCAGAATACCGGCCAATAACAACGCAGTATCGATACTCGAGACTTCAGAATTCAGGCGGCGCTGCCCGGTATCGGCGTCCATGAAATGCAGATACCAGCCGTGATCGTGAAAGGCATGCCCCCACAAAAACCGCAAAGTGGCGAGCACACGCTGGCGTGCTTGTTCCTTGGGCACCCAAGCCCGATTGGCCGCAATGCACATAGCCGAAAGGCCGAAGCCGGTGGCTGCGATGCTGGCCACATTGTTCCCGCTCGGCGAACCGTCGACACCGGCGCGATCTTGCACCAGGCCAGTGCGCGGGCTCCAATGATCCCAAAAATATCCGAACGACCGGTGAGCACAGTCCTCCAGGAACTTAGCCTCGTCCGGCTTGATGGCGGACGGAGGCTGCACGGGAGCGGGAGCAGAGAAAACGTCTCGTGCTGCCAGGAGAGATGCACCGGCGCACAGAAACTCTCTGCGCGATGGGCCAAGTGGTTTGGAACTCACAGCTTTCAATGGAACTAGACTTTAGTTGAAGACTACTTTCATTGTAAAACGGGGCTCTGTCCCTCGCCCTACTCGCTATACTTCGCAGTAATGTCATCACTGCTAAAAACGAAAGACATCGATTCCCTGGTAGAAGACACCCAAGCCGAGGGGACGCGACTCAAACGCACCCTTGGGCCGTGGAGCTTAATCGCTTTCGGCATCGGTGCCGTTATTGGAGCTGGCATTTTTACGGTGACCGGAACGGCGGCGGCCGGCCAGCAAAGCATGACTCCCTCAGTCTTCAATGCGCCGCTGCTCGATCTGCTTTTGCACGGTTCCGCCGCTACAACGCTGGGTGGCAGACCTGGCGCGGGGCCGGGTCTAGCGCTATCGTTCATCGTCGTGGCCCTCACCTGCGGCTTCGCAGCTTTGTGCTATGCGGAGCTCGCTTCGATGATTCCTATCGCCGGCAGCGCCTATACCTATGCATACGCGGCGCTGGGCGAGATCTTTGCTTGGATCATTGGCTGGGATCTCATTCTGGAGTATGCGGTTTCCAACATGACGGTCGCGGTTGGATTTTCGGCATACATCAATGAACTCTTGACCTATATCAATGACGTGTCGAATCACCTCGTAGCTTTGCTTCATCTCCATTTCCACGTGAACTTAGCGCTGCCCTTCACTCTGTCGCACCCGATCATCGCCGACATGAAATACACTGGTGCGATTTTCAACCTTCCCGCGCTTCTAGTGCTAATGGCGCTGAGTTGGATTTTGGTACGCGGCGTTAAAGAAAGTTCGCGGGCCAACAACGCAATGGTGGCCATCAAAATTTCAGCAATATTGTTGTTCGTCTTCGGCGCGGCGCATGCCGTTAAGGCTTCCAATTTGCATCCGTTCTTTCCTAATGGCGGCGCGGGGGTGTTAAGCGGGGCGGCCATCGTGTTTTTTACATTCATTGGTTTTGATTCCGTCTCGACGGCGGCGGAGGAGTGCCGCAATCCGCAGCGCAATATGCCCATCGGCATTATTGGCACGCTAATAGCCTGCACCATTCTGTACACGTCCGTCTCTCTTGTACTTACCGGCATCGTGAACTGGAAAACGCTAGATAATGCGGCTCCCGTGGCTAATGCGCTCGCCGCCATCGGCATGGACCGGTTGAAATTCATCGTGACAGTGGGCGCGCTGCTTGGGATGCTTTCTTCGCTACTCGTTTATCAATATGGACAGGCGCGCATTTGGTTCGCGATGTCGCGGGATCGCTTACTCCCGGGCCTTTTTTCAAAAGTTCACAAACAATATAAGACACCGTACGTCAGTACATGGTTGGCGGGCTTAGCGGTTGGCATTCCCGCAGGCATTATGGACATTGACTTCTTTGCCGACCTTGCAAATATCGGGACCTTGTTCGCTTTCGTATTCGTATCCTGTGCAGTGATCATTTTGCGGCGGACGCAGCCTGACCGGCCGCGCTCGTTCAAGGTACCTTTTTCCCCGGTGACACCCATCTTATCTGTCGTGTGCTGCCTGGGACTTATGCTGGGACTGCCTTTATTAGCTTGGCTGGGATTCGTAGTATGGCTCATCATAGGACTCGTTATTTACTTTTTATACAGCAACAAACGCAGTTTGCTTCGTCAATAGACGTAAGTCTGGAATCATGAAAATATCGGCTACCAAACAAAACGCCCTGCTCGGGGTGTTGCTGCTTTGGGCGCTGATCGCACAAGGCATCTTCTCAGGCCTTGCGATTAGTCAGTCGAATCAACCATTGCGCTTACCCTTTTCGTTTCGAGACTACAGCGCGATTGTGGACCGTGTTCAGCCTAACTACCGGTACAGTGCCTTCAGGCCGGGTGACGAAGTGATTGCGCTCGACGGCGAACCGGTAACAGGCCACGCCACCATCGCCGCTGTGAACGGGCGTTTACGGCCCGGTGTTACGGTGTTGGTGACCGTCAAACGAACAGAAGGCGCACAGACCAAAACTCTGACCATTCCACTGGAGATCGGGCCTGAGTCGCGGCCACCGATTCTATGGACCTATGTGATCGGCGTTTTGGTTGCTCTGCCCGTGATCTGTCTGCTGGTCGGATTCTACATCGCTTTCGCGCGTCCACTCGATCCGCTGGCGTGGATCACGATGGCCATGCTTGCGTCGTTCGGTCAACTCGCTGCCGAAGGGCGGTTTATCCCATGGTCGATCTGGTCGCCATGGCGTGAATTGTTGATGATTTACCAGGCAGTGCTCAGCAACACTTGGCCGCTTTGGATGCTGCTATTCGCCCTCTACTTTCCGCAGCCGTTTCCCTTTTTGCGAGAGCGCCGTTGGGTGATCTATGCCATTGCATTCCTGCCAGCTTTGTTCGCCGGACTCAGCATCCACGGCAGCCTTATGCAGGGGAATCACCTCGCGAACTTGAGGTGGCTCTACCTGCTCCACCGTGCCTTGGCCGGGCCTCACATCATTCTCTCTATCGGCTATGTCTGGGCCTTCTTTATCTGTCTGGCGCTCAAACGGAGACGCCTCACATCTCCTGACGCCAGCCGCCGCCTGCGCGTGATGAGCGTAGGTTGTGGCATCTCGCTCACGCCTTTGATCCCATTTGCGTTAGCGCAGGCGGGATTTTTGCCGATGATGCCGCCTTGGCTGGCCGTGCCTGCCCTGCTAATGCTGCTTTTCTTTCCACTTACGATCGCCTACGTCATTGTGGTTCAACGCGCGATGGACGTGCGCATGGTGGTGCGCAGCGGACTGCAGTATGCGCTGGCAAGCACGGGCATCAAAGTCTTGCGCGTTTTGCTTGTGACTGGAGTGGCGCTGCTTACGATTCATCTTGTTCAGCAGAGTGAACACCGTGCGGAAGGGATTGCTATTTTCGCGACTGGGGCGGTTGCGGTGATTCTTCTCAGCCGCCTGGCTCGCTGGGTGGGGCGGTGGATCGATCGGCGATTCTTCCGCGAGGCTTACAACGCTGAGCGGATTCTCACGGATCTCAGCAGTTCCGTTGCCGGGATACGCGACACGAAACGGCTCATGGAGACGGTCTCCCACCGCATCGCGGATTCCTTGCACGTTCGGCGCGTCGCCTTTATGCTCGATCAAGGTGGACTGTTTCAACCCGCCTACGCGCTAGGCTTCAACGGCGTTGCGCCAGCGGTGCAACTCTCCGAGCAAGAGTCTACGATTCGCACCCTCAAGCGGGTGAACGGACCTTCGAAGGTCTATTTTGACGATCCGCAATCGTGGGTGCATGGGACCAGCGAAGTGGAACAAAGCACGCTGCAAGCTCTGGAGACGCAGGTGCTTTTGCCGGTAAGTCTCGACGCCAAGATGCTGGGCATCATCAGCCTTGGTTCGAAGCGGTCTGAGTTACCATATTCCAGGGCCGATCTGCAACTGTTGGGCGCGGTAGCAGCACAGACTGGGCTGGCGCTGGAGAACGCTCGTCTCACAGAGAGCATCCGGCGCGAGATCGCGCAGAGGGAGCGGCTTGATCGTGAACTCGAAATTGCGCGCGACGTTCAGCAGCGTCTTTTTCCGCAAAAATTGCCGTTCGTGAAGGGCCTGGATTTTGCGGGTTATTGCCGGCCGGCGCAGGGCGTGGGCGGCGATTATTACGATTTCATTCATCTGGCTACCGGCTCTCTGGGGATTGCCGTTGGGGACGTCTCGGGCAAAGGGATTGCGGCCGCTTTGATGATGGCGAGTCTGCAAGCTTCTTTGCGCGGACAAACGATCAAGCCATGCGACACGTTATCGGAGATGATTCATCACATCAACGGGCTGGTGTATGAGGCGTCTGCCGCCAACCGTTACGCCACGTTTTTCTATGCGCAATATGATCCGGTAACGCGCAAACTTCGTTACGTGAACGCTGGGCACAATCCGCCGATGCTGCGCCGCAAGAAGGGCGACGATTATGAATTTCTGCGACTCGAAGAGGGTGGCACGGTCATTGGAGTATTCCCAGATTTTCCATACAAAGAGACAGAGATTGAACTGCAATCCGGTGACGTTCTCGTTGCTTTTACCGACGGCATTAGCGAGGCTATGAATCATGCCGAAGAAGAGTTCGATGAAGAACGGCTGATGGAGGCGATTCGCAACTGTCCCGCCGGTTCAGCGGCGACCATTTCCAGCTATATCCTCGAACGGGTGGATGCGTTTACAGCGGGCGCGGACCAGCACGATGATATGACGATTGTGATTGTGCGGCTGTTGTAGCTTCCGGCGCGTTTCTTGTTCGGCTCGCAATCGAACAAGTCGGTCATGCTGGTGGCGTCCACAAAGCGGTCGCGATCTTCGACGGAAGTGGGAAGGGTGCCGAAGCGCTTGGCGATCAGTCGCCTGAGTATGATGACGGCTTCTTCTTGCTTGGCGGCTTCGCGGCTTTCCCGCCTACCTTGCTCCAGGCCTTGGCGGATCGCAGGGACGATTACTTTGTGATCCATGATGTTGTTGAGAATTGGCATATGTTTGGCCTCCGTTCGGACTACCTCTTCCAGTTCTCGTATTCCAGCGAGAATCATCAGCTTGGAAAAAGCCGCCGCAAGTGCTGACATTTCTAGTTTAGCGATTCGCGCAAGGATCCGCTGGATGGTTTCGGGGCGTTCAGAATAGCGGGCGAGAATCGCGATGACGGTATCGGCGGGGAAAGGTCTATTTAAGAACGTTTCAGCATCCCACTCACGAATATCGAAGATGGTATAGCGGCAGGTGTGATTCGGACCAAGCAAGGCAGAAGGGATGCGCATTTCGTCGGTGCCTACGTAGAGAACATACTGCTCAGGGAATTGCTTGTGAATGCGATACACGCGCAGAGAGTATTCGGCCATGCGGAGTGGCAAGTTTGGGTCGTTGGTGCTTTGCAGCTCCATAGCAATCAGCCGGCGCGTGTCCTCAATGGCTTCGAACAGGAGATCGACGCGAGTCTGAGTTACATCTGGCAATTCAACGTTGAGCCAGCGGCCATGGCGTGCGCCGGTGATGAGCTGAAAAATGGAGTTCTCGGAGTCCGTGAGCAAGGATTTGAGAACAGTATCGTAATCGTGCACCTGCGTTTACAGTCTTGCACGCAGCAAGCCTGAAAGCGCCTTTGCGAGGCGCTCCTGGCTGAGGGATTCGGGCAGTGGAATGGATATCGTGGGCTTCTGCGTGACGGCATCGCGTTTAAACAATCCGGATAACAACCGTTCAAGAGAGTTGGTGGAAGCCTCAGTTGCAATCGACTCAATCAACTTGGCGCCAGCCTCAAACAAGCCAGCGACGGCACTCTCGATGGCACCGCCAGTGTTTGCGATTGCGCTGGGCTGCGGAGGGGGTGGTTTGACGGCTGGTTTGAGCCTGTTGGGTTGACCCGCAAAGATTTCCTTCACCTGTTCCAAGCCTGTCTTGCGGCCGAGCTTGGCAAAGCTGATCTCACCGGTTGGCGAATCGAACACTCCCGCAAAGAGCGACTTCTTTAGGCGCAACGTTTCCCAAACACGCTCTTCGATGCTACCGGAAGTAAGCATGTGGATCACGTGGACCGGCCGCGACTGGCCCAGGCGGTGAACACGCCCAATCCTTTGCTCTAACCGGGCCGGATTCCAGGGCGGCTCGAAGTTTATTACCGCAGACGCGGCTTGGAGGTTGAGCCCAACACCGCCCGCGTCCGTTGAGAGGAAGACTTTGCACTCCGGATCGTTGCGGAATTTCTCGATGAGAGCTCCACGCTGGCGAGAAGGCACGCCCCCATGGAGAGAGACAAAGCCAATCTTCAATTTGCGAAGCTCCTGGCCGGCAAGATAGGTCATGCGCTCGTACTCGCTGAATACCACCACTTTGCGGTTTTCCTCAATCGCGAGTTCGGTGAGGATTTCGCGGAACTCTTCGAGCTTTGGTGAACGGTGAGTGATCTTGTCAAAAAGAAATGTCGAGTTACAAAGCATGCGCATGTTTTGAATGCAGCACAGAATGCGCTTGTGATCGATCTCGGATAGCCGGCCTTGTTGTTCCCACTTGCGCATGAGCTTGGCGAGAATGTCGCTTTGCTGATCATATGGCTCGGCTTGCTCAGGAGTTAAGGGTACACGGAAGATCTGATCGGTGCGCTCCGGGAGTTCTTTGAGAACCTCAGCACGGGTGCGACGAAGCAGGACTGGCGCCATCTGATCGTGAATGCGGTCCAAGCCGCGATGCCCGAGCAATTTACCTTTCTCATCTTCCATGCGGTGTTCGTGAAGGAAGCGGAAGGCGGGACCTAATCTGCGGCCGTCGACGAACTCGACCACGGAGAAGAGTTCTTCCAATTTGTTCTCAAGCGGCGTACCTGTGAGGACGAAGGCGTAACGGCTCTTGAGTTGCTTAATGGTGCGGGCGGTGGCTGTGGTCCAGTTGCGGATGCGCTGGGCCTCGTCAAGAATGATCAAGTCAGGCTTCAAGTCGTGCATGTACTGCACATCCTTGAGCGCCAGTTCATAGCTGGTGAGAGTGAAGAACGACCGGGACGCGTATTGCGCCTGCCGCCGGGGCAACAGGCCGTCGATAACTTGCGCAGAGTGATCGGTGAACTTTTCGATTTCCGTTTTCCACTGGTATTTGACGGAAGCGGGCGCAATCACCAGCACTCGTTCGATGCCCTTGCGGCGGCGCAGCAGTTCTGTGGCGGCCAGCGCTTGCACTGTTTTGCCGAGGCCCATATCATCTGCCAGAACCACCCGGCCACGGCAGGCGGCGAAGACGGCGCCGCGCGTCTGATAGGGAAGTAGTTCGGTTCTTAGAAGGCCAGCGGCCGGATCTTTACCTTGCTTCAACTTCGCGAGAAGTTTGCGTTCCAACTCGACCCCCTCGGCCAGTTCGTTTTCGCGATCAAGGTAATCCAGAACGTCGCTGTAGACGACCGCTTGATCGTCTGCCTTTTGTAT
This sequence comes from Bryobacterales bacterium, assembly GCA_003167495.1. Lineage (GTDB taxonomy): Bacteria > Acidobacteriota > Terriglobia > Bryobacterales > Bryobacteraceae > Bog-105. Next base: position 30,109 of record PMSX01000204.1, on the reverse strand, counting down.
TTCAGCAAGCACTTCGGCGAATTGCCCATAGTGTTTGCGCTCCAAAAGGGCTCCCGAATCGAAGTATTGGGCCGCAAGCGAACGTAAGGCTTGCGAAGGTGAGGCGGGCAAATGCAGCCATACCTCGATGGTCTCGCCATACTTGAGCGATATGGATGCACGGTTGCGATGATACGCTGCCGTTTCCAACGTTTTGCGGCGCCGCGGCTTGAGCCGCGATAGCATGGCTTCAATGTGCTTGCAGGTTCCGAGCGTATTGACGGCGAAGTCCGGGCAGGAGCAATAGTTTTCGAACAGGCTAGGGCCGCGCAGGGCTATACGGTAGGTCTGGCCGCTGCTCGACTTGATTTTGTAATCGCCATATTGGGCACTATCCGCGGGGCGCTCCAACAATCGAGCGATGGCATTGGTCGCCCTTGCTTGGCGTTCGGCAATTTGCTGTTCGATCAACATGACAGGTTCTCCCGGTTGAGTTTGACGATGAGCGAGGATAACAACTGCGTTTATTGGAATCTTTGGCGGAGGAGAAGCAGTGGCGTTATCCGGCCTCTAATGCGCATGGACGTTGGAAGGGAATCAAGCGCGGTCAAACAGGTCGGCTAGGGTGGTGGCGTCGACAAAACGGTCGCCGAGATCTTCAAGTTCAGCGGTGGACAACTTGCTCAAACGGTCTTCGGCGGGAGCCGGAAGCGGGCCAAAGCGCTTGGTGATCAGACGTCGAAGTATGGCAAGGGCCTCCTCGTGCCTGCCTATTTGGCTGCCTAGCTCTCGACCTTGCTCCATACCCTGGCGGATGGCGGGGCCGATCACTTTGTGGTTCATGATGTCATTGAGAATGGGCATGTGTTTGGCCTCCGTTCGGACTACCTCTTCCAACTCTCGAATCCCAGCCAGAATCATTAGCTTGGAAAAAGCTGCGTCGAGCGCCGCTCCTTTTCCTATTTTAGCGATTCGCGCAAGGATTCGCCGGACAATTTCAGGACGTTCGGCATAGCGGGCCAGGATCGCGATGACGGCGTCAGCGGGGAAAGGACTGTTTACGAGCGTTTCAGCACGGAATTTACGAATATCGATGATGGTGTAGCGGCAGAAGTGGTTGGGACCTTTTAGAGCGGCCGGCATGCTCAGTCTGGCGGTACCCACATAAAGAACGTACTGTTCTGGAAACTGCTTGTGAAGGCGATAGACGCGCAGGGAGTATTCGGCCATGCGCAGAGGCAACAAGGGATCGTTGGTGCTCTGCAACTCCATGGCGATGAGACGGCGATCGGCGCCTATCTCAAGCGTTTCGAAGAGCAGATCGACGCGAGTCTGGGTGACGCTTGGCAATTCAACGTTCAGCCAGCGGCCGCTGTGGGCGCCGGTAATCCGCGCAAACATGGAATTTTCGGAATCCGTTAGCAAGGATTTGAGAACGGTATCGTAGTCATGCACCTGCGATTTCAGTTTGGCATGGCGGGCAGATTGGCGCCCCAAAACGTCAGAAGAGGCGAGCTAAAACCCTTCCCACACCAAGGCGGGAAACAGCGACGTCACACTGAACCCCACCGATTCATACAACCGCAGCGCTTCCGTATTCGCCGCCGTCACCGTCAAGCTAATCGATTGGCACCCCAGATCGAGCAGCCGCATCATGGATTGGCGCATCAACTCATATCCTAAACCCGTACCGCGTGAATCCGGCAAAATGCACAACTGCGTCACGTGTCCAGAAGTTTCAGACACCATGCTGGCCAGACTGACCCCGCAGACGTGTCCGCTCACCTTGTCGATCGCCACCATGGAAGCTTTGCTTGAAAAATGGCCGCAGCCGGGAAACTGAATGATGTTGGTAAGAAAGTGACGGGCGCCCGGGACGGTACGGTACTGATCATTAATTTCGCTATCCACGTGGCCGTGGTAAGAATTCGCCATCAGATGGGCAGTTTCTTCGCGGAACGCGTCGCTCCAGGGCAAGAAAATGACGCGGCTCGACAGGGCGCGCGGCTTCATAGCCATGACAGCGGCACGGCTCACTTCCATAAAATAACGCTCATACCGCGACAAGAACCGGCTGAAGGGCAGCGTTTGCGCGGGCGGCGCATTCAGTAACAGCAATTGCGATTCGATGCGGTGCAATCCGGGCACCAGCATTAGGCCCTGCACAGCAGCGCCCAATAGCATCATTTCATTCGAAGGGTCGGCATAATCGCGCCGCAGATAGAAGTCGCCAATGAGTCCTTTGCGCCCTTCGCAGACGTGGTAGGAATAGCCAACCACGGTGCGCCCAACACGTAGCGCGTAACCACACAGCGAACGCAGATTAAGAAAACGGCGCAGCAGATCAGCTGAAGGACGGAAGTCCCACGTAAAGTAGCGGCGCCATTCCGAGATCTCTTCTTCCATCAACGGAGCAAGCTCCGCCACGGTCAGGCTGGTTAGCTCGACAATCTCAGGAAACGGGGCTTCAACGCGCGCCGCCATTGCAAGAATTATACGTGTACGGGCTCGGGGGTGGCGAGGGCGCGCACACCGTGCTTCTTAAAGAACTCGCCGAGCCTCGCCAATGCCTGGCGGACCCGCTCGTGATCTTCAATCAGGCTGAAGCGTACGAAGCCTTCGCCCATAGGGCCGAAACCAATGCCTGGGGAGACTGCCAACTGTGTTTCCTGCATCAAAACCTTGGCGAATTCGAGTGAGCCGATCTTCTGAAACGGCTCGGGAATCCTTGCCCATGTGAACATGGAAGCCTTGGGGGGCGGCACTATCCAGCCGGCTTCGCGCAAGCCCTCAATCAGAACATCGCGGCGGGCTTGGTAGACAGCACAGATTTTGCCGGGCGCATCGTCACATTCGCGCAAACCGGTGACGGCAGCGATCTGCAGCGGTTGGAAGATGCCGTAATCGAGATAGCTCTTGATGCGCGCTAGTGCGGCAATCAATTTGCGGTTGCCCAAGCAGAAACCCACGCGCCAGCCGGCCATGTTGTAGCTTTTCGTCATCGAATAGATCTCTACCGCGTGATCGGCCGCGCCGGGAACCTGCAAAATGCTGGGGGGCCGGTAGCCGTCGAAGCCGAGTTCGGCGTAGGCGAAATCGTGGACGATGTAGGCACCGTATTCGCGTGCCAGCTCCACCACTTGGCGCATGAAATCGTAATCAACGCAAATGGTTGTTGGATTATGCGGAAACGAAATTAGAATCACTTTGGGCTTTTTGGCCGCAGTGCGGTATAGATGTTTCAACTCAGCCAGGAAGGTGGCCGCATCGGGCATGGGCAGCATGCACGCCTCGCCCTCAGCCATAATGACGCCGTACTGGTGGATGGGATACGCGGGGTTAGGGGAGACGACGACATCGCCGGGTCCGATGATGGCGAACAGTAAATGGGCGAGGGCGTCTTTGGCGCCAATGGTGGCGATGGCTTCCGTTTCTGAATCGAGCAAGACACCGTACTGTTTGGCGTAACGGGCGACAATCGCTTCCCGCAACGGCGCGATGCCGCGCGAAACAGAATAGCGATGATTCAGCGGGTTACGAATGGCTTCGATCGCTTTTTCGACGACCGGCTCTGGGGACGCTCCGTCGGGGTTCCCCATGCCCATATCCACAATGTCGATGCCCGCTGCTCGTGCCTTGTCCCTCATCTCGTTGATGACGGCAAAGACGTAGGGAGGGAGCTTCTTGATCCGGTAAAACTCCTCGTTGGGTGGCAGTGGCATATCTACATAGTAACCGCCGCGCCGATGATCGCAGTGAGGTTGAATATTCAATGGGAGCACGCCGATTTGCCCCAAAGGCGAAGAGAAGGCGTTTTTTGCGAAACGACACTCGTCGTTTAAACCGTTTTTACGCAACGAAGCCAACGGTCCGCTGGGCTATCCCTTCGGATGAAAATAAAAAGTTCAGCCGAAGAAAGGGCGTTTTTGCGAAACGAACCCAATCCTCGCAACAGTGGCATGGGCCAGCTTGGTTGTGATTCACGTTGTCCAAAGAACTGTCGGCCAACGCTTCGAACACCTTGCGGCGATTCCCGACCAATGTAAAACCGGGCTTCAGACTACCTTACGCTGTTCGCGTGGTGAAGCAAATGCCTGCGGGGAAAGCGGCAAAGGCAGTTGTTTTGAGAGAGTTAAAAGAGGAAAACTAATTTGCGAACGCTTGTGATCGGGTTTTGTGTGAATAGGCTGCGGGCGGCATATTGAGCCGCTTTTCGACCTGCAGTAAGCGGTCTTCAACGGTGGCGAGCCGGTTGCGGATTGCGGCTTCGTTGCTTTCGATTTCAGTCATACGCTTCTGGTTGCTCTGAGCGAAGTCGTGGAAGGCTTTCAGAAGGCGGGTCTCACGTCAGAAAAGCGCTCTACAAGGTCGGCGTAGCCGTGATTCATTTCAGAGCGAAGTTGGTCAAACTTCTGCTCGAACTTCTCGTCGAGGTCTGCGATATCGCCTTTTGTGGCTGGGGCGTTTCTATCGTCCAAGAACTTGCTCCTTTCCAAATCATACGATAGTCTCGTGCCTAGCGCGTAGCAAAGCCGATAAGGACCAAGCCAGTTGCGTAACCAGCGAACATCAGGCCGGTGAGAATGCCGGTGCCTTTTGGACCAGCGGCGAGTTCCTTCCACACCAGCACACCCCAGATGGCGGCAATAAGGGTTGCGCCTTGGCCGAGTGCGTAGGAAATGGCGGGTCCGGCTACACCGGAAGCGATGACGTTGAAGCAAAGAGCGATCATCCAGATCACGCCGCCGAGAATGCCAATGAAATGAAGTTTGGCGGTGCCGCGGAAGTAATCGGCGTAGGTCAATTTTCCGGCGCGCATGAAAATGGCGTTCACAATAAAATTGCTGGCGAATACGCCAACGCCGAACAGCACGAGCGCAACGTAGGGTGTAAGCATGCCGGGTTGAATCGGGTCATTGTTGAAATTCGCGGAAATGGCGCGCTGAAGGAGCGGGTAAAAGAAACCCATAATACAGCCGGCCAAAACAGAAAAGATGATTCCACGTAGTGGCTTCTTGCCCGCGCTCTGCGGCAGTTTCCGATGTGCTAACCCCGACATAACCATGGCGAATAGAATGCAGATCACGCCGCCGAACAAGAGCGGGATGTCGCCTTTAGGAGTTTGCGAATAACTCTTGACGGTGCCGATTACTAACGCGAGGCCCACGCCCAGGGGGAAGGCAACTGCCATGCCCGCTGCGTCAATGCCGACCACCAGCATGATGTTACCGACGTTGAAAACGAGGCCGCTCAGCAACGCGTAATACATGGCGTGATAGCTCGCTTGTTGGAAATTCGCGACCGCCGATTGGCCGCCCGCGCCGATGCTGCCTAGGGTGAAGGCGAAGATGAGGCCGAATAATAAGACGCCGACGGCGTAATCCCAATAGTACAGTTCGAAGCGCCATTGATCTTTGCCGGAGAGCTTTTGTGTATTGGCCCAGGAACCCCAACCGAGCATGGTGATGAAGCAAAAGAAGATGGCGACGGGTAAGCTGTGCAGGACAAACATGGTTTTGCTATTCTTTCACGGCACACTTTTGATTGCATGTTACGCTGATTTTGGATCTACTCCGATGCCAGCCACAGCGATGTTATGCCGCCGCCTTTGCGCGAGGGCGATCGGCTCGATAGCGAGGAATTCCTGCGCCGCTGGGAAGCGATGCCGGAGTTGAAGCATGGGGAGCTGATAAAAGGGACTGTATTTTTCATGCCATCTCCGGTAAGCGTTTGGCACTCCGACGCCCAGGTCGAATGTGCCCGTGGTTGTGGATCTATAAAGAAGCGACCCCCGGCTGTCACACCGAGATAGACTGCACTTGGAAGATGGGGCCCCGAGACGTTCCCCAGCCGGACTTCTTCCTGCGGATACTTCCCGAATATGGCGGCAACTCTCGGATGGATGGCGCATATCCTGCTGGTGCCGCAGAACTGATCGTGGAGGTCAGCGGATCGAGCCTTTCGCGCGACCTCGGCATCAAACTTGAGCTCTATCGAAGCGCGGGTGTGCGCGAATACCTCACTGTGCTTCTCGATACAGAGCAAATCGTCTGCCGGCAATTGGTGCGGGGCCGTTATCGCGAGATCAAGCCGCAGGAAGACGGACTGCTCCGCTCGCGCGTGTTTCCAGGCCTGTGGCTTGATCCGGCGGCGTTGTGGAATCCGAAGCGTTCCGTCCGAACAGCAGTGGAGAAAGGCGTCCGCTCGCCGGAACACGCTGCATTCGCCCGCCGGTTAGCCGCCCGTGCTCCCGAATAGTTTGGCACCAGGCAGTTGATAACCTGAAGAGGAATCACCAGGAGACTCAACCGATGCCGATGGCCGCTCACAGATTGCCCCCGCCGTTGCGCGAAGGCGACTATTTGACGAGCGATGAGTTTATGCGCCGCTGGGAGGCGATGCCCGATCTCAAGCACGCCGAGTTGATTGACGGAATTGTCCATATGCCCTCGCCTGTTGGCCGCCCGCACGCCGATTTTCATTTGCCGTTGACCGCATGGCTCGCCATATACGCGGCTAACACTCCGGGATGTTGGGCCGGTTTGGAGGGCACTTGGCTGATGGGTGAACGAAACGTACCGCAGCCCGACATCACACTTCGCATTCTTCCGGACTTCGGTGGCCAATCGCAGGAGCAGGGTGACTTTACGGCGGGCGCTCCGGAGCTGATTGTGGAAGTCACCAAGTCCAGCCGCGGCCGCGACCTTGGCAAAAAACTGAAATTGTACGAACGTATGGGCGTCCGCGAATATCTGATCGCAGACGCAGGCAAACAGCAGTTTTTGTGGAAGGAATTGATGCCGGATTTGCGCTATCAACCGGTGGAGCCGGATGCGGATGGAATCTTCCATTCGCGGTGCTTTCCCGGATTGTGGCTGAAAGCGGATGCGCTCTGGAGACGCGACACGCTGGAGCTTTTCGCCGTAGTCCAACGAGGACTCGCGACGCCGGAACACGCGGAGTTTGTAGCTCATCTGGCAGCGTCGAAGAAGTAGTTGAACTGCGCGCTACGCCTTGCTCGTGCGGAGCAATCGGCCAGGCAGGAAAATGATGCCCTTGACCAGTTCCAAAACGCCTTCGACGGCGATACCGACGATACGGAACGGCAGCAAAATCAACCACACTATGGGATAGAGCACCAGAGCCACAAGCGCCAGTGGCCAACAGAAAATCAACAACAGGCACCAGAGCAGGAATTTGATCATGACATTCATAGATACGCAGAAGCGTGCAGCTAAGTTCCCTGCCCTATTTGCCACCTTGCGAGGCGGCGCGTGCGGCGCGAAAATGCTCGGTTTTAGGGTTCTGTGCGTTCCACTGAGGCTCTTTTTCAGTGTTCGCCAAATCGAGCAAAGCGAGCAAAACCATGCGGTCTACTTTTGCCATATTGTCGTAGTCGATTTTCGGCCACTCATCCCCCAAGCCGTGATAATCGGGATAATCAAATGCGACGCAAATTGTGTGCGCGGGCACACCCTGCTCAGCCAAAGCGTCGTTATCACTGCGTGTAAAGTATTCGTCGCTCCCCTGCGCGTCGCGGTACACTTTAATTCCGACTCGTTCTCCGGCGCGCGTCAAGAACGTGGTGACATCGGAATAATCGAACCCAGTGACGGTGGCATTACTTAGTTGGCGGCCGGTTGTGGAATCGGTGCGGCCGACTTGCTCAAGATTTAAATCAGCCACGGTCTGAGCGATGGGGAACACCGGGTGCTTGCCGTAGAATTGCGAACCGAGTTCACCGCGCTCTTCACCGAAAAACGTCATAAATACAATCGACCGTTTGGGTCGCGGTTCGATCTTGGAAAGCGCCCGCGCCACTTCAATTACAGAAACTGTGCCACTGCCGTCGTCGTTGGCTCCGTTGTATATGCGGTCGAGCGAGTCACCCGCCGCCTGCATCGACATTTGGCCAGCGGTTTCCACCGTGCCAATGTGGTCATAGTGCGCGGTCAGTAACACTGCTGTCTTGGCGAGCGCTGGATCGGTGCCGCGCAAAACGCCGATGACATTTTTCACGATCACTTTGTTGTCAAACGGAGCGGGAATGTCCACAGAGATTGTAGCCGCCTCATGGCTTGCTTCGGCTATAAACTTCGCGAGTTCTTCGCTGGGCGCGACAAGCATTGGCGTACGTGAGGCGGTAGCCTGTTCCATGAAGAGCAAGTGCGGCGGTCCAAAAACCGTGCGCTTGTTATGCAAAACGGTAAGGCTCAACAGCGCTCCGGACAAAGCAGCTGCCTGATCAAACGCCCGAGCCCTGCGCCTCTCTGCCCTGACTTGCTCGCCGCTTAGATTTCGCGCATCTGCCTCAACGCTAACTAGCGCTTTGCCTCGCATATCTGCGCCTTTCAATAGCGCGGGGTCTTTTGTGGCAAAGAAAACAACAGGCACACGATCCAGATGCGCGGCTTGACTCGTTGCCTCCACAGCCAAGTCGCCGGCCGGTACGAGGAAGGTGCGATCACCTGAATACAGCGTAAGGTTCGCGGTCATGGTGGGCAGACGCCGGTCCACCATTTCCGCCATTTGGAAATAATCGTGGTCGCCGCCTGGCTCTAATCCGGCAGCGCGAAACTTCGAGGCAATGAATTCGGCGGCCACTTCGAGCCCCGGCGATGGCGTAAAGCGCCCCTGCAACACATCCGACGCCAGAAACGAGAGATCACCCTTTAGTTCGTTCGCCCTCACTTCCGCGAGCGCGCGTTCCACGTTGGCAGGCAGCGGAGGGGCGACAGGGGTCGCCGAGGCCACCAAAGCTAAAAGAATGAGATTCTTCATCAGAGTTCTATTACTATTCGAGTACGCGGAGTACCGTCCGACGCCGCTGATATGGTAACGTAGCGGGTAATTTCATGACCCTGACACGAAGGAAATCAATCGAATCGTTGCTGGAGCAAGCCAGCCACAGCGACCTGAAACGGACGCTGACCGCCACCAGCTTGATTGCGCTGGGCATTGGAGCCGTGATTGGAGCGGGACTTTTTGTCCGCACAGCGGCAGCCTCGGCCGAAGCTGCGGGGCCTTCGGTGGTGCTTTCGTTTATCGTCGCGGCTGTCGGGTGCGCTTTTGCCGGACTTTGTTACGCCGAATTCGCGGCCATGCTTCCCATTGCCGGCAGCGCCTACACGTATGCATATGCAACCATGGGTGAGTTTGTCGCCTGGGTCATCGGCTGGGCGTTGGTGCTTGAGTATGCGCTTGGCGCGGCTACGCTCTCTATTGCCTGGAGCGAGTATCTGAACAACTTGTTCGGTGGCCGGATACCGTACGAATGGTGCCATTCACCGATGGAAACATCGCTTTCCGGCGTGCATGGAATTATCAACGCGCCGGCTCTTTTCATTCTGGCGATACTCTCGTTAGTTCTTATCAAGGGCACGCAAGAATCGGCCACGCTGAACTCCATCATCGTCGCGATCAAGGTTTCGATTGTGCTCCTGATCATTGCGCTCGGTTGGCAATTTATTAATCCCGCAAACTATACGCCATTTCTCGTGCCGGCTGCGGTACCTGGCCATGAAGCGTTCTTTGCGCACGGATGGGGAGGGGTGTTGAAGGGCGCGGGAATCGTGTTTTTTGCCTATATCGGCTTTGATGCGGTGTCTACGGCCGCACAGGAGACGAAAAATCCGGCACGCGATATGCCCATCGGCATTCTTGGCTCCCTTGCCATCTGCACGTTTCTTTACGTGGTTTTCGGCCACGTGCTGACGGGCATTTGTAACTGGAAGGAATTCAAAATCGCCGGCAAAGAAGCGTCCGTGGCATACGCAATTAAGCACTACATGCCAGGGTATGGCTGGCTGGAGATACTGGTAACGGTTGCGATTTTGGCCGGATTCTCTTCGGTGATGCTGGTCATGCTGTTGGGTCAAAGCCGCGTCTTTTTTTCGATGTCTAACGACGGCCTTTTGCCCAAACTGTTCTCGGACATTCACCCCAAATTCCGCACGCCCTACAAATCGAATATTTTGTTGTACTTCTTCGTCGGTGCTTTTGGCGGATTTATTCCGGGCTCACTGGCGGGAGATTTGACATCCATTGGAACCTTATTCGCTTTCACGCTCGTTTGTGTCGGCGTTTGGATTCTGCGTAAGAAGCAGCCCGGTCTTGATCGGCCGTTCCGGACACCACTGGTGCCGCTGGTGCCTATTCTGGGAATGATTGTTTGCGGCGCAATGATTATTTCGCTTGATACGCGAACGCAGATCACGGCGTTCGGGTGGATGCTCATCGGCTTGATTGTTTATTTCGGCTACAGCCGCTTCCACAGCAAGTTAAATACGCGGGAAGTACCGGCCGAAGCGCCTGTTAAGTAAGTCTTGTGGCCGTTTCAATTATTGCGATAGGCGGCGGCTTTGGCTTCCCAAGGTCCGATGTAGACGACAGCACCCGGTTTCGCCGCTTGTAGCCTGACAGCTCCTTTTTCGGTCACGGAGGTGCCTTTCAAGTCTACTTCGCGCAGCGCCGGCATGGCGATCAGCGCAGCCACGGCTTCGTCGTTTACGCGGCTGCAGCCTTGCACCTTCAGCCGCTGGAGCTTAACCAGCGATCCCAGTTGCTCTAGCCATTTCTCGGTAATGTTCAGGGTGCTGACTTCTCCCAACTTGGTGCCTTCGATTCCCACTGTGGTGGAGGTGCAGGCGAAGCGCAGGTCGCGCAGGTTCTTCAATGTCAACAGGGCCTGCAGACCCACGTTGGACATGGAGACGGTCCAGACGTTCTTGTCGTTCCCCTGGCGTCCGCTCAGATCCAGGTAAGTCAAGTTGGGCATCTGCCGGAGCGCCTGCAGGCCCGCATCACCGAGTTCATTGCCGCCCATGGTCAATTCCTTCAAGTTCGTTAGCGTGGTCAGCCGTTCCAACCCCACGTCGGTCATCAAAGTAGATCCCACGTCGAGCGACTCAAGCGAAGTGATGCCCGCAATATGTTCCAGAGCCGAATCGCCGGCCTTCGTGCCATGCAGGTTCAGGTGTTTGAGCTGCTTCCAATCTTTGATGGCGGCGACTCCCTCATCAGTGACGTACTCGGCGAAATAGAGGCTGAAGTCGGTGATGCCGCGGAGGTTACTGATATCCTGCATACCGCCGTCGGTGATGTGGGTGAGGGAGAGATCCAGAACGCTCAAAGCAGGATATTGGTTGAGCCGGCGCAGATCAGCGTCTTCCACCCATGTCCCGCGCAGGCTGATTGCGGTGACCTGGCCTTGGGCGTTGCGAGTGACCGAGCCATCGAGATCGCTGATCCACTGGGTGTCTTCTTTTGAGGAGGCGCGCTCCGGATCGGCGGAGTAAGCGGATAAGGCGCAGAACAACAGCATTAAACAAACGGCTTTCATTGGCGGATTCTCCGGTTGGGTAAAGCGGAATCGCGGTCAAAGACGATCTGACAATCGGGAAGAGCGGTTTTCAGAGCGAGCATGCCTTTCTCGGTAACAAGGGTGTGATAAATGTTCAGATACCGTAGCGCGCTCATCGATTGCAAGCCTTGCGCACCTTGATCGGTAATGCTGGTTGCATCCAGACTCAACTCGCGAAGCTTGGGGAGTGTTTTTAGAGAGACAATGGCCTTGTCATCAAGCGATGTGTAGTCGAGCTTCACAACTAGCAGGTTCTTCAATCCGGCGAGGGAGGCAATGCCTTCGTCTGTTGTGCGCGTGCGGAAGAGTTCAATGCGTTCCAGCTTCTGCAATGGCTGCAGTTGGGCGAGGCCTTCGTTCTTGACGCCAGTGAAGTTCAAACACAATTCCCGCAAGTTGCTGAGGGCGGCGAGTTGTTTGACGCCAGCGTCGGTTATTTCGGTGCTTGAGAGATCCAGCTTCTCGAGCTGCGTCATTTTCGCAAGGGACGGCAAGCCCGAGTCGCTGATGTCGAGATAGCGCAGCCGCAGTTCGCGGAGCCCGGATAGCAGGCAGAGCGATTCCAGTCCTCGATCGGCTACATGAGAGCCCGAAAGGTCAAGCTCGCGCAGGCTTTTTAACTCTTTCAACTGCGCCAGGCCCGGACCGTCCACCAGTGTGCGTGCCAAGTTGAGGGTCTCGAGATGGCTCAACGCGGAAAGTTTCGCCAATCCCGCCGAGGAGACGGTGGTGTCGCTCAAATTAAGTTCTCGCAGACCGGTTAGCCGCTGCAAGGACGACAAGCCCAGATCCGAGACCTGTGTTACCTCGAGTTCGAGTTTTTGAAGATCGTGGAGATTTTCGAGGTAGCTGAGTTGTGCGTCACTCAGCGAAGTGGATGCCAGGTTGATGGCTATCAACCGACCGCCGGCCTGTTCGGCGTTTCCACCCATTTTCTTGACCCATTCGGCAATCGCCTCGCTGGAAGCGTTCGCAGGCTTGGCGGCTCCGGCGATTTTGGTCTTGGGAACGGGAGCCCCGACGAAACGAACTTTCACTTCGGGCAGCGCGGCACGGAGCGCCTCCACTCCATTCGGCGTGACGCGGCTGTAGCGCACATCGACGTCGGTCAGATTCTTCAGGGACTCAAGTTTGGCGAGACCGGAATTGGTCACGAGGGTCCGGTAAAGATTCAGAACCTGCAAAGACTTCATGCCAGAAAGAATTTCCATGGACGCATCGGGCACCTGCGCGCCCAGCAGGCTCAAGCTGCGCAGCGATTTCAAGTTGCTGAGATATTCAACGCCGCGACCGGTGACGCGCGTTCCCGACAAATCGAGCTCTTCGAGATTTGTCAAATCCTTGAGATATTTCAGGCCGTCGTCGGTCACCAGCGTGTCGCGCAACATCAGCCGCTGCAAATTCTTTAGCTTCGCCAACGAGCGCATGCCTTCATCGGTGAAGGGTGCAAAGCTCAGATCGAGATCGCGCAATTGGGGGAAAACCGACAGGTCGGCGTTGGCCAGACTGCATTGCGAGCAGCGCAACTGTTTCAGGCCCGACCAGGAAGCGAGCTTGCGGATATCATTATCTTCCACGTGAATGTCTGCGTTAAAGTGCCAGCCGAAGGCCAGGCGTTCTACGCCCGTCAGTGAAGCGAGCGCTTCGAAAACACCGGTTTTGTCTTCGTTGCCATCTCCAGGATTCCAGATGCGGCCAGGAAGATACAGTTCCCGCAGATGCGTGAGGCCTTCGAGCTTGCGCAACTCCACGGGGTGCATGACGACGGCGGTGAGATCGATGGAGGCGATGTGGAAATCGCCTGGCGGCAGTTGGGAAAGGTCGTGCAAGGGCGTGTTTGAGCCCTCTACAATCAAACTGCCTTCCCAGCGCAGGACCCATTCGGCGACCTCGCGTTCGCTGGCGGCCTGCGCCGCAAGCGAAAAAACAAAAAGGGCCCCGATAATTTGGCGCATCTTGCGTTATTCTACTGGATGTAAGGTGACGCTGACTTACCGATGAGGAGTTCTTTTGCTTAAATGGCTGATTTTGCTGGGGTTGACTGCTGCAGCGCTGCAGGCGCAGAGCGTCGACTTCCGCACCGACCTTTACCCGATTCTGGAGAAGGCGAACTGCGGCGCCTGCCACAATGCCGACGGCGTTGCGTCAGCCACGCGGCTGCATTTTCCGGAAGCGGATGCGGACGCGCAAAAGGTTGAGGATTTCGGAAATTCGCTCGTCATTTTGATCGACCGCGCTCAGCCCGAAGCATCGCTGCTGCTCAAGAAGCCCACCGCGCGCATTCCGCATACGGGCGGCGAGCGCATTAAGCCGGGAAGCCCGGAAGAAGCGGTGTTGAAAGCCTGGATTGCGAAACTGGCGCAGTTGTCAGGGCCTGATCTTACGAAAGCGCTGAAATATCGCGAGCTGGAAAGTGCCGGCACTGGCGCGGCGGCTGATGCGGAACTCCGGCGATTGACGCATAGCCAGTACAACCACACTGTGCGTGATTTGCTGGGCGACCAAACCTCACCGGCGCTCCAGTTTCCACCGGAAGATTTTGTAAACGGCTTCCGCAACCAGTCGCGCGGCCAGAGCCTGTCGCCGTTATTAGTGGAAGGTTATAGTAATGCGGCGGAGAAACTGGCGCGTGGCGCCTTTCGCGGTGGCGACACGCATGGTCTTATTCCTTGCAAGCCTTCGGGCGACTGCGGAAAGCGCTTCGTTCGGGAATTCGGACAGAAGGCCTTCCGCCGACCGCTGACGGGAGACGAGCAGCAGCGCTACGAGCAACTCCTGGCGAGTGATCCGGATTTCCTCAAAGGGGCGCAATTGGTAGTGGAAGCCATGCTGCAATCGCCCAACTTCCTGTTTTGGTTGGAGACCACGCCCGACCCCAAAATGAAGGCATGGGCGACAGCCAGCAGACTGTCTTATTCGCTTTGGGATACGATGCCCGATGCTGAACTCTTTGCCGCCGCCGAGCGCGGGGAATTGGCCACGCGGGCCGGGGTGGAGAAACAGGCACGACGCCTGCTGGCAGACCCGCGAGCGCACGAAGCGCTAGATGAGTTCGTAAGCCAGTGGTTGCGTTTCGACAGGCTCGTTACCGCGAGTAAGGACAGGCGTAAGTTTCCTTACTTTACGCGCGAAACCGTCAACGCCATGACCACCGAAGCACGTACGTTTGTGTCCGACCTGGTTTGGAACGATGACAACTTCATGAAGCTGTTTACTGCTGATTACGGTTACGTCAGCCCCGAATTGGCTCGTATTTATCGCGTCACGGCGCCAGCCAAGGATTTCGACCGGGTTCCTTTCCCGGCCGGCTCCGAACGCGCGGGCATTTTGGGGGAGGGTTTATTTCTGGCGCTCACCGCGAAACCGGAAGATTCGTCACCCACGGCGCGCGGACTGTTTGTGCGCGAGCAATTCCTTTGCCAACATGTGCCCGATCCGCCGCCGGGCGTCAATACCAATCTGCCTCCGGTGACAGAGGCCAAGCCGCAGACCAATCGCGACCGCATGGCGGAACATACCAGCAATGCGTCGTGCGCCACTTGCCACAGGTTGATGGATGGGGTCGGCTTTGGGCTCGAGAAATTCGATGCCATCGGTGCAAAGCGTGAGCAGCTTGTGCTGGAGTTTCGCGACAAGAAAAAAGGCGAAGAGGATGATGAGGATGTTCACGCGCCTAAGCGGACAGTGACTCTGCCGCTCGATACCAAAGCCTACGTGGCCGGCATTCCCAATTCGGAGTTTACATCGCCTTTGCAATTGGGCGCCGTACTGGCGAAAAGCGCTCAGTGCCAGGAGTGCGTGGTCAAGCAGTATTTCCGTTTTCAGGCGGGGAGAACGGATACGCCGGCGGACCGCCCGTTGCTGCGGATGGTCACGGAAAACTTTCGCGATTCGGGTTTTCAATTCAAACAGCTAATATTGTCTTTAGTGGTGCTGCGCGAGTTTCCCGGCACCGAGACCGAGTCCGGCAAGAACAGTACACTTACAGGAGAACTTTTGCAGCATGTCGCAGATCATCACTCAGCGCGTTAGAACGTCTCGCAGGTCGCTACTGAAAGGGCTTACTGCAGCGGGAGCGCGAATCGCCATTGGTCTGCCTCCGCTGACTTCGATGTTTAACTCATTGGGAACCGCCTATGCGGCAACGCCCGAAACGGTGGCAGCCGGCGCGGCCCCGTTGGAAAAACCGATTGAAAGCCGCTTCGTTCTCTGGTTCAACGGCAACGGCATTCCCGAGCGCTATTGGATTCCCGCCGAAGAGGGCTGTGATTATGAGCTAACGCCTTGCCTTGCTCCGCTAGCGGCTTGGCGCAAAGACGTTCATGTGCTGAGCGGAGTGGATAACGCCGCCGCCAGCGGCAAGGGCAACGGCCATACCAATTCAATGAGCGGTTTGATGACCGGCATGGATTTCACGGGCCGCGGACCGAGCGGACCTTCGATTGACCAGATTATTGCCAATAAGATTGGCGGCGATTCGCGTTTCCGTTCTTTGCAGATTGGTGTGGCGCAGGAATCTTTCGGCGAAAGCATGCAGCGCAATATGAGTTGGGCCGGGTATGAGCAGGCGTTGCCGCCCGAGATGATCCCACACCGGTTATTTGATCGCTTGTTCGGTGCGCGCGAAGAAGGCTGGGTGAATCGGAAGCGCAGCATTTTGGACACAGTGATGGCGGATGCTTCCGCTCTCGAAAAGAAGCTGCCCGGCGACGATAAGACACGGATAGACGAGCATTTGTCGGGCATTCGGGACTTGGAACGCGCCATTGCGGGTCTGCCGCCGCAGTATGCGCATATCGATCCACCCGATTTCGATGGTGATATGAAGGATTGGCCGCGCATCGCGAAATTGCAAAGCGACTTGCTGGTGCAAGCGCTGGCTATGCGGCAGACGCGGGTAGCCTCTTACATGTTGACGAAATGCCAGAGTCTGACGCGGTTCCCATGGCTTGGATATACGTCGGCAAGGCATCATGATTACACGCATGCCGCAGACAAGACCTCGGGAGCGGATGGTACCGACGGTATTCACGTGCTGCGCGATATCTGCCGCTGGCATGTGGAAGAGTTTGCGTATCTGGTGGCCAAGCTGGAATCGGTTCCCGAGGGCGACGGTAACCTGTTCGACCATACGAGCCTGATATTCGCCCATGAACATGCCGAGGCGAATCCGCACAAGAACAGCGGTTTGGCGATGATCGTTGCCGGTGGGAGCAAAAAGCTCGCCAAAGGTTCGCATACTCGTGTGACAGGTACGGTGGGCGATGTCTATGTGACAGTGGCCGATGAAGTGGTGGGCGCGGGCATTGGAAAGTTCCCGACAGCTACGAAGAAGCTTGGGGCTCTTTTAACGTAGGCAACAAACGGGTAGTTCTCATTTCACGCGTTCCCGGGCGCGGGGGCTCGGATGTGACTATACCCATTTCACTGCCGCTGCGGCGCTTTTTGGGGTCCAACCGGCGGGAAGGACGCGCAATTTTCTTAAGTTCGATAACGCCAGTTAGGGTCCACAAAGTCACTTCAGGTATTTAGACGTGGCGTTTGCGTGTGCTCGCGAGGTTGGGCCGATTCGATTACGGACCGAACCAGCCGTATGACACTCCAATTAGTAAGAGACTGGAAAGCGCTGCCAAAGCTAACCCAATTGGCAATGCACCGCAACCCCAACTTTTGCTAGGATCGCAAACCTCCGCGCCAAACAACATCGCGAGAATCTCCGGCGACATCATCACGACTCCGTGAATCCACACGTGCCTGACGTTGCGATCACTGTAGCCATCAATCCCGGCAGCCAGAAGACAAATGACGGCTCCGATTGATGCGTGCCCTGAATAAATGGAGCCCAGCTACTGCCGCCAATCCGGTCAGTAGGTCAGCTCCGACACGGTAAACGAGTCGAGCTCGTTGAGATTGATTTACGATGATCGCGCTCCAAGAATCTGAGCACATCTAAGCGTGCCAAACCTTCACCACCCAGTTTATGTTGTGGTCGAAAGAAGCCGTTATCGGAAAGTAGGGGAGTCCCGAAACTTACCATTGTTAGACAGTCCCGCGTGGTGCTGCGCAAATCTTCTTCGGGTAAATTGGTAGCGCAGTTGTCGGGAGGTGCGGTTCATGTCTATGGTCTACCAAGCCGTTGTGTTTTTCCTTGTGGCCTTGACCGCCGCCGCTCCGCCGCAGGCATTCGAAAAGATCGTCATAAAACCTGCTCCTTCAGCCGATCCGGGCAGCATTCGCGCGCAAAGTCCTACCTAACGGCGAACTGAAAGCCAAGGCAGTCCCAGTGATCACGCTTTTGAGTTACGGTTACGACGTGCCTGCCAACCCATCGCCGCGTCTCTCCTCTCTTCCAGACTGGACCATCGTCGAGAGGTACGACATCGAAGGGAAAACACCCACTACCAGGGCGGCGTTGACGTCCACAGGGACGTAAAACGCCCTACCCAAGCGGATATGCGTCGGCGGCCGTGGGCAGATTGTCAGCCACCAGAGGTTGACCTTCGAGGTACCTCGCGGTCCAACTGAGCGTCAATTTGAACGTAAGTGGCTTTTGAGGAGACCCCCGATATGGCACAGCCCCTTTCCCGGGATCAGGGAGCCGGGGGGCTATCGATCGCGCTGCGGTTACTATGATATGCGTTAATGTCGGCAAACCTTGCATTTTCTGCGTTAAGAAAGGAGTGAGAAATGCGCCGATCTCTGCTAGCTACGTTTTTCATAAACGCGTTCGCCGTCGCGTTTGCTCAGAACACGCTGCCGCAGTTCGAGATCGCGACTGTCAAATCGCCGGGGCCGCACGATCGCACCATCGCGCTGTACAATTATCCCGGCGGCAGAGTTGTGATCAGCCTCTACACATTAGCGCTGCTCCTTGACGAGTCGCTTGGCGTGCGGCGGTTCCAGCTCGTGGGCGCTCCCGCGTGGATCGACTCTGAGCGGTTCATGATCGAGGCCAAGCCCCCCGCATCGTCGGAGTTGAGTTCGTTCAGACCATCGAACCGCGAGGCGCCGCTAGTCGAGGAGCAGGGGCAGATGCTACTGGCCCTCTTGATGGATCGATTCCATTTGAAATTCCATCGCGAATCAAAGGAAGGGGTAGTTTATCTGCTCACCAAAGGATCCAAGGTGCCAAAGTTCGAGCCACCTAAGCACCCGGATTATCGGATGTTCTTCGAGGGACTGCTCGGCGGCGGAGACGGAACTGTATCAGGTGGAAATGCGACGATCGACTTCATCGCTTCGCAAATCAGCGGTTCGGTGGGCGCGCCGGTGCTGGATCGAACTGGCCTGACTGGGCCATTCGACTTCACGCTGGAGCACGTTTATGATCCTGGAGAGGACGACCTGGCGACAATTGCCCAGAGGACCGTGCGCGCGTTGGGGCTGAAGCTAGACCGCTCGCGCGGGCCGATAGAGACAATCGTTATCGATCATTTGGAGAAGCCGTCAGCGAACTGACTGTTTGAGTGATGAGTGGTGGCCGAAACACGCCGTTATCGTAGAGTGGCGCCCGGCGAGGTAGGCGCTTAATTTGTGCTCCGGCAAGATATGGGTGACCTCGGCAGAATTATAGGTTTTGTCACATCGCAAAATTCGCAAGAAAGATCAAGCTATTGGGCATTCGATGGGTTAGACTGCCCCTATGCTTCGTAGTGTGTTGTCGGTACTCGCAGGAATCGCGGTGCTTACGGCGGCATCCTTCGCCATCGAGGCGGCAGTGAACCCTCTGTTGCTCCGGGTATTTCCGCGAGCCCTGCCCGGCCCGGCGGCACTTTCTGCGAATCAGTGGGTCAAGACTCTAACGTTTACCTATGGATTTATGTGCTTGGCCGCCGGTGGATATATAACGGCTCGCCTGGCGCGGCGCTTACCGATTGAGCACGCGGCTACGATGGGGATAGTTCAAGCATGCCTAACGATTGTGGCGATGCTGTCGCCGGAAGGGAACCACGCTTCACGATTGCAGTGGATCACGACTGCCATGTTTAGCGTACCGGCCGCACTGGCAGGAGGAATTCTCTACAAGCGCAGGGAAACTCGATGAAGGATTGGCTAAGGCTCCAGCGAGCGCTCAAGTACGCTATCCAAAACGTCGACAGGAATGTGATGCTGTGCGAGTTGGCCGGCAAGACAGATCAATCCTCATTTCACGCTCATCGAACGCTCCGCGCCGCTCTGGGAGAGACCCCCAAACAGTTCACGTTACGAATGCGTCTGGACCGCGCAGGTGGTGCGTTGGTCAGTTCCGAAGGTTCGATTCTGGATATCGCATTAGCGTGCGGATTCGAAAGCCACGAAGCGTTTTGCCGCGCGTTTCGACGGCGTTTTCGGATGAGTCCGAGCGCCTATCGAAAACGCGGCGTGGTCGGACCCGACGCTCGCATGCATGCGGATTTGGTGAATGAAATTGGGCCCTGCGTGGGGCTGTACCATGTCGAGTTGAGAGAAAGGCGTTCGCAAGAAACTATGGAATACACAATTTCGAAACAGGAACTCAGCGCGCAGCCGGTCCTGGTTGTCCGGCGGCGGGTGCGACGTACTGATATTGCAGCCACAATTGGAGCGGAGTTACCTAAGGTGTTCGTTCACTCGCAACTGCGGGGCATCGCCATCACCGGCTACCCGATCACCCGGTATCTGGAAACAAGCATGGGCTTGGTGACGCTGGAGACTGGAATGCGGGTCACGGCTCACAACAGCGAATGGACGGTGGCCGACGGCGATGGCGACGTTTTGGCCGAAACGCTGCCGAGCGGCCCAGCCGCAGTAACTGTTCATTCCGGACCCTATGACCAGCTGCAAGCCGCTTATGCCGCGCTAGAGGAGTGGATCGCTGCAAACGGATTCCACCCAGATGGCGCACCGTGGGAAACATACTTAAATGACCCCGCCGATCATCCCAACCCGGAGGATTGGAAAACGGAAGTTTTTTGGCCTCTGCATGCTTGACCTGCGAAACGTGAGGAACCTTGTTAATCGAAAATTTAATTCGCGACGCCAGATACGCGCTGCGTGTTTTCTCTCAGAGTCCAGGCTTTGCGGCGATTGTCGTCCTTACTCTGGCCTTTGGCATCGGCGCCAACACAGCCATCTTCAGTTTGGTTGACGCCACCATCTTGCGGCCTCTCCCATACGCAGGGGCGGATCGGATAATGGCGCTTTCGGAGGCCGACCGGCAGCGAAATGATCTCACGGTATCGTGGCCCGACTTCGTCGACTGGCGGAGTCAAAGCAACAGCTTTAGCGATTTGGCGGCCTTGAGAGGAATTAACTTCAATCTGACCGGGAACAGTCAGGCCGAACGGCTCCATGGCCTGCGCGTCTCGGCTTCGCTTCTCTCTGTCTTGGGCGTTCGCCCGCAACTGGGGCGCGATTTCTCAAACTCTGACGATCAACCGGGAGCAGCTCCTGTCGTCATCATCTCGAACCAGCTTTGGCAGCGCCGCTTCGCTGGCGACGCAACCATCATAGGCCGCAAGATTAACTTGGACGGCCGCTTATATGGAGTCGCAGGCGTGCTGCCGCCCACGTTCCGTTTTCTATACGCCAGGGACGCATACATACCAATCGGACTCGACGCGGACAAGGAACCCAATCGCGGCGTGCGAGACGTCCCGCGAGTTCTTGGCAGGTTGAAACCCAATGTTTCGATTGGCTCGGCCATCAGCGAAATGAAGACAATCGCGCAGCGGCTTGCACGCGCGTATCCGGAATACGACAACGGAGTTGAAGCAACACTCCGTCCCTTTGCGGAACTGGTTTCCGCCCCTGCTCGAACGGGATTGCTGACACTCTCGATCGGTGTCGGATTTCTTCTACTGATCGCCTGTTCGAACGTCGCGAGCTTACTGCTCGCGCGGGCGAGGAGCAGGCAACTGGAAATCTCCATTCGCGTTGCGGTCGGTGCGAATCGTAGGCGGCTCACCTCGCAACTGCTTACGGAAAGTGGCTTACTGGCGGCCGCGGGCGCAGTTGCCGGATGTGCCTTGGCGGCGGCCATCCTTCCTCTGTTGGTAAATTTGGTGCCGGTGGATCAGGGCGAAATGGAACAGTACGTTCGCGCCACGGTTAATCTGCGGGTTCTCAGTTTTACGGTTTGCTTAACGGTCTTCACAACGCTTTTATGTGGCCTCTTGCCCGCTTGGCGAATGTCGCCTGCCAGCCCCGATTCTTTACGTTCGAGCACGCGAGCGACAGGCACCGGCTTTCATAAACTTTCTATCCGCAATTTGCTGGTCGTCTCACAGATCGCTCTGGCGGTAGTTCTGCTTGTGGGTGCGGGCCTCTTGACGCAGAGCTTGCTCCGCCTCCTAAACACAGGCTTGGGGTTTCGTCCCGACCAATTACTCACAGTGCGCTTGAAACTCCCATCCACTCACTATCCAGACAATCCCGAGCGAGCCACCTTCTTCGCTGCGTTGATTGATCGGATCGATGCGATCCCAGATATTGTAAAGGCGAGCGCGGCTACCTGCGTGCCGCTCGCCGGCAAAGACTGCTGGCCCTCCGCATTCCTCATCGAAGGCCAGCCAACGCCTCGTTCGGGAGATATGTTGCACGCGCACTTCAACGCCATCGAACCCGGTTACTTACAGGCCATGCAGATTCCTCTGCTGCGCGGAAGAGATCTAAATCAACACGACGATCTAAACAGTGAGCGTGTCATTCTGATCAACCAGAGCTTCGCCCGCAAATT
The DNA here is from genome assembly GCA_003167495.1 of Bryobacterales bacterium. GTDB lineage: Bacteria > Acidobacteriota > Terriglobia > Bryobacterales > Bryobacteraceae > Bog-105. Next base: position 8,072 of record PMSX01000204.1, on the reverse strand, counting down.
CTTCCCGCGCGAGGAACCCATCGGAAGACGAATTCGCGAAGGTTATGGCGGCAACAAGAACATCTATCAAATCGTAGGCGTAATCGGCGATGTCCGCCGCGATTCCCCCGACGTGCCGCCAGTCCCGGAGGTATCTTTAGCAGCGAGTCAAGTTGGCCCCGACGCGCTTGAACTCGTAATACGGACACACCTGCGGGAGCCTTTGCGGATGTTCCCCGAAATCATTCGCGCCGCACGCCAGCTAGATCCAGACGTCCCGCTCTACGACTTCCGGAATATGGCTTGGTACGTTGACTACCAAACCACGAACCGGCGTTTCCCGGCATTACTCCTCAGCGGGTTCGCCGCGCTCGCGCTGCTACTCGCCAGTATCGGTCTTTACGGTCTGATCTCTTATCTCGTGGCTCAACGAACAAAAGAGTTTGGTATACGCCTCGCTTTGGGAGCACAGACAAGCGCTGTCACCGGTATGATCATGAAGCAAGGACTGCGGCTCGTTGCTGCCGGCCTTACTGTCGGACTGGCGGGTGCCTGGGCCATCACTCGTTTTATCTCAGCTTTGCTGTTCGACGTTCAGCCGCACGATGGCTTAACTCTGGTGAGTATTTCTTGCCTTCTTGCAGCAGTAGCGGCAGTCGCCTGCTGGCTGCCAGCCAGACGCGCCGCGCGGATTGATCCGATACTCGCCTTGCGGCTTGGGCAATAACCGCGCTGTCTGGCGAGTCATTTTCTGCCTACTGCATTACGATTACTATCTTTTTCGATATACTCAACACAGCCCAAACAAAATGACTGTACGTACTTTATCCGCTATGGCCCTGTTAGCGGTAGGCGCCGCACGCGTGCCAGTTCTCGCCGCGCCAGCCGTCGATTTCGACCGGAGTGTCCGGCCTATCCTCTCCGACAACTGCTTCGCCTGTCACGGCCCCGATGCCACCAAGCGCATGGTCGGTCTGCACTTCGATACTAAGGAAGGTGCGTTCGGCAAACCGGGAGTCATCGTCCCGGGCGATTCGGCTCACAGCAAAATGTACTTGCGCATCTCGAATCCCAACGAAGCCATGCGCATGCCGCCCGTTTCAAGCGGACACAAACTCACATCCGCGCAAATTGAAACCATCAAAGCCTGGATCGATTCCGGCGCTAAGTGGGAAACGCATTGGGCCTTCGCAGTACCGGTTCGTCCGGAATTGCCGGCGGTCAAGAACGAAGCCTGGGCCCGCACGCCCATCGACCGTTTTGTTTTGGCTCGCCTCGAAAAAGAAGGGCTCGCGCCATCGCCCGAAACCGATAAGGCTACTTTGCTTCGGCGCGTCACCTTTGACCTGACCGGCTTGCCGCCGACCCCCTCCGAACTCAAAGCCTTCCTCAGTGACACATCCGCCAACGCGTATGAAAAAGTTGTCGACCGCCTGCTCGCGTCACCTCACTATGGTGAGCGTATGTCCGTACCGTGGCTCGACCTCGCTCGCTATTCCGACACGCACGGTTATCACATCGATAGCGCCCGCGAAATGTGGCCGTGGCGCGATTGGGTCATTCAAGCTTTCAACCACAACATGCCGTATGACGAGTTCACGATTGAGCAGATTGCCGGCGACCTTTTGCCGAACGCAACGCAGGCTCAACAGATTGCCACCGGCTTCAACCGCAACCACATGATCAATTTCGAAGGGGGCGCGATTCCGGAAGAGTATCAAAACGAATATATAGTCGACCGCATCGAAGCGACTTCCACCACTTGGCTGGGAATCACTCTCGGCTGCGCCCGTTGTCACGATCATAAATACGATCCCCTAACCCAGAAAGATTTCTATAGCTTCGGGGCATTTTTCAACGCGGTGCCTGAGGAGGGTTTGGACGGATATAAAGGAAATGCTAAACCATTCCTTCAACTGCCAAATGAAAAGCAGACGGCCATGAAGGAACTGCTGGTAAAAGCTGTTAAACAAAAAGATGAGGAGTTGCTTCAAGCCCAGGCAGCTTGGGAACGGCAGCAACGTGAGATGCCTGTGGCCGATGTAACGGCTGGCCTTGTCGCTGAGTACCCATTCGACGATTCTTTGGCTGATCGTTTACATTCAGATGTATCACCTAAGTTATTGAACGGAAAGCTCGAATATGTTAACGGATTGGCCGGACGCGCGGCGGATTTCGATGGCGAGCCGCAGGTCTCTTTTGGAGCCATTGGCGTTTTTTCCAGCGCGAAACCGTTTGCCTTCGCGTTCTGGATCAAGGCCGACGGGCCGTCGGGCATGGCAGTTTTTCAGCGCTTTGAGAAGTCTGCGAAAGAGGGTGCCGGGTATGAAATTGGGCTCGACTATTGCGCGAAGAATACCTGTGATGTGATTGTCAGGCTTAGAGATAAGGGTGCCGGTTCCGGCATCGAAGTGAAGTCCCAGCGTGGTGCCACCTTAGAAGCGTGGAGCCATATTGCTGTCGCGTATGACGGCTCCGGAAAGGCCAAGGGTCTGCAGATCTACGTCGATGGCCAAGCCGTGCCGGTGGACGTTGTGCGCGATCAGCCGCTGAATGTGGTCTTCGATAAAGGCGAACTGCAAACAGGAAACAAAGAATGGGGCACACCATTCAAAGGTCAGTTGAGCGATTTGCGATTTTACGACCGACGCCTTTACGCGAACGAAGTGCAGGAACTCGGAGTGTTCGGTCCGCTCCATAAGGTACTGGATGTTCCCGCCGCACGACGGTCGGAAGCGCAGCAAAAATATTTGCGCGATTATTTCGTCGCGAACGTAGCTAACCCTCTTGAAAAGCAACAGAAGCAAGACCTGGCAACGCTCAACCGCGGACTCGATCAGTTGAACCGCGAAATTCCGTCGACGATGGTGATGGCCGACATGGATAAGCCACGCGATACGTTCGTGCTGAAGCGTGGCGATTACCGCCTTCCAGCCGATAAAGTCACTCCCAACACGCCGATTGTTCTGCCCGCTTTGCCCGCCGATGCGCCGCGCAATCGTCTGACTCTGGCGAAGTGGATTGTCGATCCGGCGAACCCGCTCACTGCGCGCGTTGCGGTGAATCATTTTTGGCAGATGTATTTCGGCATTGGCTTGGTGAAGACGGCTGAAGATTTCGGATCACAAGGCGATCCGCCCGCGAATCAAGCGCTGCTCGATTGGCTGGCCACCGAATTTGTCCAGAGCAAGTGGGATGTGAAAGCGATGCAGCGGTTGATTGTGACGTCGGCGGTTTACCGGCAATCGTCGAAAGTGACGCCCGAACTTTTTGAGAAAGATCCGGAGAACCGCCTGCTCGGACATGGTCCGCGCTTCCGTTTGCCCGCGGAAATGATTCGCGACAATGCGCTGTTCGTCAGCGGCTTGATCAACGACAAAATTGGTGGCCCGAGTGTGCTGCCGTATCAGCCGAAAGGTTTGTGGGAGGAGATGGCGTTTGGCGGAGATTTTTCCGCGCAGACGTACGAACAGAGCCACGGCGCCGATCTCTACCGCCGCAGCATGTATACCTTTTGGAAACGCACCGTACCGTATCCGGGATTGAACACGTTCGACGCGCCCGATCGCGAAAAATGTTCCGCGCGCCGCACCATCACAAATACTCCTTTGCAGGCGTTGCTGCTAATGAACGATCCCACTTATCTTGAAGCTTCGCGAGCGCTGGCGCAAAGGGATCTCACGGAAGCCCCGGCGAATGAGCAGGAACGCGTGCGCTGGGCGTTTCGGTTAGTCACCGATCGTGATCCTTCGCCGAAAGAGGCGGAGATTCTCACCAAGCTATATGAGAAAGAGCGGGCGCACTATGATACCCACAAAGAGGCGGCCCAGAAATTGCTCGCCATCGGCGAATCAAAACCCAATGCGCGGTTCGAACCCGTGGAACTGGCAGCTTGGACAATGGTGGCCAGCACCATCTTGAACATGGACGAGACGGTAACAAAGAATTGAGAAATGACATGGACCCCATTAGACAAGAGCAATTAATCATGACGCGCCGGCAGTTGCTCGGCAAAACCAGCACAGGGATTGGCGTGGCCGCCCTCGCCTCGCTTCTCAATCCGCGGTTGCTTGCTGCAGCTGACGCTTCGGCGACAGGCGGCTTGCCGGGCCTGCCGAACTTTCCGCCAAAAGCGAAGCGCGTGATTTATCTGCATCAATCCGGCGCTCCTTCGCAGATTGATTTGTTCGATTACAAACCTAAGCTGATGGATGTGGCCGGTTCCGAACTGCCCGATTCCGTTCGCCAAGGCCAGCGCATCACGGGTATGACGTCGGGACAGAATTCCTTGCCGGTGGCGCCGTCCATCTTCAAGTTCTCGCGCGCCGGCGAGCAGGGCGCCTGGCTGAGCGAACTGCTACCGCATACAGCAAAGGTTATCGACGACATTACGCTCATCAAAACCGTGAATACCGACGCCATCAATCACGATCCCGCCATTACGTTTATCCAAACCGGCTTCACTCAACCCGGCCGTCCAAGCCTGGGTGCGTGGGTGAGTTATGGCTTGGGCAGTGAGAACCACAATCTGCCGTCGTTCGTTGTTCTGCTGTCGCAAGCGAATGCCCTGAATCGCGATCAACCGCTCTTTAGCAGGCTTTGGTCGGCTGGGTTTTTGCCGTCTAAGTATCAGGGCGTGCGCTTCCGTGCTTCCGGAGATCCGGTGCTGTTCTTGGCGAATCCCGAAGGCATAGACGCCAACGATCGGCGCGCGATGCTCGATAGTTTGGGCGAGCTGAATCAGATTACGGAAGAGACTTATGGCGATCCGGAAATCAGCGCGCGCATTTCGCAGTATGAGATGGCGTACCGTATGCAAACATCAGTTCCTGAGCTGACTGATCTCTCGAAGGAGCCTGAAAGCACGTTCGAACTATATGGCGCTGATTCGCGCAAGCCCGGGACGTATGCGGCAAACTGTCTGATGGCACGCCGCCTGGCTGAACGCGGCGTGCGGTTTATTCAGTTGTATCATCGCGGCTGGGATCAACATAACGATCTGCCGCGCGATCTTGCGCTGCAATGCAAAGGCACAGATCAGGCTTCCGCTGCATTGGTGCAGGATTTAAAGCAGCGCGGCTTGTTGGATGACACGCTGGTCATTTGGGGCGGTGAATTCGGGCGAACGGTGTATTGCCAGGGACATCTTACAAAAGAGAATTATGGCCGCGATCACCACCCTCGGTGCTTCACCATGTGGTTCGCCGGCGGTGGCATAAAACGCGGCTTCAGCTTGGGCGAGACGGATGACTATTCGTACAATCCCGTTTCCGACCCCGTGCCGATTCACGATATCCAGGCCACCGTGCTGCGCTGCTTGGGTGTCGATCACAAGCAGCTTACATACAAGTTTCAAGGCCGCCATTTCCGTCTAACGGACGTGGCGGGCAACGTGAATGAAAAGATTTTAGCGTAGGGAGAGAAAAGGACAATGTCCACATCGCGTCGAACGTTTCTGACGAAAGTAAGCACCGGCCTCACGGCCCCGCTCATTTTGGGAGCGGACAATAAGTCAGGTTCACAAAAACCTGTTTTGGGAGATGGCGATCACAAATATGAGGTGACGCACGATTGGGGCGCATTGCCGGCTGATATCAGCTACGGCAACACGCATGGCGTCTGCGAAGATTCGCACGGTCAAATTTACATCCACCACACGGTGAACGCCAATAGCGAAAAATCGGACAGCATGGTGGTGTTCGATCACAAAGGAAAATTTGTAAAAAGTTGGGGCAAAGACTTCAAGGGCGGCGCGCACGGCTTGCATATCCGCAAAGAAGGCAAGCAGGAGTTCCTGTACCTGTGCGACACCAAGCGCGGCCTGATGGTGAAGACCACGCTGAACGGCGAAGAAGTCTTCACGTTGGGATATCCGAAAGAGTCTGAGCCTTATACAAAGCAGATTAAATACAGCCCCACGAACCTGGCCATTGCGCCTAACGGCGATATCTATATTGGCGACGGCTACGGTTCGAGCTACGTCAACCAGTACGATAGCAGCGGGAAATACATCCGTACCTTTGGCGGAAAAGGCAAAGAAGCGGGCCAGCTAGATTGCCCGCACGGCATCATTCTGGATGCGCGCGGCAGCGAGCCGAATCTTACCGTTGCCGATCGGTCTAATAAGCGCCTGCAGCGCTTCACGCTCGATGGCAAGCACATCGATTTTGTTGAAGACTTCCCTGCCCCCTGCTACTTCAACATTTACAAGAATGGCGACATGGTGGTGCCCGACCTCTTCGCCCGCGTAACGATAGTCAATCGCGAAAATAAAGTGGTCGCTCAACTCGGCGACGATTCTTCCAGCCCGTATATGGAAACACGGAAGTTGACGCGCGATCATTTCAAACCCGGCAAGTTTGTTTGTCCGCATGGCGCATGTTTTGACCATGCCGGCAACATCTTTGTTGTCGAATGGGTGGAAGTCGGGCGCGTATCCAAGCTGACAAAAGTCAGTTAATGGTTTCAAGTACAAAACGAACGGGCGCGGTGGTTTCGATCACCGCGCCTTTTGGCAACGTGATGGGCTCGCGGAACAGAAAATCGCGGTTCCATTTCGGGTTGTAGCGGTAGAGCCAAATCAAAGGCTGAACGGCTCCGTTTGGCAAGCGAGCTGTTATGCGCGCCGATTCAACCGTAGCGTCGGCCAACGGACGAATCCCGGCTAGCCGGATAGGTTCAGTCAATTTAGTTTCGTTGCTCCCAGTCAGTGCATCCCCGATGCTGGGAGACGGACTGGCGGGTTTGCCATGGGCTTGTTTGGGCAGCCACTCCGGGTTTCCTTGCGGTGCGCCTCCTATCACCCAGGCCGCAATGATCATGATCTCCTCCTGTGTGAGAGCGTGATCTGGTTTCAGATTTCCAAAGCCCTTAACTGCTCCCCAAGGCGGCATAGCACGTGAGAGGATCTGCTCCTTGATAGCCACAGCCCACGGGCGTGCTTGTTCGTAAGTGCTGAGTGGAATCTCAGACGATGGACCATGGCAGGTTGCGCAATGGCGATCAAAAATACGCGAAATATCGCGCGTGAAAGTGAGGTTCGTGGTAATAATGTCATGCGCCATCAACCGCGTGGCCAGCAGCGCGAACGCGAGAGCACGCAACGTCATAAATCCATTCTCTCCCCCGCACGTAACACACGGTACTTCTGTTGAAGCCGCCGCGCCTCACTCACAAATTCATCCGGCGAAGCCGTGTTGAACTCGAACATCTCATAGTGGCACGGCACAACGCAAACCACACCCGCGTCATAGGCAAGCCGCGCAGCTTCAACGCCGTTGAGATTGCCAGCCACCCGCCGCTCAGGCTTCGCGCCGTTAATGGGCAAAAGCGCGAGGTCAAGGTGGAAGTACTTGAGCCGTTCCGCCATACCTTCGTAAAGAATAGTATCGCCGCTGTGATAAATACTTACTCCACCAGTCTGAATCACATATCCGAGAAACTGCGGCTCGATGGTTTCGTGCGCCGCTGGAACTGCTATGAAATCGAATCCTGCCAGGGAGGTTCGTTCGCCGTCGCTCAATCCAATCGGCCACGCGGGATTTGTCTTGAGCCGATCAGCGACAAACGCTCGGTTCACTTCCGGGATGATCATCTTGAGGTTAGGATTCGCCGCTCGCAACGGTATGAGCGTTTCGGCATCGAGATGGTCCGTATGGTTGTGACTCGAAGTCACGACATCGATAAAATCAAGCCTCTCCGGCTCAACCACGCGCGCCGTCATTCGCACATGCGGCTTGTCAGTCGCCACATATTTTTTCGTCAGTGAGTCAGAAAGGTAGGGATCAATCAGGGCAAAAGCATCGCCGGAATGAATCAGAAACCCGCTCTGCCCCAGCCACCAGATATGCACTTCGTCTTTCAGCTGTCGCGCTTCACGAACAGAAGCCAGGAAGGCGCCGTCTTTCAAAAAAGGCTCAATCATGCAATGCCAAGCTCTTTTTTGACAACCTGAACACCCGCTACCATGTTGGCAAGTTTCGCCCGCGCCGCCCAACGCGCCGTCTGGCTGAGTCCGCAATCGGGCGCGAAAGATATGTGCTCGGGTGCGGCGTATCGCAAGCAGCGGCGAACCCGCGCGGCCACGTCGGCGA
>PMSX01000184.1 GCA_003167495.1 Bryobacterales bacterium | reverse complement strand
GGGCTTGTTCACCGCGAAGTACGCTGGGGAGCAAACTCTGCTGGGGTTTCTTATCGCTGCGATGAGTGTGGTGAATCGATTTGACCGTGACACCTGCCAATAGAGACAAGGCAACCGAGGAGTTCGTCATTTTCGCGCAGCGCTTCATGCACTTCATGAATCTCTACACCGTTTACCGCGACATGCTTTCGGGTCACTACGTGCCTACGCTCAATCCGCCCTCGAACGAGCCAGCCACTTTTCCCCGAACGAACGAAACTGTGATGCTCTTGCTGTACGCCTACCTCTACAGCCTGATTGAGCAGGACGACCAAAGCCTCAATGCCTTTCGCATTTGGCGGGCGCGTTTCCCGGAAGAAGAAAATGCAATTGCGGCCGTTGAAGCTGAAGTCACACCGTTTGCCGAGCATCTAAAGCGATTTCGGAATCGCTTGGCATTCCACGGAAGCACGTCGATGGCTCATGAAGCTTCGGGCTATGATCTTTTTGCCAATTTCTCTGGCATGCAGATTCTCACAGCGATAAAGAATTTCAAAAGCTTGGGAGCAACGCTTTTCGCCAAGGACGTTGAACGGCAAAACGCGGCTGCAGGGAGCTAAGGCGTTAACTTCGACGGCCAGAAAACCAAAGGGAGAGGTTTTACCCTCTCCCTTTGACAATCTTTACCGCTGGTAATATGCATTGCAGCAGGGATGTTCCAGCAGTCTCCACTAGAGTATATACCATAGCTGTGGGAACGTCAACCGCTTCCGGGTTCTTTGGCCTTCTGTTAAACTGCTGATTATAAAAGAGTTAGGGATTCTATTTGCCGCCCCCATATAGCGCACAATTCCTCAAAAGCATGGAGCGCACCATCACCCTCGAACGGCTCACCCGTTATCTGGGTGCCACGGGGCAGGATGTTCCCAAAGCACTCGAACTCTATGAGTACAACGTGCATCTTTCGGAAGTGCTGTACGGCCTTTTGCATGGGCTGGAAGTGGCCGTGCGCAACGCGCAGCATCAGGTCTTGACCGTCAGCTATGGAACGGCGGCATGGTATGACCCCGCGCCGTTGTCACCTTACTGGCGCGACCAGCTCAACAAGGCGAAAGTTAAACACGGCATTGGCGGCAAGCCGGGAAAGGTCCTTGCCGAACTCACTTTCGGGTTTTGGATAGACCTTATCAAGAGTGCGAACCACTGGACATTATGGGTGAATCCTAACAGAACCGGGCAAGGCCGCAGCCTCCATAAAGCTTTCCCCAACGCGGGTGTCGCAAGAAGCGTCATCCACGACCGCCTCAAAGCAATTCAATTACTGCGCAATCGCATTTCCCATCACGAGCCTGTGCTGACCTCATCCAACGCCCTCTACAGCGGCGTCCCGACGTTCATCACCTTGCCGCAATTAGTCGAATGCATGGAATGGGTTTGCTTCGATACCGCCCAATGGATGCGAACGCAATTCCGTTATACCGATGCCGAGCGCATTTTGAAGCACGTTGCCGCCATGAAGATTTCTCTTTGAAGACTCCCTGCCCTGTCCCACCGACTCCGCTCATGTTTTGGCGGTCGTGAGCAACCGCGCGGAAAGTACCGCGACTTTAGGAAATAATGCTGGAGCATGGGCTTGAAGGGAATTTCATGAACAATGGGGGAATACTAAGAGAAATGTCGCCCCAGCTTCTTCATGACCAGCGCGGCAAATTCTTTAGGCGTTTTTTTGCGCAAGTCCACATAGTGGATTGTCTTTCGCAAACCCGGAAGGGGGGTATCATCGAAGCGGGCTGGCAGAATATATTCCTCCTTGGTCTCGATAGCACGCTCGAACGCGCTTCGACGTTCATGCGTCGGCCAGATTTTCTCGGCGTATGATGCAGAGATGAACATGACGCAATAGCGCGGAGCCGCTATATACCTTATGAAGATGTTCGACCAGGTCTTTCCCCCACAAGGTCGCTTCTTCGTACATGTCATAAAACAATGACACGTCATTGGCTTTTAAGAACTCGGCAACTTCGTCGACATATTCGCGGTCTTCGCCCGCGAAAGACAACACCACTTCATACACGTCAGGCAATGCGCCCGCTCCTGTCGCACTCACCACTTTATAAATCTTATGACCGGAAATTTGCCCGCCAGGGCGCAGGGCAAAGCCATCATGGACCAAATATCCGTTGAAGAGCAAGACGAGGCGAGCCGTTCTGTCGACGCCAGTAGAGACCAGAGGATGAACGCATTCCTCTAAAAACTTCACAAAGAGTTCGTCCGGTATATCAAGTATGTCGAGGCGATCATAGAACAAGTGGTCACTGGTCCAGTCATCGTTATTGATCATGTGCTGCCAGATGTCGCCTTCTGCATCATCGAATCGGCTATCTGTGGAGCGCATATCCTTCAACGGCCACACGCGCCGCAGAAATCCCACCAGGTCTAGCCTGCCGTGAAACGGGTCTTGGTCGAGTAGCAGCGCGTCAATGATATTGCGGCGCGTAATCTCGGTAATTCTTTTGGGTTCCGTTTTTCGCATGAAAAGAGCGTCTATTCCGTTCGTGTCTCAGATCGGCAGCCATTCATACGGAGGTTGTAAATTACCTCACTACTCCGTTTTCCTGGATAAACGACCAAAGCCGCGAGAGTACCGAAGCGTATTTCAAAATTCCATGGCGCCGAGGCTTTGGGCCGAGGATTTATCCGCGCAGGCAACAGACTGGTAAATTTCTGCGCCTTCGGCCATAGAGGATCAACTTGGTTATAAGGACACCATCCCAGCCCCGCGTCGCAAAGTTGCCACAGGAGATCATCGTCAGTCTGGAAGACAAGCACGTTGTGGCCGGAAGCAGTCGGAACATTGAACACTTCCACAATCGTTTCCTGCTTTCGCAACATGCGCTGTTGATGTAGAGGGTCTAACGCGCCGGCCTTTCCGCTCTTAATATCCTTGAGCGCCGTAGCAAAGAGCTGCGGCGTGAGCCCCATGCGCGCATGAAGCGGCTCAGTAATCGCTTCAACTTCTTGATCCAAGGTGTGAAACAGTTCAGTATCCTGAGCAAGTTCCGCCAGCATAGTTTCAATGCCTTTTAGAGTCGGCATCAGATGAATTCTTTCGAACCAAAAATAATGAGCTATGAAATTTCTCCGTTCGAGCGCATCCGCCAATCGCTGGAGTAATGGCGGCGGCAGTATCGTGCTGAGCCGGGGCAGTAGTTGTCCTAGAGTCATCTCAGAAGCGGTACGGAGGTGCTCTTCAACCCGATGCCGCGTCACCGGTCCGCTTGGCGGCAACTGTGACGCGGAATACAGATTGCATAGGCCACGGGACAGCACTTCGGCGTGATAGTAGGCCAATCCGAAACGGGCATAAACCTCCTTCACGTCATCAGAGGTGGGTTCGGAGTCCTCAAGCTCTTCGACAAACCACGTGCCCACCTCCTCGAAATTATCTTCGGAGTCCTTATCCACTAATTAGCCACCTTTTGCATCCCCGACGCCAACGTGCTATTGACGCCCGGCGGTTTCGCCCAGAAACGCTTATCAGAGGAAGCATTAGCTGTCATTGGCCGTGAGAAGTACAATTTTACACAGACTGCGGAATCCGAGCTGCGAAGGGCAGCCGCCATAAAGCGGAACGCACGGGGGCGAGGGATTGGTAACCCCCGCCGGATCCGGGCGGAGCCCGGCATAAAAAAAGGCGGCTCCGTTATTTCGGAACCGCCAAGTTGGAACAGCTGGCTACTCGAAGGAATGAGTAGCAGCATTACGCTGCCGCGCTACTCTCTTGCGCCTTCGGTTGCAAGTTGTTCAGGTAATCGGCGGCGCTCTGCGCATGAGCGGCGGCGGAGAAGATGGCGCGCTCATCTTCTTTGAGGATGGTGAGCCAGTGGCCAAGATAGGCGGCGTGGTCTTCCCTCACCTCTGGCGTAATGCCAAGGTCGGCACAAAGGAAAGCGGCTCCCAATTCCGCCACCAGCTCTTCGCGTGCATAACCATGGTCGCCGAAACGCTTGCCGCTGAAATCTCTGTTAAGCCGGTGTTCGGCTTTCGTCCAGTGGCAGCTCTCATGCAGGGCCGTGCCGTAAAAAGATTCCTTGTCCTTGAACGCTTCAAACGGCGGCATCTGGATAATATCGCGGCTGGGTGAGTAGTGGGCGCTGTTGCCGCCATAGTGAATCGTTGCGCCGGTGTTCTTGAGGTAACCGTCTACCGCTTCGATGCGTTCCTGCATCGGGAGCGGGTTCACGGGCTGGGCGTAGTACATCTCCGGCAAGCCTTCGATTTGCTCACAATTAAAAACCGTGTAGCCTTTCATAAAGGGAATCTCGCGTTCAACGTCTTCCCCCTGCCCGTTCGTTTCCGTCTTGGTGACGGTGTTGGCATAGACCACCAAAGAGCCGTGCTCGCCCTTGCGGACATTTGCGCCTAATTCCTTGGCTTGTTTGAACGTCATCCAGATGGGCGTAGCGTAGCCCTTCTCTATCGCCTCTCCCCACAACAGGAGGATGTTCATTCCCCTGTACGGTGTGCCGTTATGGCGGAGCGGAATATTGATTTTCCCTGCCGTATGTTTCACGTGCCACGGTTTCATCCATGTGCGCACGCCTTGTTCAAGGTCGCTGATAATACGCTCCGTCACGCGCGTATAAACGTCTTTTCTGTCAATCGCGGTTCGCTCGGTGTTGCTCATGTGGTTCTCTCCTGAATGGGCTTAAAGTGCTGTGCTCATGCACATGCACTTCTGCCCACCGGCGAGGTCGGGGGTAGCAACGCGGCACAGGGCGCATGACCGGGAGGGGCATCACCCGTCTGCACAAGCGCTGCACTTGCGCGCGGAAGATGGGGACACCCGGTCCTTGCGGCGAAGCTGTACCCTTGCGCGTTGCTGGGGGCAGCGCCCCGATGTTTTGCGACAGCGATAGTTACCCGTCAGGGCCGAGACGCAAAGCGGCTCGGTGAGCTGCATTTGCGAGTAGAGCGCGGCGCGCAGTTTTCAGCGCGGTTGCCATGGGTATTGAGATCGGAGGGGTGTCGAGAAATTACATTGCGGATGATTGAGGCTCTTGTGGCATAAGGTGCCATGTGATTGGGATAGAGTTGTTCGGGATTATCCTACTGTTTCTTTGCTTTTCCTTTTCTGAGACGCCTTTTCTGGGCCTTGCTTTCTAGCCAGTCGTGAAATGATTCGATCCCCAAGTGGACCTGTTGCGTAACGTCACATATTTCCTGAATGTCCCCACGAAAAAAAATATTGCGCGCGTTCGCTTTGAAGCGCAGAGGCCAATTCTCCGCGATACCATCTAAACCGCCACGTCCTAATAACTCCGCCTTCGTCAGGATCAAGACGGGGTTGATTTGTTGCCCGGTTCGAAGGTGTCTTCGTCCTTTGCGGGCAAGTCGGCTGATCGCCTTCTTCTCCGCGCTGGTAAGTTGCTGGTTGAGCGTGGCAAAACATAGAACCGCACCAGGGAAACGACTTGCTATCGCTTCCATCCGACGGACGTCTTTCGGTTCGAAGCAGTTGAAGCTCTTGCACTCACCAAAAATGACGAACGGCTCCGCAATTTGGCTAAAGATTCGAGGACGCAGAAATACCACAAAATCAGCTTCCAAGTCACTGGCACCATTGCCTGTAAGTGAAACGCTAGGAACCCAACTCGTTCCATCGGCAAGTTGCTCGTCGATGAAATGTAGCGCGAATGCGACGCAATAGGCTCCCTGCGCGTAATTCTCGATGGCAAATGGCCCATTTACGCGGTACGCCCAGACATCTCTCGGTGGATCTGCCGCAGGAAAATCAAAAATCTGAAGACACCTTTCACACCGTAGACTGGGGTCGATGTCTGCGAGCCGATACCATGTATTCTGCTTACACTCAGGACACTGTAAGCGTAATCCAACAACAAGTATTTTTAAGGAAAGCAGCGACGCCAGAAGGTTGTTCCCTATGTTGCTTGACCCACATGCGCGACTCAAAAGTGCAAGTATTTGTTGACGTGGAATAGCATAGGCGCGAACCGACCGCTTACGTTTTGGATCATCCGGTTCGATCTCGATCTCAACATCGCCATGGGCCATCTTGTGGAGGAGGCGAAGAACTTCTTCGTTTGCAATGAGCGGAACGCTGCGGAGCCCGCCCATGGTTTGGATGATTTGATTTGTAATGCGCCCGCTGGAAGACAATTCTGCTTTCAAACCGTACGCTTCAAGCCAAGCGCTGAAGATGGCTAGCGGGCTGGGTTTTTTCCAGATGCGAACTCTATCGTACGATCCACATACTGCGATGATTCCTTCGCGACTGGGCCAAACATTTCTGGGGTCATATTCCCGAAGTATCTTTTGGAAGTCTCGAATTCGCAATGGCATCACTGCCGCCGCGCCGGGCAGGGATTCCATGACGTTCGCACACGCATAGTCTGCTGATGGGCGGGACTGCTCGACAAAATCAGGAAGTACTGTTTGCACAGTGACGTGTTCGTGCAATTCAGAAGCGGTGACTTCCTCCGTGCTGTAGGTGACCTCCTGTCTCATTGCATGATCCGCATTGCGTCCCCATTCTTCCCAGAGGCGAGGAAAACGCGGGTCGATGGAGATGGCCGTATCAGGAGTTTCTCGTTTCAGCGTACCGACAAACTCTTTGAGATCTTCGAAAGAACAAGACTTCGAGCAAAGAAATGTGCCACGCCGGAACGCGTTGGAGGGCGGTGGATATGGTTGGTACGATTGACGCAGGAATGCTTCACATTCATCCTTTAATTCGCGGGCACATGATCTGGGCAATGGCTTCACACGCCAACCAAGTGCGCGAAAGTTCCAGAATTCAATAATGTCTATGGTCGAAGACTCGTCCATGTAAAAGAGCATCGGGTCTGGTGCCCATCTTCGAGTATCAACGGTCAAACCGTGAGCGCCGACTCGGAGCGGGAACAACATATCTTTGCGGAATGCGCCGAAAAGAGACTTACAGGTAATCTTCTCCTCCTTCGCATCCAGAGCGCCTTCGAAATGCTGTCGGAATTGAGAGAGCGGTCCAGTTTGTGGAAAAGCCCCGAAAGTCGCCGACGTCAGAAGCTCGTAACGCCGTTCCGAAGGCTGCGGCACAATGGCGCGCTGCGGATGTCTTTGGACGAAACGAAATGTATCTTGGTAGAGCGCGCCGCAAACGTCAAGTATCGTTATTCCGTATCCTCCACGGCCATGCTCGTCTCTCTGGAAGATGCTATCCATTCCAATAATCCGCTCCGGCGGGAATGAGACCTGTGATGCGAGCCCAGGCTGAGTTTCAACAAGGAAATCTGGTTCAAAGGCTTCGATTAGGCCGTCGCGCAATTGCCTCGCTGTGGGGCCAGGGAAAGGAAGATCCCGGTAGCGCGTCGGTGCGCGGCTGAAAAGCGGAATGATGAAGTTGAATATGCCGCCCCATAAACATGTATTCGTCTCAATCACGTGCTTGAGCATCGCGCGATCAGTCGGCTTGATGAGAAATCCGAACCGTAGTGGTCTTACACGAATCCTTGCGGTAGTTGCTTCGGAGCTCATCAACGGTTACCAAGGGCGATCTGCGGGGCCGACATTTGTAAACTCATCCTTCCTTCTGCCTCAGGTTCAACCTAGCACTTTCGATCACGCCGAGAAGCGCTATGAAACCAGATGCGGAGCCACGACGGTAATGAATTCGCGTGTCGTGATGATTTTGGTCTGTTTCCAGAACTTCGGGAAATGCCGCTGGTTGCCGGTAATGAGATAGTCGGCACGGGCGGCATCGGCGCATTCGAGAAACATGTTGTCATCCGGGTCGCTGGTCACCTGGAGCCGCTGGTTGGGTGCGATGAGGTGGCTGCGGTTTTTTATCACTTGCAAGAGTTGCTGGCGTATGCCTTTCCGAATCTGGAGTTCGGGCCGCGCCAGCACTTCGCGGTATTCGGCAAGAATCACCTCAGAAACATACAGCCTTGCCGGTTTGGTAAGCGCCAGCAAAAGGACGGTGCGTTGGAGCCCGTCTGGTTTGAGGGCTGCGGAGATCAGGACGTTGGTGTCAATGACCAGGCGAAGCGGGAGCATTAGCTCTTCGACTTCCGCGCGCGCGTGTCCTTAATGATCTGATCGATCTGGCGGGGCGTCAGTTTTTCGGTGCCATTACGCTTGGATTCTTCGCCGATGAGTTTGAGAACTTCGGGCTCGGGTGCCGCAAGCTTCACGTAGTCGCGAATGCTGAGGAGCACCGCTTTGGGTGTTCCACGTTTTTCGATGACGAGCGAGCGGCGCTCATCTTCCACGCGGCGTAGCAACTTGCCGAAATTCGTGCGTGCGCTAAGCGCAGAAACTACTATTGTCGCGTTTTTGCCGATCCTGGGGGTCGCCATAAGGTCTCCACTTCAATTATCTGAAATGTACAGTTGAATGGGCAACCAAGTCAAGCAAATCTAAGGCTTAGCCGCAAGTCTCAGGTCGGAAGCGGGCCGCTGTGCCCTTCCCCTTTCTTATTGAGCACGGACCGCTCGTAACCGGGCAAGGTGAAAGCAGGGCCGCAGAAACGGCGCTTACGGTCACAGGTGGTGACGACGAAGCGGCACTGGCCGGGGCCAAGATAAGCGTTGGCGCGGCACGTCATGCCGCATTGCCCGCCGCAGACGAGGCCGGTCCAGGGGATGGGCGGAACCCACTTGTCGGATTTTCATTCATTCAGCATCGGATGATACTACTCAGGTCAGAATTCCAACAGGGGACTGGGGTTGGTACGAGAAACAACTAGAACAAGGCGAGTTGTTGCTCGACTGAGGGCTACATAAAGCAAGCATCTGGCGTCAGGCTTGTCAGGAAATGTCCGGCCATCACAAGGCATAATGATGACGTTTTCGCACTCCAATCCCTTCGCTTTGTGAATTGTGCTGATAGCCTTTACAGGCGGTTTTGGTCGTGAGTAAGTTCGCCGATTGTTAATTTCCGCCAATCCTTCATCAACAGAGTTGAAATCACCAAGACTGACAGCTTCCCAAAATTCTTTGTGGCAGTCGATTTCAATGCCGGCGAAGTTGGAATCAGAAGTTCGGAGATGTGAAATATGACGCAGGAATTTCGAAACACCACGATGGTCCGCTTCGGTGACGATAAATTTCGCCAGCTGTTGTATGACCGCTGGTTTGCCCCGGCATCGACTCATGCATCCTTCGCGAACTTCCCGTTCGAATCTCTCCCCGAAAGCGGATGCGCTGAACCCCTTTCCCACATCACCGAGGAAGCAAATACTGGCGGCGGCAAGCTTTGCGGAATCACCTTGATTGATGCGGATCGCTCCCGCTAGCTTGTCCAAGCTGGTTCGCGTGTGTCCTTCCCACAACAGAAGTCTCCGGTTGAAGAATGCGCGGAATGAGCGTGCGGTGTCTGTATGGCGAGTCAGAATCAAAAGTGCTGACTGAACTCGTTCAAACAGATCAACAGGTCTGCGATCTGACGCAGAGAGCTGATATTCCAAATTCCTCATCGACTGGTTTTCGGCGAAAACAATTTCTACGCTCGGCGGCACGCCGGTTTTTAGGTCGATGCGACCACCCGTTTTTAGAAGTGAACGCGCCGCCAGTGTCCACCGCCCAAGCTCTGAGCAGCCATTTGACCATCGATGGGGTGTGTCTAGCTGTTCGTATGCCTGGGCCTGAGCAATGAGGTCGTTCCAAGCGTAAGGAGCGCAGCCACCACTGACCGACTGATCTTTAAATATTTTCTGCATCGGGTCGGCAAACACTCGAACTTTTGCACCATGATTTAGCAGGACCATAATGATGGCGTGTTGATCACCGCTTGAGTCCTGATGCTCGTCACAGATGAGAAAGCGATATCTCTGCGCTAGGGATTCCCCAATCATCGGATATCGTTTCAGCAACAAGGCAACTTTCTGGGCAAGTAAAGCATGCCCTTCCGAAAATTGACGGACCCATGCAGCGATATCAGATGGCAGGCCGAGGCCCACGTGGTAAGCTGAGGCGATTTGTGCAATGACGCCGTCAATTGTACGAATTTCGATACGCGAGGCGGCACCCTTTGTGCGCTCAGAAAATACTGAGCAGGCAGCATGGGTATGGGTGACTACCAGGACACGGGACGAGGCAATCGTATCGGCCATTTCACAGGCGTAGTCCGCCCCCTGATAAGTTTTGCCACAGCCTGCCGGCGCTTCAACCACGACGAGCGGAGCTTCAGATCTTAGCGCGGCACGTACAGTTTGATCGCTCATTGAGTAATGTCTTCTAAATCCTCCATAGCAAGCGCCTGCCGGACTGCGTTGCAAAAGGGCATAAGTTGGGGTTTTAGTGAAGGCCAAATACCGAGACTAAAGAGTTTCGCGGCGAGTTCCCGGCCACCTTCGGCTGACTTGAACCACGTCCCTGCGTGGGACTTATACTCTTTCTTCTCTTCTTCTTTTACGGTGCCAGGAACCGATCCTTTGGCGGCTTCGACCATAAGTTGGCGCAGGCCATTGCCTGCTTTAGCCTTGATCGCCGCGAAGTTTTTTTCCTGAAGTGCAAGCCGATTCGCCAACGTCCGAAGACGCATGTTTGTTCTATGCGAGTCATCGTGGGTAAGAAAAGATTCAAACTGTTCCTCTTCGATAACTGCCAAGATGCATTCCTCCGTGCACCCAGATTTCCAACGGAACAGAAGTTTGCCGAGTGCGTTGTCGAGCTTCTGCCAGCGAGTTGGATGCTTGCCTTCTTCATTAACAAATCCACCAAAATGCAAACCACCTTCAGCGAGTGCTTCGAGTATGCCGAGAGCCGATTCGTGGCCACCGCCGTCGCTGATGTGAATCCCGTAGCTTTGCAGCGGCAAAGGGAATGCCTTACCTAAAATAGTGCTGACGAAACCCAACTCCGTTATTCCTTCGGCAACAATTGAAAGTCGAGCGAGAAACATCTCGGGATCGTTTTTGCGATGGCGAGCGAGTTTGGTCTGATGAAGGCACCCAATCTTGCCGGTATGGTCGACGTACCAAAGGCTTGAGTCTGATGCCGCCGAAATGGCAGAAGGGCTGTGGGTGGTGACGAACACCTGCGACTTAGAGGTTTGTAGTTTTTCGACCAAAGAACGCTGACGATAAGGTTCTAACCCGCGTTCAATTTCGTCAACGAGCGTAATTGGAGCTTCGCCCTGGTTTTGCTCGGCAATAGCCAGGGCCGCAATTCGCCGTGGGCCTGACCCCCAGCATGCCAGTGGCAACTGCACCCCTTCACAATTAGCAGTCAAGCCGATCAGAGCTGCGACGGAGAGCCCCTGGCCGCCCGTAATCGACAAATCTAGCCCTCGCGGCAGGCTTCGTAGGTGAAAAGATTTATCAAGGTCCGCAAGTGCCTTCTTTGACTTGTCTGTGAGTTCGCTCTTGACGTCGCTCTTGGCAAGTTCGCTCACCAATCGTGAACGAAGCCCTTTGTCCGAAAGTAACCGGTCGAGCGCAGATCCTTGAACAAGCCGCAAATCACGGTCGTTTCGGTCATCGCCACTCAGCCGGACGAGGCCGATTGCACGGCGTAAAGTCACTGGAAAATTATCGGCATTGCCATCAGGTTGAATGATTTCATACGCCAGTTCGAGATCCTCAGTTCCGCGCACTCTTAATTTATAAACTGGTTCACCGACAGCAGCGTTTTCGTCAACGCTTGGCGGCACGGCTTCCGTGCCACTCCATGTCCAGGGCCACGATGGTTTGGTCTGATTGTTAATACCACTTGAAAGCGGGATTGACACTACTGCTTCAATTGAAAAGCCCGACTTTTCGTTGCGGGCATAGTAATCAATATCCGAGATTGCCGTGGAGCTAGTTGGGCTGAACAAAAGCGCGATTGCGTCAAGTATGGTCGTCTTGCCGACATCGCCGCCGCCGAGGATAACATTGAAACCACTGCCTGGATGCCATGAAAGGGTCTTCAGACCACGAAATCGCTCAATCAATAGATGATAGATGCTGAGAACGGGATGGGAATGACGGAGGGAACTACACTCATGTGGTGACCGCTAATGCTGGTGTTCTTGCAGAACTCATGTTCTGGAGCGTTGTCAGAAGAATTGCCTCCAGCATGTGGGCATTTTCTGTCTGAGTCACGGAAAGCTGAGCCTCTAATCGGTCGCAGAGTGCCATGAGTTCAGCGACTTTAGCTAGAATTCGCCGTTGTTCGGCGAGGGGTGGGACAGGAACGGTGAGCGAACGAATATTATCGAGGTTTAGACCTGGTTTGCCAGCTCCATAAGCGCTCTCAACCAGTTGAGAGCGTCCACCAGACGGAGCCATAAGGCACAAAAGAAGCCATCTAGAAACCTCTATGTCTGTAAGTTTGACTAACGCAACGTGTTGGCTCACATACGCCTCGCCAATCTCGTTTTCCAATATTGCAGGATTTGTGACCCCGGCTCCCGTAATCACAATCAAAATGTCTCCTTTAGAAACTTGAGTGCGAAGCCCCTCGGCTTTTGAAGGGGGCGTAACGCACGCCAGGTCATTCAAAAGAAGCCTGCCAAATCGAATGTTCTGAGCGCGGATAAACTTCGGCCCGTCTTTGGCATAGAATTCAGCCCAGCCGCGAGAGCCACTCGTGATGAGGTTACACAAATCACCGAAGCTAACAATCTCCCATGTGTGAAGTGTATTCACGGGTTCTTTCACGGCAGGTGCTGTCTGCCTTTTCTGGGTAATGACTCCAGCCTTCACGAGTGTCGCCCTTTTCGTTCTGATTTGGCTCATTAGTTCTGATGCAGGCTCCTCCCCTGCCACTTGGGGGACCAGCTTTCCGAGTACCGCAAGGTTCAGAATCGTTTGCCGTAAGCTCTGAACGCACTCAATTCGAGCGGTGAGGGTCGGAAGATGATTTATATAGAAAGAAGCGTGCTTTGGGAATGCATCAGCATTCGTACCGTTGTTCAGATAATGCAATGACGCTGCCACCAAAGCCTTGCGCCGGTTATCGCGCTGCTCTTTGGCTTTAGCTAGCTGGTCACAGAGAGCCATCAACTCATCAATCTTTGCAACGATTCGCTGCTGCTCGGATAGAGGCGGCACTGGAAATGGCGAAGTTGCGAAATACTCGGTTGGAACTCGCTTCTGTCCAGCGGTACCCGTCATCTTCGATGTGCCTGACTCTATAAAGGAAGGTGATTTGAGAAATACCAAAATGTAATCTGGGTTGATCAGAATCGGACGAACTACGTGTAGTTCTGTAGTCCCTGAGCCGATACTTCCTTTCAACCCTCTAAAAACCGTTGACTTGCCATTTTGGAAGCACGGCGTTATTTTCGCGAGCGCCACATCGCCCTCTGCAAAATGTGTATAGCCGCTCTTGATTTCGCCCCAATGCCGGATTTCGTGGGTGCTTGCAACTCCATACTGAGCTGGTATCATCGGCATCGGCACAAACGATGCTTCTCGGTCATCGTCAGCCATATTGCGGGGATTCAGAATGCCGACGGTAGCAAGTTGACTCCATTGCCAAGATTCGGGAATCGAAAATGGTCGGTCACCATTTGGAAGACCTGGCGTTGTTTTGTCTTTTTTAAGCGTGCCGCCATTGCTCAGAATCTGAGTTTTTTCTTTGCGAATCCGTGCGAGTAAGACGCTGGCCGGTTCTTCGTTGGCGTCCTGCTTTACCAGCTTCCCCCGGATCGCAAGATCGAGAATAAACCGCCGCAGCTTCGATATGGCACCCGGCGCTTCGCTGATACGATCAAAATGCTTAATTAGCTGGTCTGGATTCATCGCAGGAGCGCTTCTTCAAGAATGACTTTCAGCTGGCCGCGAAGTTTGGCTGTCTCAGTCTCGGCTTCGTTCAGTTTCCTGAGCAACTCTTCCGGGTCGCCGTAATCGTCGGCCACGAAATGCGGATTCTTAAAATCCAGATTATAGTTTCGAGCCTTCACTTCGTCGGCTGTCACTTTCCAGGCGAAATTATTGCCCTCCCTCCCCTCGCGCTTCGCGCCGCCCCACCAATCAATGCAGGGCTTCATATGCTCGAAGCGAATGGGCTTGGTCATCGAATACGCCTTCTGCGTCTCTGGCACCTGATGCTCGAAAAACCAAATCTCCTGCGTCGGTTCGCCCTTTTCAAAGAACAGCAGGTTGGTTCCAATGCTGGCGTATGGCTTGAACACGCTATTGGGCAACCGAACGATGGTGTGGAGATTGCATTCCTCCATGAGCTGCTCTTTGAGTCGTGTCTTTACTCCTTCGCCAAAGAGCGAGCCGTCTGGTAGCACCACGGCGGCACATCCGCCTGGCTTGAGGATACGCACGATCAGAGCGAGGAACAAGTCTGCGGTCTCGCGCGTTTGCAGGTGCTTGGGGAAATTGCTCTCGATGCCATCTTCTTCCCGCCCGCCGAAGGGCGGATTGGTGAGAACGATATCGACACGGTCGCTCGCGCCATAGCTGATATAGGGTCGCGCAAGCGTGTTGTCGTGGCGGACAAAGCTGGGATTCTCGATTCCATGCAGCAGCATATTGGTGACGCAGAGCATGTGCGGAAGCTGCTTCTTCTCGCAGGCGCGTAACGCATCCTGCATCAGCTGCTCGTCTTCCAGCGTTTTAACGTAGCCCTCGCGCATGTGCCGTAGAGCACAGGTAAGAAATCCGCCGGTGCCGCAGGCAGGGTCAAGCAGGATTTCGCCGGGATGGGGATCGATTCGGTCCACCATGAACGCGGTCACCGCACGTGGCGTGTAATATTCGCCCGCGTTACCGGCACTCTGCAAGTCATTGAGGACTTGTTCATAGATATCGCCAAAATGCTGGCGCTCGGCCAGATTATTAAAATCCACCTCGTTGATTTTATTGATGACCTGGCGCATGAGCTGCCCGGACTTCATGTAGTTGTAGGCATCTTCGAAGACGTCACGCACGACGCGGCGGCGGTCGCTCTGCTTGCCTGATAGGGAAAGATTTTTGAGTTTCGGGAACAGCGTGTCGTTGATGAAGGCAAGAAGCGCATCGCCGGTGATGCCTTCGGGGTCGGCGGCCCAACTCCGCCATTGCAGCTCGGCGGGAATTGGGGATTTGTACTCATCCTGCATCAGTTCCAACTGCTGGTCTTGGTCGTCGATGATCTTAAGGAAGAACATCCAGCAGAGCTGGGAGATGCGCTGCGCGTCGCCATCGACGCCGCTATCCTGGCGCATGATGTCCTGAATCGATTTAACGGTATTGCGAACGGACATAGTTAAGAGGCTTTCTGGTAAAGGGCGGATTGCAGCTCGTGTACAGCATGTTCAAAATCGCCACGCGTGCCGAATTCCTTGATGAGTTGCATCGGTGTACCCATGGCACTGAACGGCGGAATCTGCAAGACTTTCGGGTCGTCGAGGTTCATGACGCCCTGATCCTGGTATTTCTGGAGGAGGGCTTCGAGTACGGCTCTGGCCTGCGGTCCGTACTTCGTGAACACGTTGCGCTTGCGGACATTTTCGGCGCGCTCGCGGCGTGTGAGGGGTGGCTGGTCAAACGCCACATGACAAATCAGGTCGAAGGGATCAAGGTCTTTGCCAACCTCTTCGGCAAGAAGCTCCAGTGACAATCCCTCCTGCTCCAATTCCTCGACGACCGCCTGTTTGCGCTCAGCGGAAGTCCAGCGTTTCAAGAACTGATCGAGACTGACGAAGCGGCGCTTGAGCGCCTTCTTCGTGAAGTCGCGCAGGCTTTCGGTGATGAGCTTACCGTTTTCGTCCAAATACTCGACACGTTCGGCGATCACCGTGGCTTTGACGCCATCTACATAAATCTTGCGGCGCTTTTCGGGAGTGGTGTTGATGGTGATGTCGGGTTTTTCCTCGACAAGCACGGTTTCATCGCTGCCCGGCGCAGGCGGAATGGGCTGATCGGGGTCATCGAGAGGCGGTACGTCATCGGGAGGGGTGATGGGGTCGGCTTCGCCTGGTTCATAAATCTGTACCGGGGGTCCGTCAAAGTCTTCGTCCGCAAAGTGATCCGTCGCTCCGCGAAAATCCATCAAGGTGAAATAGAATTTGCTCGTATCCTCATGGACGCGCGTGCCACGCCCGACAATCTGCTTGAATTCCGTCATGGAGCCTACTGCCCGGTCGAGCACGATAAGCCGGCAGGTCTGCGCATCCACACCGGTCGATAGCAGGCGCGATGTCGTCACAAGGACAGGATACGGCGCTTCCGGGTCAATGAAATTACCCAGCTGGGCCTGGCCTTCATTGTCGCTGCCGGTGATGCGCATGACGTAGCGGTGATTCTTGGCGTAGAAATCCTTGTTTTCATTGATGAGCGCCTGGCGCATGCGTGCGGCGTGTTCTTCATCGACACAGAACAGGATGGTTTTCTGCATGCGGTCGCCGCTTTCTTTCAAGAAATCGGACACTTTCTTCGCCACTATTTTGGTGCGGTTATCAATGACCAGCGTGCGGTCGAAATCCTTGGCGTTGTAAATAGGGTCTTCGATTTCGTAGCCGTAGCGATCAGTCTGGCCCTTCTGCGGACGGTAGCCTTCCACATCCACATCAATGTGGACCTTGATGACTTTGTACGGTGCCAGGAAGCCGTCCCGGATGCCTTCCTTGAGTGAATAGGAGTACACGGGCTTGCCGAAATAATCGATGTTGGAGAGATATTTGGTCTCCTTCGGAGTGGCGGTTAGGCCCACTTGGGTCGCCCCGGAAAAATATTCCAGAATCTCTCGCCAGGCGGAATCTTCGGCGGCGCTGCCCCGGTGGCACTCATCGATGACGATGAGATCGAAGAAACCCGGCGAGAATTCGCGGAAAAGTTTTTGGCGTTCTTCCGGGCCAGTGATCGCTTGGTAGAGACCCAGATACACCTCATAAGCGGTATCGATGCGGCGCTTCTTGTCGAGCGCCAGAGGCAGGTCAACTTCAGCACCATCCTGCCGCTCAATTGTTTTGCTGCCGGTGCTGAGTTTGGCCATCGCATCGCCGAAGGGCCGGAAGTCATTAACCATGGTCTGGTCAATCAGGACGTTGCGGTCGGCCAGAAACAGAATGCGCTTTTTGCGCCCTGCCTTCCATAGCCGCCAGATGATCTGAAAGGCGGTATACGTTTTGCCGGTGCCGGTCGCCATCACCAGCAGAATGCGGTCCCTGCCTTTCGCAATGGCTTCGATGGCCGAGTTGATGGCGTTGTTCTGGTAGTAGCGCGGCGCTTTGCCACTGCCATCGTCGAAGTAATCCTGGAGAATGATCTGTTCGGCTTCGGGAGTGAGTCCCTTCCAGCGGCGGTACAGGTCCCAGAGGTCATCGGGTGACGGAAACTCTTCAAGACTGAGTGTTGCCTCTTGCTGCGCGCTCTGGCCGGTCTTATCGTGAAAAATGAAACCATCGCCATTGGACGAAAAGACAAACGGAATCTCCAGCGTCACCGCATAATCAAGCGCCTGCTGCATACCGTCGCCTAAGCTGCAATTGTTGTCCTTGGCTTCGATGATGGCGATGGGAATGTTGGGCTTGTAGTAAAGGATATAATCGGCACGTTTGGCCTTGCCCCGCGTGACCAGTTTGCCGCGAACGATGATGCGGCCCTTGGTGAAGCTCACCTCTTCGCGCATCTGCGTCATCTCGTCCCATCCGGCCCGCTTGACAGCCGGGCTGATGAACTTGGTACAGATATCGCGTTCGCTCAGGTCCTTTTTATTCATCTAACGGTCGCGCTCTCATAACGGGTGAAAGACAGTGCTGTTCCCGTTCAAGCTGTAGCTGATTCCCACACACGTGTCACTGGCGAGTTAAGTTTCACCTTCTCCGATATGCTAAGTATTTTAATAAACTGTGACTTAGAGCGCCTGCCGCAATTCCCCCGCTGCCACAATTCCGGCATTTCGCCGGCATGCGGTGGGAGCGATTGACGGCCCGTGCCCGGATGTTATCAACCGCCAGCTAGTGGCGGTGTGCCGGGTTTTAGCCCGTTTTGAGGTGTTCAACACGGGCGCAATCTCTCCTGCGATGCTCTTGAGCACGCCTTTTAGCCGGCGCGGTATAGCTATGCCGCGCGTCGGAGCGCGTTTCCACTTCACGCTAACCGAATTACAGATTCGTAGGCATTTGTCTGCGGTTCAGCAAGTTAAGTCCGGCCGTGCGAAATCAGCATGCTATTTCTTGGGCCTTGCCAAGAACTGCGTGAATCGTTTTGGAAGGATTCTGTAACGCTCTGTGTGACTCCGCTCGTCGTCGGTACTACGATTAAATCTGTCAAACGTCAGAAGCTCAGTGTCCGCCTCTGCAGCGCGCAATGGATCGTTTGCT
Organism: Bryobacterales bacterium; assembly: GCA_003167495.1. Classification (GTDB taxonomy): domain Bacteria; phylum Acidobacteriota; class Terriglobia; order Bryobacterales; family Bryobacteraceae; genus Bog-105. Next base: position 311 of record PMSX01000184.1, on the reverse strand, counting down.
ATTTCCCGGTTTGCCTTCCTCTGCCTGTCAAAGTTGTTCAAGAATTCCCTGCTGTACCGGTCCCGCTTGGTGTCACTTTCACGAATAAACCCGCAGTAGACGGGGAAAGTGCCGGCTGATCGAAGCAAGGGTCCGAAGGGAGAAATATCTCGGACATTCGGTCAAGCGTGTCAACGACCCGTCGGACGGACAATTCGACTTTTCCCTTTGCCTCCTTCTTCGCATGTGCTGTGAACTTGTCGAGGGTTGTTTTCTTTGTCTCCGTTGGCCCACCGTACGAATAGATGCATTACGATGTATTGTGTGTAATA
>PMSX01000092.1 GCA_003167495.1 Bryobacterales bacterium | reverse complement strand
TGGTTCCTTTCGAGGGTTGTCTAGCGAGAATGAACTCTTCGCGATGTTTGTGCGCGCGACGGCGATTACAAACGACTTCAATTTACAGAGTGGGGCGAACGGTGAAAGGATTTTTTGAGTGGAGGTGGTTGAAAAGGAAGGAGATCGAGTTGGGCGGATTTTGTCACTGATAAAGGTTTCGCTGAGTGGGGGAGAAAGATGGCCCCTCGTCGGTCGATGTGAGGCGGTTGTAGGCGAGGCCAAGGACGCATCCGTTCCAACCGCGGGGGATTGGTCAGGTCCCCCGACCACTTCCGATGAATGCTGAAGGTTTTGGGGAACTGGAGATATCTGGCACTTCCGCGTGTAGCCGACAAAACCGTCAACTTGGATGCCGTGAGCGGCGTTTCCGGGGATCAAGCTGCTCCATGGACACCGGGGCCGAGCTTTCTCCGAGTGACTCGGACGGAGCGCGGTCCTACGCTTCCCAAAACGCGGGGTTCTTCCTGGACGCTTCATGTAAGGGGTGGTATAAAGTCAGCTTCCTCGTACGTGAACTGTGGCCGTAAAGCCCAGCGCACGAATTGCAGTTGTGACTATCCCCAACCCAACTCGCCCTCAGTTCGACATCTGCGTGCTTTACCCGTGATCCAGCGGAAGCTGGATTCTCTTGATAATGGAACGATAGCGGTCTTCCCGGTGCAAGAAATCGTATGCAGGGTTGAATTGAATGTTAAGCAATAGCGGGGAATGCTCCTCGTAGCCTTGCTCGAGAAGCGCTAGCGTCTGTTCGCGATCGCCTAATTGGGCGGTGAAGCTAGCCAGAGTTACGGGCGAGACGTACTGCCGATTTGCCAGTCTTTTCAGATCATCAAGCCGCGTCTGCAGTAGACCTCGATATCCGCTCTCCGTGAAGGCCTTTGCCATCTCCTCCGCCAGAGCAGAATTGCCAGAAACTTGAATGGCTTTCTCCTCGTATTCTGCCGCCTCACGCTCACTACCTTTGCAGCGATAAGCATAGGAGAGCCCGATCAGTAGTCCAGGGTCTGCACGGGTGGACTCCAGACGTTCCTCTGCTTCCTGGATGGCAGCATCATATAGCCTCGCCCAATTGAACTGGAGAACAAGAGCCCATGGACGGGCGAAAGGATTCAGTTCCATTTCTTTTCGCACCAATTCGATCGCTTCTTTATGACTACCGAGACTGGCCAAGACTTTCGCCTTCAACTGATAGGCCTCGGAGAATTTTGGGTCCAACGCAATCGCACGATCACATTCGCCGAGCGCCTTCGGCCAATCCCAGTCGACAAAATACGCAACCGCGCCCGAAGAAACATGCACCTGCGCCAGGGAGTCGTCGAGCGAAGCTGCCTTAAGTGCCGCAGCCTTAGCGCGCCACAGAGAATCTCTCGGGTTTGAATGCCCGTCAACCGTGCTACCGACATAGTAGTCAGCAACGCCGGTCCAAGCCAACGGGTAATCGGGCTGGAGCTGCGACGCCTTCAGGAAATACTCGCCGGCTTCATCATACCGGCGGCCGAACCAAAGATAGCGACCATGCAGGTATGCATCATGGGCTTCCGGACGCACGTAGGCGACTGCTTGTGCCACTTCGCTCGAAAGCGCGGCCGAGTCATTCCTGTCTCGGTCGAAGCTCTCGGCCCAGATATGCGTATCCTGGCGAGCGTCGATCAGCTGGACTGTGAGTCGGATGCGATCGGCGGAGCGGAGGATCGATCCCTCCAGGATTCCATCAACGCCCAGATCTCTAGCGATGCGGGACAGAGGACGATGGGCATTTTTGTACTGCATGGCTGAGGTGTGGGACACGATGCGCAGCTTTGAATTTCTTGCCAGCATCGTAATCAGTTCGTCGGTCATGCCGTCTGCAAAGTAATCCTGTCCTGGATCTCCGGAGAAATTGTTCAACGGGAGCACGGCCAATGACGCGATGTGCGGCTGATGCGCGAGATAGATCCAGGCGGCCCCGACCGCCAGGAGGAGTGCACAAGCGCCAGTTAGGAACTTCCACGCGCGGTGCCTCGTTTCGATGGACGGATTAGAAACCACTCGCGAGGAATCAAAGACATCTGCGACCAGATTTGACGCGACGCTAGTGCCGTTTCCGTTGGAATGAATGACGGGCGCGAGGAATCGATAGCCCTGCTTGGGAAGCGTCTCCAGGTATACGGGCCTAGCGGCATTATCACCAAGTGCGAGACGGATCTGGCGGATGCAGTAATTCAGCCCCTGATCAAACTCAACAAATGTTGCGCCGCTCCAAATGTGATTGCGCAGCTCATCCCGCGAAAGGGTCTCGCCGGGTCGCTGCAAGAAAAGCTGGAGCAGACGTAGCGGCTGGGGCTGAATTCTTACCGGCTCGCCGTTGAGGAGCAATTTCCCCGATTGCGGGTCCCATTCGAAGCCGCCGAACTGTAATCTCCCATTGCCGTTCATGCCGCGTCCAAGTCGTGCCGTTTCCTAAGCAGTTTACAGCATTTGCTTTGGACCGAAACGGTGGTCGTCCAGGCAGGCGCCGGGCGGCAGCCCACTGCTGTCCACTCCGCGTATATGCTTGATTTGACAGAAGATAGCCCTCCTCATCTGAAATGAGCAGACAATTCATGCGTTGCTCACATGACAAATAGGCTCAGTCGATGCGAATGTAAGGCCAGCCATGTCTCTGGTTTTCAAATTCCTCATGCTGCCGCGTTTGGCCTTCGCCCTCTGCTTTGTATTTACATCGCTGCCGGTCTGCACTGCCGAGACGATCTCGCTGACCGGACTGCTGCTCAATCCTGAGGACGCCGTGTCGGTTGACTTTACGCTGGCAACCCCGGGTCCAGTGGCGCTTCAGACTTACGGCTTCGGAGGTGGGATCAATGCGGACGGGAACACGATCTCTCCCGGCGGGTTTGATCCTTTCGTCGGGCTTTTCTCGAATACAGGAGGGGGTGCACTTTTCGTCAACGGGACATCCGACATACTCTCGAATTACTCGTCCGGCTGTCCGCCAGCGGGAACGGTCACGATTGGCGCCATTCCCAAGCAGTGCGGAGACGTAAGTTTAGTTTTCGGCGCGCTGCCGGCCGGTTCCTATAAAGTGCTGTTGACCGATGGCGAGTATCTGTCGACTGCGGTGTTTGAAGCAGCGCCCGCCTTTTTAGCGGATGGTTTCACCGATCTCTCGGGAGGTGTGTTTCAGACGTGCTACGGCGCGGCCAACTGTAATACGGATACGGCCAATTGGGCGCTCGATATTTCGGCGCCTGCCGGTACATTCTCGCCGGAGCCCTCATCGCTCACACTCGTCGGATTCGGCATAGCGGTTGGTCTAGGGATCCGCTGCCGAACAATTTCAAAACAAAAAGGAGATTTATAACAATCGTCATGCAATTTCGTAAATTCACGTTTTCTCTCGCGGGCCTCGTGGTTGCTATCGGAGCGCTTACGGTTACTTTGCCGCGCGCTGCCCATGCCGTCGCTTCCGCTTTGGTACAAGTGACGAACGGCGCCTCGAATCCCGTTATCACCCAGGACATCAGCCAGCAGGCGACGCAAATGGTGCATCTGTATTGTACGGGAGCCCCCGGGATTGTACCCTATTGCAGCGCCTTTGGTTCGAATGGCGCTGCACTGAGCACGAACAATTCCTACACTGTTCCTAGTAATCAATACCTTGTCATTACCTCCGATTTAACGGCCTCGTATGCGCCTATCGCAGGAGCCAGCGACGGTCCCTGTCCGGCCACATCCTATGCGACGCTCGAAGCAACGTTAGCGGCGCAGTCTTTTAATATCAACGGTTGGACCTTGGCAATTAATGCACCCACGACACACTTCGTCTATCCGCCTGGAATGACCGTCGGGCCGGGTATGCAATTGAGCGGACTTACCACGAGCACCTCTGTGAAATGTGGGGTGATAGCAGAGATTTACGGGTATCTCACTTCAAACTAGTTGCCCTTGGCTAACGATGAGTATGGACCGAGTCCCAAGAAGGAAGTAATTACATTTATGCCAACTCAAATTTACCTTGAAATCCAAGGCGACGTGAACACCGAAGGCGCGACAAAAGGTTACACGCGCGTGGATACAGCGCAGGGAAGCGTTGCTCATTTCATCCAGTTCTTAACAACGGCAATAGCAAGTGGATCGGGTCCGTTCCCGGCAGGAAGCCGCGTGCCCGTTCCGGTCAGTCAAAGCGCGACGCTGTATTTCAGCGACGCCGCCTATGGAACGCCCCCAGCCGTGGGAGTACCGCCGACTCTGTCGATTTCCAGCCCAATTTTCCCGACGCGCCCTAAACCCGTCACAGGTCTCTACCAGGCGGCCGATGGAACAACGCTGCAGGTGCAGACCAATGCCGGGCAGGTGGTGGGTTTTACTGGTGTGGGGAAAGATGGGCACCACTATACGCTCTCGATTGAAATCTCATCTGCGAGCGCGCCCGGAAGAGTGAAGGGAACAATGGCGACTTGGTTGTTTGCGCGAATGACCATGGCACAGGACGCGAACCCTGCCCTGATTGTTGGATTTGGATATTGCCCCTCCGACAATTTAGTGAATGTGTTCGCGGAGTGCGCCAACGTGGAGACGTCGCTTTTGATTGACTATTCTCAGTCGCAGCTACCCAGCGGAACGACTACCCTCACCAACAATCTGACTTACTATAACGTGAGCTTCATGGCGCAAGCCCTGAAGTTTCCCGCTTCGGAATCAAATCCCGGTATGTATCTCGCTGTCAGCGAGGCGCTGTGGCCGTATTTGTCCCCACTGACTTATTTCGCCCCTGCGCTCGAAGCGATCGCAAGTCACACGGCGGGGGTGCTGCCGAAGATTCCGGCCCCCAATACACCTGCAGTTGAGGTAGGTTCTATCGCGTTTGGCGCCTACACGCCACCGACATTGTCGGAAGCGTCTTTTATCTACAATGCGATTGGTACGGTTGGGCCGGCATTAGGGCCGTTAGCGGCAACGGCGATGAATGCGGGGCTAAGCGCAGGTAGCGCGCTTGAGGCGGCAGTCGAATGGCTGGCGTGGTACGCGGTCGTGATTGATAATTCGAGCCTGATTGCGGCGTTAGCGGCGGATTATCAGGAGTGGGTGACGTGGTACGAGGAGAATCAGAAGACGGGATCCACCCAAAAGCCTGTGCCCTTCTTCTATCCGAAAGATCCGACTGGTCATATGATTACCTATCACGAGGATCCGTGGGCGCCAAAGCCGGCTTCGAATCAGGCTGGCCCCACTGCTCCCACCCAGCAAAGCGGGCCCGACGCGCCGACTCAAACAAAATCGTCGAGTGTGGCACAATCCGCTTCGACACGGTAGAAGTGCTTGGCACGCATTCAGCGGTCCAGATTCACTGAAATGTGCCGCTCAGAGGTGCGGCTAAACTTACGCAATCGTTGATCTGACCGTCGAACAGCAGTAATCTACGAGGACGAAGCTGCTTGCAGTCACGCGGAGACAATCTACGGTGATTTGCGCTTCCGGCCGGCCTTCGACCTCTTAGCCCATTGTCGGATACTCGGAGAAAGCTTGCCTGGTTAGGAGATTCAGGACGAAAGTCGGTTGGCATCCGTCGATTACTTTGGCCATCACTTTGCGGCGAACGCGCTATCTTTCGAAATGCCTGCGCCCGTCTCCGGCCAGATTGTCGTTTTAATCCGGCCAATCCATTTTTGAGCTTCTCCGCTGGACGAAACAATCAATCAACGTTGAATAGGCCCTTATTTATTCTTTTTGTTCGATCTGGCGTCCAGCGAGGGCTTCCGAAGCCCGTCTGGGGAGCTTCCTGAGGCGAGTGGTTAGCTTCTCAGAAAAACCTCTTGCAACCCGCACCTTTACTATGCAAAATGGTCGTGCGAAGTGTCGAGTGGCTCGCTTCTCAACCGCATAGAATTGGGCAGAGATTGGCCGTATAAGCCGACAAAACGGCCAAGTGGATTCCCAGGACGGGAATGTCCTGTAAGTTTAAGGCAGTTCCGCGAAATTCGCTCATTCTGCTATTGACAGTCTAGAGAAGCTGGATTATTCTGCTCTAGAGAATCTAGAGAGGAGTTACGCCACGAAGGAAAAGCAGAGCAGTCTCGTTCAAGGCACGCTTGACATGCTTATTTTGAAGACGCTGGAGCTTGAACCCATGCACGGGTGGGGCATCGGGCAGCGCATTCAGCAAATCAGTGAAGGGGTTTTTCAAGTAAACGCCGGTTCTCTTTTCCCGGCCTTTTGGCGTCTCGAGCGCGATGGTTACGTCAAGTGCGATTGGCGGTGTACTGAGAACAATCGCAATGCAAAGTTTTATTCGTTGACTCCGGCCGGGCGCAAACGACTCAAAAGTGAAGCCCGCGAGTGGGGGACGCAAACGGCTGCGATCGCGCGGATTCTCAATTCATCGCTGGAGGCGCTCTAAGATGGCGATTCTCCATCGAATACTCGGCGGCTTAAAGGCGCTGTTTCGGACCCGAAAAGCGGAGCAGGAATTGAACGAGGAACTCCGTGCCTATTTTGAGAGTGCGGTGGCGCATCACATAACGGCGGGCATGACCCGCGAAGAGGCAGAACTGGCGGCCCGACGCGAGATGGGCAGCCTGGAAGCAGTAAAGGAAGCGGTCCGTGACGCCGGGTGGGAATCGCACGTCGAAACCCTGAAACAGGATTTGCGCTACGGTGCACGCCTGTTGCGTCGCCGTCCTGGATTTACCGGCGCTGCCATACTAGCGCTCGCGCTTGGCATTGGCGCAAACACGGCCATTTTCAGCGTTGTTAATTCGGTATTGATCGTACCATTGCCATTTGAGCATCCCGAGCAGCTGGTGATGGTATGGGAGAAAAGTCCGCAAACCGGCGCGACAAACGTTGTCAATCCGTTGAATTTCCTCACATGGCGGGAGCGGAGTCATTCTTTCCAGAGTATGGCGGCGCTGATCGCCTGGCATGCCAGTTTGGCCGGCGAAGGAGAGCCCGAAAAAGTTGAAAACATGTATGTCTCCGCGGGGTTCTTCGAGACTTTGGGGGTGCGTCCAATCCTGGGCCGTTGGCTGATTCGCGAAGAGGATCTGCCGGGAGCCGACCACGTCGCGGTTCTTGGAGAAGGTCTCTGGCGACGGCGTTATGGAGCTGACCCGGGCATAGTGGGCCGCACGATTCGTGTGGACAACGACGCGCTAAAGGTAGTGGGCGTCATGCCGGTCGAGTTTCGCTTTCCGTTTAGCAAAGCAGAACTGTGGCAACCGCTTGCTATTGACCAAGCGCGAGCGGCGCACAGCGGCCGCTACCTTTCGACGATTGCACGGTTGAAAAGGGGCGTGACGAAAGCGAACGCACAAGCGGAGATCACGCTCTTAGCCAGCGAGCTGCAGCGTGAGCGTCCCGACTTGGATGCCAAGTGGGGCGCCACCGTTGTCGGTCTGCGTGAACAAATGGTAGGCGATGTGCGCACACCGTTGCTGATATTGCTGGGCGCCGTTGTGATGGTGCTGCTGATTGCCTGCGCCAATGTGTCGAATTTAATTTTGATGCGCGATACTAGCCGAAAGCAAGAGATTGCTGTGCGGGGAGCTTTAGGGGCATCACGGTGGCGTTTGGGCCGCCAGTTCTTTGTTGAGAACGCTTTGTTAGCCGGGATTGGGGGCGGTGCGGGATTCTTTCTGGGGTGGGCGTCGAAAGGCTTACTCATCGCCGCGCTCCCGGACACAATTCAGTATTCGAATCTGCAAGAAATTCGCGTCGATTCAACGGTCTTTCTCTTTGCGGCGGCCATCTCAATCGCAGCGGCAGTGCTATTTGGTCTGACGCCGGCGCTGCGGGCGAGCGCCGAGAGCTTGCAGCCCGGCCTAAAAGAAACCGCGCGCGGAAGTTCGGCATCTCGCAGCCATACCAAAAACGCGCTGGTGGTGGCGGAAGTGGCGCTAGCGATGATGCTCTCGGTGGGGGCTGGGTTGCTGATTCGCAGCTTTGCGCGCTTGTCGAGCGTCAATCCCGGCTTCGAAGCGTCACACATTCTATCTATGGAGATCAACACCGCAGGGTACTTCAAAGATAGCGATCCACGCTTTCTGCAATTCTGCAGTGCACTGCTCGAACGCGTGCGCGCCCTGCCGGGCGTTTCCGCAGCGGGCACTTCGCACTTTCTGCCGCTCGGCAAGATCATTCCCGGAACTGGCTTCTGGCGCGCTGATCGAGCGGTTCCGGCCCGGGGTACGGAGCCAGTGACCGAGGTTCTGGTCGTCATGCCAGGGTACTTTGCCGCCATGGATATTCCGGTCATTCGAGGACGGGTGTTTTCGGCCGACGACCGCAAAGATTCCCTTTTGGCCGTGGTGGTGAATGACACTCTGGCGCGTTCGTTTTATCCCGGCGAAAACCCGATCGGTAAGTCACTGGCAATCGAATGGGGCCCCGATAAGCCCTACCAAATTGTGGGTGTTGTCGGCGATGTCCATCAGACGTCGATGCAGGAAGCGCCGAAGCCTGGTGTGTTCATCTCAAATCTGCAGTTGCCGAGTGGGCCGCTCAATCTAGTAGTACGCAGCCGACTCAATCCGTTGACACTAGCCCACGCCATCAAGCGCGAGGTGCACCTTCTGAATGGCCAAATAGCGGTGTCTAATGTCCGTACGATGGACGAATACGTTTCTGAGGCCATTGCCGAACCGCGGTTCAATACCGTCCTGTTAGGCGGTTTCTCCACTTTGGCGCTAGCGCTGGCTGTCGTGGGAATCTTTGGAGTCATCTCGTATTCGGTAACGCAGCGAACGAGAGAGTTGGCCATCCGGCACGCTCTGGGAGCCGACGCAGGTGGCATCGTGCGCCTCGTTCTGTTGGAAGGCATGCGGCCTTCACTACTCGGTATTGTGGTTGGAGGCTTGCTGGCTAGCGGCTTCAACCAATTCCTGCGAAAGCTGCTTTACGATGTCGCCCCGACTGACTCTCTTACATTCGGCGGGGTGACGTTGTTGCTCTGCGGCGTTTCCCTGGCCGCCTGCTATATCCCGGCACGCCGGGCCGCTCAGCTCGACCCAATTGAAGCGCTAAGAATGGAATGAACGCCTTGAGGCGGCCGAATTCCTGCGCCGATTTACGCTCGTAGGTCGTGTCTCCCCACCGGCGGATTTGCGCGAGGTTAAGCACTTGTCCGTATAAGGGCATATCGACGAAGTGGCTGGACGCTTGACCAAGAGCCGCCTTCCGGGAAGTTTCGAACGGCAACGCGTTATTTGAAGGCCTATTTGTTGCCCCCAGGTTCCTGTCCCCAGACTTCTAGCGTGGCCGCGCGACGTAGATGCCCGCCAAGATTGCCAATCCACCACCCGCTTGAATAAGCGTGACGGGCTCGCCGAGAATGGCCCAGGCAAAGCAAGCGGCTGCGATGGCTTCGAGGAAAATCACCAGCGACGAAAAGGCCGCCGGCAAACGGCCAAGCGCGACAGTGAGAAGGCCTTGGCCCCCGGCGTGGCTGATCCACGCCAAAGCAATCAGTGCGGCAACGCCTTTGAGCGTTTGTGGCAACAACCGATGCTCCAATCCCAACGCAGCCACCAGCAACAGGGCGGCCGTGATGGCAGTCGCCTCGAACGCAACGCGCGCGGCGGCATTTCGCTCGCGCGCGGCTTGTACGGCGAGGAAATACAGCCCAAAAAAGATGCCGGTGATGAGACCGTAAATGTCTCCCAAGGCGGTGCCCACCTTCATCTGAAAGCTTTGCGCGAGTAGCGCGGCGCCACCCAAAATACAGAGACCCAGGCCGACAAGAACGGCTGCCGAAGCGCGCTTTCGAAAAATAAGCCAGCCGAACAACACTACCCATACTGGAGCCGTGGTTGCAAAGAAGGTCGCATCGGCGACGGTGGTGGTGACGATCGATAAATGCCAAAAGAACAAATCGGCCGAGAACCCGAGGCCGGCCCAAATGGTGGCACGCGAAAACATTTTGATGGGTTGCGTATGTCCGCGCTCGCTAATCCGCATCCAAAGGTAGAGCACGGGCAGCGCGAGGGCGACTCGCCAGAAGGCGCTGGTGAACGGGCCAACATCGGCCAGACGCACGAAAATCGGCGATAGTCCCATCGCGATAGCGCCGACAACGAGCGCCGCGAAAGGCGCCGCGATGCTTGGCGGTCGAGAGGCAATTGACGGTGACAGGCTCATGTGGGTTCGGCTTACGAGCAGGGCTAATTGAACATTGTCGCTTGATCACGGTTCCAAACTGTACGAAACCACTGACTCCCAGCGATGGACAGTTTGCCATCAAGACCTACGGCATAATATCGTTAGGGTGAACCTTGAAGCACCGCAAGGCGCGCAGCGAGAACCTATCTCACCAAGAAACCGAACGGGCCGTCCGGGTGAGGCGCGTTCTAGCCCAGGCGGAACAGGTCTTTGGCAGTCATGACAAAGCGCTGCTGTGGCTTCGAACGACAGGTGATCGTCTGAACAACCGCACGCCGCTCAGCATGCTGCCCACGGAAGCCGGTGGACGCCTGGTGGAAAGCATGTTGTGGCAAATTGACGATGGCATTTATGTCTGATGGGCTTTCTTTGGCGTATCAGCAACCGCTGCGACCTGGATGGCGTGGGGGGCGAAAAAGCGGATGGCCGCTGGCATACGGCGGCGCGCGGCAAGCGAATCGTCTATCTCTCCGAACTTCCAGCCGTGGCCTTGGTAGAGGTGCTCGCTAATCTTCACGCCAATCGAAACAGTTTGCCGAAAGATATCAACTCATTAAGGCATTTGCCCGTGATGACGTAGGAAGGGAGATTCTTCCTGCACATCGCTTGGCAGAGGGCTGGAGCAAGAATCTCTTTTTCGCGCCGTTTGAGCCGCGGCGGTAGGTACTGGACCCGAGCCGTGGCCGCGAGTACCGTCTAAGGCTCGCCTTTCTACGAATCTCCTCAAACATCCACCGCCGACACCGATCAGAGGATTGAACGCACCATGCCCAATCCTACGTCGCATCTCTCCGCTGTTGTCGCGTCCCTTCTGCTCGCTGGCCTTGTTCAGGCGCAAACGGCCCAGCCGCAAGGCCGCATTCTCGGAGATGTTGACGAAGCCACCATGGTGACGCTGCCGGGTAACGTTCATCCGCTCGCTCTGTCGAACCCGTCGAAAGAAGCCGACGGGGGTACGCTGATGGAACACATGATTCTGTACCTCAAGGGAGACGCTTCGCAGGAGGCGCAGTTGGCGCAACTGGTGGCTGAGCAGAACGATCCTAAATCAGCGCTCCACGGCCACTTCCTGACGCCGCAGGAGTTCGCCGCCCAGTTTGGTGCTGCAAAATCGGACATTGAAAAGGTGACGGCCTGGCTCGAGAGCCACGGATTCACTGTCGAAGAATCGCCCGCCGGGAATCGAGCGGTTGTTTTTAGCGGAACCGCCAGTCAGGTGGCCGACGCATTCAAAACCGAAATTCGCCAATATTCGATTGCCGGAAAGACTCACTACGCCAATGCGAGCGATCCGCAAATAGCGGCGGCGCTTGCCGGCGTAGTCGGCGGTATCGTCAAGCTGCACAACTTCCCACACAGCGCGAACATTTCGAAGTCGACAGCGGTGACATCCGCTCAACTAGCGAACCCGCAATATACCAGTGGGAGCAGTCACTATCTGGTGCCTGCAGACTACGGCATCATCTACGACATCAACCCTCTTTACTCGGCGGGCATCAATGGAACAGGCCAGAGCATCGCGGTGATTGCGCGTTCTAACATCTCTCTCACCGATGTGGAATCGTTTCGGAGTAACTTCGGACTGCCGGCCCACAATCCTCAAATCGTGATCGTCAACAACGACCCCGGGATCCTCGAGGGCGACAGCACAGAAACAACGCTCGACACCGAATGGTCTGGCGCCGTTGCGTCTAACGCCACCATCAAAGTGATCGTGGCGGCGTCTACCAATTCGGCCGATGGGATTGACCTGGCTGCGCTCTATGCCGTGAACAATAATGTCGCGCCTATCATCACCCTGAGCTACGGTTCGTGTGAAGCGGACATGGGCGGTTCAGAGCTTTCCTTCTACAATTCGCTCTGGCAACAGGCGGCGGCGGAAGGCATCAGCGTTATGGTTGCCGCGGGCGATGCCGGTGCAGCGGGCTGCTATAGCGGCTCAGCTACTTCGGCTTCCAGTAAAGGGATAAACGGATTGTGCAGCTCTCCTTACTCCACTTGCGTTGGCGGCAGCGAATTCAACGAAGGCAGTAATCCTGGCCAGTATTGGCTGGCCGGAAATAATGCACTTTACGGGTCGGCAACCGGCTACATCCCGGAAGAGGTTTGGAACGAGAGTGGCTCCAACGGAGGTTCCGGGCTCTGGGCTGGCGGAGGTGGCGTCAGCACAGCTTACACGAAGCCTGTGTGGCAAACCGGTCCCGGTGTCCCGGCGGACGGCCAGCGCGACGTTCCCGATGTTTCGTTGACGGCTTCCGGTCATGACGGGTATTTAATCGTTCAGTCCGGCAGTTTCTACTCGGTAGGTGGCACCTCCGCTGCGACTCCGTCGTTCGCCGGCATAATGGCGATGGTTGAGCAAAAGAGTGGCGCTCGCCAAGGGCTCGCGAATACAATCCTTTATCCGCTCGCGGCTAATCAGACGTCGGGAGGCGCGGCGGTTTTTCATGACATTACAACGGGGAATAACTCGGTACCGGGCGTGACCGGATATACCGCGGCCAAAGGTTACGATCTGGCATCGGGTCTTGGATCGGTTGACGCGAACGTTCTAGTCAACAATTGGACGAGCGCGTCCGCAACTCCGACCCTCTCAGTCGGTGATTCGCCCGGCACTCTCACGGTGGACTTGGGCAAGACCTCCCAAACTACCATCACTACGGTGGCAAGCTCCCTTAAGTCGGCTGTGACATTGACGGTTACAGGTTTACCAACAGGAGTGACAGCTGCTTTGAGCTCAGCCACGGTCGCGTCGCCTGGGTCTGGCTCGGTTGCATTGACCATCGCCGCCACTTCTGCGGCCAAGACCGGGACTTATTCACTGACAATTACCGCGGCCGGCGGCGGGAAAACGGCTACAACCACTCTCTCGGTCTCGATTGTGGCGCCGACCTTCACTCTTACTACCGGCAGCACGTCCGTCACTGTCGACACCGGTAGTACGGCTAAAGTAGCCATTGCGACTACTCCGGAAAATGGCTTTAGCTCAGCGGTTGCGCTATCGGTTTCGGGCTTACCCACCGGTGTGACTGCGGCCTTCTCACCCGCAAGTGTCGGAGGCGCAGCGGCCGGAGCAAGCACTTTAACACTGACAGCGGCTTCGACCGCTAAAAATGGATCTTATACTTTGACGATTAGTGCCACAGGCGGGGGTGTGACGGTTGGGGCTGCTCTCTCGGTCTCGATTGTCACGCCCACGTTCACTCTTACGGCAAGCAGCACGTCCGTCGCTGCTATCGTTGGCTGCACTGCTAAAGTAGCCATCGCCACGGTTCCACAAAATGGGTTTAACGCGGCACTTGCGCTAGCGGTCTCCGGCCTGCCGAGTGGAGTGACTGCGGCCTTCTCGCCCGCAAGTATCGGAGGCACAGGCGCCGGAGTGAGCGCTTTGACACTCACAGTGGCTTCGACCGCTAAAAGTGGGTCTTATCCATTGACAATCAGCGCCACCGGGGGCGGTGTGACCCAAACCGCAGCCGTGACGCTCACTCTCTCACTGCCAGCCTCGTGCACCCTCACAGCTAATCCGACCAGCGTGAACCTCTCTGCCGGCCAATCGACTTCCGTCGCGGTATCGTGCGGCTCGGTGCTAGGTGCGTTCAGCGCGCCACTCTCTTTTTCGCTCACGGGCATGCCGAGCGGCCTGACAGTCTCAGCGCCCTCGGTTTCGTTCGCTGCCGGATCTTCCATAACTCTAACGCTCAACAGCACTCTCAGCGTCGCGGCGGGCACCTTCAATTTTTCGCTCACGGCCAGCAGTGGCAGTTTCAGCCAAACGCTCTCGATTCCAGTAGTTATATCGGCGAGCAGTTTCCGTTTGACTGCCGCTCAAAGTTCGGTGACTGTGGCGCCCGGCACAACTGGACAAGTGAGTGTGACCAATACACACTCCGGAGCATTCAATTCAGCGGTCAACCTGACTGTTACAGGATTACCCGCGGGAGTGACCGCGTCACTCTCTAAATCGACTCTTGCCGCGCCAGGTGATGGAACGGTGGCGCTAGGCTTTACGGTTGCCGCCAGCGCGACCTCCGGAACGTACTCTGTTACGGTGACCGGGACCGGAGGAGGACAGACTGAAACAGTGCCGGTGACTCTCATTGTGGCGCCTGCAAAGAATTTCTCGTTCGGTGTAAACGTGCCTTCCATGACCATTCAGCAAAGCGGCCCGGCGAGCACAATGATTATCTCGACCGGAAACTTCACCGGCGGTTTCGACTCCACCATCACGGTTTCTTTCAGCGGCCTGGCCCCCGGCATGAATTTCAGCGTAGTAGGCTCAAGCACGGGCAACAATCTTGTGAACATTTCCCTCGGCTGGACCGCCGCATCATCCACGCCGGTTGGAACTTATCCCATCCTAGCCACCGCCACGGGAGCCGGTATCACGCATACAGTAACCGTGCAAGTGACGGTAACCAAAGCGACGGTTCAAACGGTGAAGTAAGCAGCAGTTCGCAGCAACAGCCCGTAGCGCACCTCGTTGGCGCTTTCGCTCTAGAGTTGGCGTGCACGAAGGTTCCCCCACAATCGCTGGGCTGACGGTCTACCCAGTTGGATCCAAATTGGGTAGAATATCTTCTAAGCCTATGCCACCCAAATCGTCCGGCCGCGTTGAGCTATTGCAAGGCACGCTTGACATGTTGATTTTGCGAACGCTCCTCTTCGGCCCCGCCCATGGCCATCAGATCGCCAAGCACATTCAGAGGACCACTGAGGATGTGCTGCAAATCGAGCATGGTTCTCTTTACCCAGCGCTCCACCGTTTGGAACGAAAAGGCTGGATTGCGGGAAAGTGGGAGGTTGCGGGCAAAGACTTAAAACGCGAATACAAGTATTACCGGTTAACGCCAGCCGGAAAGAAGCAGTGGATTGTCGAGGAATCGAAATGGAAACAGATGACGGGCGCTATCGCCTCCATTCTGTGGCCTGCCAAGGAGATTTAGTATGCGATGGTGGTGGACTCGTGATCGGGATGAGAAGGATTTGGAGCGTGAGCTCAGCAGTCATCTTGACGCCGAGACCGACGAGCAAGAGGAAAACGGCTTGACTCCCGAGGAGGCAGCCTACTCCGCGCGCCGGACGTTTGGAAACGTAACCGCGGCAAAGGAAAATGTGCGGGAGGTGTGGGGCTGGACAAAACTTGAGCACGTAATCCGGGACTTCGTTTATGCTCTGAGGATTTTGCGGCGCAGTCCAGGATTCACACTCACCGCAGTGTTGTCGTTGGCTCTGGGTATTGGAGCAAACACGGCAATATTTACTGTTGTCAATGCTGTGCTGCTTCGCCCTTTGCCGTTCCCGGAATCGGATCGTCTTGTACAGCTTTGGGAATCGCAGCCCGAAAAGGGCTGGCTCAGAAATGTTGTAAACCCAATCAACTTTCTCGATTGGCGGGATCGCACTCGCAGCTTCGACCGTATGAGCGCGATATCGGGTGGGACGGCGAATCTTACCGGTGCTGGCGATCCCGTTGCTCTCCCCGCCATGCAGGTATCGCCTGATTTCCTTTCGGTGCTGCGGATCAGTCCTGCTATCGGGCGTTCTTTTCTGCCGCAAGAAGGGCTTCCCGGTCAAGAGCATGTAGCGATCGTGAGTTTTGGATTATGGCAATCGCGATTTGGAAGCGACCCTAAGATTCTTGGCCGCAAAATCATAGTTGATGGCGAACCGACGACGGTGGTTGGAGTTATGCCCGCTGGATTTACTCTGCCGAAGAATCGCGCGGACATCTGGACGCCTTTGCCCATCGTCCGTTCGAAAGATTGGGAGGGTGGAAGATTCTTGGAAGTCATCGCTCGCCTGAAGCAGGGCATTTCTCTGAAGCAGGCACAGGAGGAGTTGCATGCGGTTGGTCGCCAGCTTGCCGCCGAACGGCCTGATTTCGATAAGGGCTGGAGCGCCGAAGCCGTTCCGATGCTCGCTGATGCCACCGAGAATGTCC
>PMSX01000094.1 GCA_003167495.1 Bryobacterales bacterium | reverse complement strand
CCGCCGGACGCCATCGTCATCGATCTTTCGCGGCGCCCTTCTCACGGCCGCGAAGTTGCCACGTTTCTGCGCGGTCACAAGGCGACACGGCGGTTCCGCTCGTTTTCGTGGATGGCGAGCCGGCCAAAGTCGAAGCGGTTCGCAAGGTGTTGCCGGATGCGGTGTACGCTTCGGCGGCGCGGGTGCGCCCGGCGCTCGGCGAGGCGCTGGCGAAACAGCCGGCCAATCCCGTGGTACCAGTGCAAATGATGGATCGCTATGCTGGCCGGAGCGCTGCCCAAAAGCTCGGCATTGGCGAAGGCGCGACCGCCGCGTTGATCGATCCGCCGCGCAATTATGCAACCGTGATCGGCACATTACCGGCCGGCGCCAGGCTCGAAGAGACGCCAGTTCCCTGCCCCGTCACGCTGTGGTTCATGGGCGATGCCGTGGCTTGCCGTGCGGCATTGCCCGGTATGCGCGGACTCGCCGGCCGCACCAGGCTGTGGGTGCTCTGGCCCAAGCTTGCCGCCGGGAAGAGTTCCGTCGTCACCCAGCAGTTCCTGCGCGAGTCCGCCGCCGCGGTGGGCCTGGTGGATTATAAAATCTGCTCGGTCGATGAAAACTGGAGCACCATGCTGTTCGCCCGCCGAAAATCCGTTTGATTGCGGCGGCGAAAGGTGATACTGCTGGCTACATGCGTTATCTCATTGCGGCTGTTGTTCTGGCGGCTCTGCCCGGTTGGGCGCAGGAGCGCCCCCCGATCGTCGGGGTCGCGCATATCGGCCTGAAGACGGACAATCTGGCGGCCGCGCGCGAGTTCTACGGGCACGTACTGGGCTACCAGGAGCCCTTTACTCTCGATAAACCCACGGGCGGCCTGATGTTGACTTATTTCAAGGTCAACGACCACCAGTACATCGAAGTCTTTCCGGAATTGAAGAGTGACACCGAAGACCGCCTGTCACACATCGCTTTCGAGACTACTAACATTCAACAACTGCGGGACTATCTTGCGAGCCGCGGCGTGAAAGTGCCGGATACGCTGAAAACCGGCCTGGACGGCAACGTGAGTATGATGCTGAAAGATCCGGACGGCCACAACGTGGAGTTTGTCGAGTATCGCCCAGGCTCGCTGCATTCGCGCAATTTCGGCAAGTTTCTACCTGACACGCGCGTTTCCGAGCACATCATCCACGTCGGCGTCACCGTGCAGGACCAGGCGGCGGCCGACCGCTTCTATAAGGACATCCTGGGCTTTCACGATATATGGCACGGAGGCATGAAAGACGATCGCACCGACTGGGTGGATATGCGGGTGCCGGACGGAACCGACTGGTTGGAGTACATGCTTGGTAACGCGAATCCATCGCCGAAGCAACTCGGGGTTATGCATCATCTTGCTTTAGGGGTGCCTGAGATCCAAACCGGCTTTAAGAAGGTGACCGCGAACGGCATCAAGCCGCCAGATCCGCCGAAGCTGGGACGGGACGGCAAGTGGCAGTTGAATTTGTACGACGCGAATTTTACGCGCACGGAATTGATGGAATTTAAGCCGGTCGAGAAGCCGTGCTGTTCGCCGTTTCTGAATCCGTAGGCAACCTCTCAAAAAGGGGTCAGACACCATTAACTCCCATCGGCGGCGGCAGCCTTCTTCTCTGCGTGCGGCCTACCTTGCGGCCCGACGCGCAGACGACGTCCCGCCTTGGCTTCCAATTCCTCCACGAACGCGTCCGAACCAAGCGGCTCACCAAGTCTGGTCGCGCGCCTCACTCTCTCCAGATCGCCGGCTGGCACGGCCATCGACAAACTTGTCACCCAGTCCGCAGAGTCCCAATGTCCCAATCGCGCTTCTTTCAGCCACGAGATCCATGGCCATTCGAGCAGTTCGTCCCGCCCGTGGGCCGATGTGTGCGCCCGCGCACTCGACCAGTGCCAGTCCACCGCCCGAGCCATCATTCCCGCCCGAACCGGGTTTAAGTCGACATATCGAATGGCGGTCAACAAGTGCGATGGATCAAGCGTACACGAGAAAAAACGATTTTGCCACAGATGTCCAACGCGACCCTGAAGGCGGTTCATCTCCAAAGAATATTGCGAATGCGTCTGAGCGAGAGTCAGCGCGAGCGACTGTGTCGACCCGGGGACTGCGATCAAATGCACGTGATTCGTCATCAGGCACCATCCAAGGACACGAAAGTCATGCCGTTGCGAGTATCGGCGTAGCATCTGAAGATACGTGTTTCGGTCTGAGTCCGAGAAAAAGACGGCTTGCCGGTTGTTCCCGCGCTGGGTCACGTGATGCGGTGCGCCAGGGAGCACAAAACGAGGTCGGCGTGGCATATCAGGTAGTGGGCAGCGCCGAGTTGCTCTCTCCCTTAATGGCACTTTTTAATGGTGTCTGACCCCTTTAACGCGTAACGGCGCGTAATGGTGTCTGACCCCTTTAATGGCTGTGATGCGAAAATGCGAGGAATGGCTGTCGAAAAGCTCATAGGGGGCATTTCCCGTTTCCAAAAGCACGTTTATCCGAAACACCAAGACCTGTTCGAGAAGCTAGCTCTGGGCCAGCGTCCCGATGCGCTGTTTATTACCTGCGCCGACTCGCGCATCGACCCTTGCCTCCTCACCCAGACCAAACCGGGCGAGCTGTTTATCTGCAGAGTGATTGGGAACATCGTCCCGCCCTATCCCGATGCCATCGGCGGCGTTTCGGCAACCATAGAATATGCAACAGGCGTATTGCGCGTACCCGAAATCATCGTCTGTGGACATACCGATTGCGGCGTGATGAGAGGCGCTCTTGATCCTGGGGCCCTGGAAGCGTACCCCAACGTGACCGCATGGCTGCGTTACGCGGATGTCGATCGTAGTGAGCCCCACCCCTCACCCGAACTTCTACTGACACTCGCCGAACGGAATGTCGTCACCCAACTGAAGAATCTGCGTACTCATCCAACGGTCGCGGCACGTTTGGCAGAGGGAGATCTGACTTTGCACGGTTGGGTCTATCACATCGGGGCCGGCCTAGTGACTCTTTATGACGAAGAAAAGTCAAAATTTGTGACGTTGGCTGCCGGGGCAAAACCCTAGCCTAGGATAACTTCTTGATATATACTATCTAGAACGTCGCCCAGCCGACGCTAAATTGCCGTCAATGAGGTTACAACGTATGTACCAAAGGACACAATTCTGTCCCAATTCGAGTGCAATTCCGGCTCGATCTTCAAAATCCCCGTCGCTGCTGCCTAAGTTTTCGCGGCTCGCGGCAATCTTCCTTCTACTTGTCAGCTTTTCATTCGTTGCTGCAGCGCAGGAGGGCACCATCGTTGGAACGGTGTCCGATCCTTCTGGCGCTGTGGTTCCGAATGCAAAAGTGGTCATCACAAACACTGACAAGAATCAGTCCACTGCTGTCACCAGCAGCGAGTCAGGCCAATTCATTGCGCCCGACCTCGGCATTGGCCACTATCGGCTCAGAGCCGAAGTTCCGGGCTTCAAAGCGTTCGAACAGAACGATGTCACATTGCAAGTGGGCGACCGCTTGCGTATCGACGTGAAGTTAGAGGTTGGCAACAACAAAGAAAGCGTCACCGTCGAAGCGGAAGCCATCGCGGTGCAATCCGAATCCGGCGAAGTCAGCGACGTCATCACCGGAAAAGAAATGACGCAGCTCGCTACCAACGGCCGCAGTCTTTATGCCATGGCCACGTTGACAGCTGGTGCGTCCAGCAACATGGCCGATCTGAGTTCGCCCACCTCTATCGGTGGCGACGCAACCGTTAGCTTCAATGGACTTCGTGAAAATCACAATTTGTGGATGATCGACGGTGGCGAAGCGGATGATCGCGGCGGAGCAGGAGGCCTCGACATCATGCCTTCGCTCGATTCGATCGCGGAATTTCGCACTCTCACCTCCAACTACAGCGCTGAATTCGGTCTTTCCTCCGGCGGCACCATGAGCATGGCCGTCAAATCGGGTCAGACCAGTTTCCACGCGATGGCTTGGGAGTTCGACCGCAACAACGCGCTCGACGCCAACAATTTCTTCTACAACCTCGCCGGCAACAAGCCTGCTGAATTGCGTTACAACATCTTCGGCTTCAATGTAGGCGGCCCTGTCACGTTCGGTAAATTCTACAACAAAGACCGCCAAAAAACCTTCTTCTTCTACAACCAGGAATGGCGCCGGCAGATTTCCGGCGGCGGATTGAACACAACCGTTCCTACCGCTAACGAACTCGCCGGCAATTTCAGCGGCCTTAGCCCCTTGAACGTACCATCGGGCACTCTTGTGAACGGCACCATTCAAACTCAGCTGACCGCTGCTGGACTCACACCGGGCGGCACATTCCCCGGCAACAGAATCCCGGTTTCGCTATTCAATCCCAATTCCGTAGCGCTCTTGCAAGCGGGCATCTTCCCAGCCGCGAACGCACAGGGCGGCACGCAGTACGTCGGTGGAGCAAATCAACCGGTTTATCTCCGCGAGGAAATTCTTCGCATCGATCACCGCTTCAATGACAAGTTCGCCATTTTTGGCCACTACATGAAGGACGACGTCAGCCAAACCTACGGCACCTCGCTGTGGAGCGGCAGCAACGTTCCGAGTGTTGGTACTCTGTTGACCAATCCGGCTTACCACTATGTGCTTCATGCCACGTATTCGATCACGCCGACGATTCTGAATGAGATCGCTTACAACCAGAACGGCAACGTCATCAATATCGTACCTATTGGTACCTTCGCCCGCCCCGCTAGCCTCAACATTCCATCTATTTTCCCCAACACCACTAACAACGATGACCGCATTCCAGGCGTTTCGTTGAGCAACTACGCAACCTACGATGTGTCCAGTTGGCCGTGGCACAACAAAGCGGACGATTATCAGGTCCGCGATGATCTCTCGTGGGTCGTCGGTTCCCATCAGTTAAAGATGGGCGGAAGCTGGGCGCTTTACAAGAAGACCCAAGATTTGTTCGGTGACACGCAGGGTTCCTTTAGCTTCAACGGCCTCTTTACAGGTAATAGCGTTGCCGACTTCTTGCTCGGCTATGCCAACTCCTATACCCAACTTGCCGTGCAAGATCATGGCCAGTGGAACAACGTTTCGCCGGCCGTTTACTTCCAAGACAACTGGCACGTTAGTTCGCGTTTGACGGTAAATCTCGGCTTGCGTTGGGATGGCATTCCGCATACCTACGAAGCCAACCAGCGCATGTCTGATTTTTATCAGAATCTTTACAATCCCGCGGACGCTCCCGTTTTCGTGCCGGGCAGCAGCTATAACGCGATTTGCGGACCAGGCACACCAGGATGCAACGGCGTAGTAAGTCCTGGCTTGGGCACCAGTCCGAACAAGATTCTGGCCGGAACCGAGTTCTATCTAAACGGCATCGGCATCGAAGGTCAGAACGGCATTCCGATGGGCATGGTCAAGAACTACTGGACCGACTTCGGCCCGCGCATCGGCTTTGCTTACGACCTCAAGGGCGATCACAAAACAGTCATTCGTGGCGGCTTCGGCACCATGTACGAACGCATACAGGGCAACGATATGTACAACGGCGGCCCCAATCAGCCATTCAGCACCAGTGTTACTTACAACAACGTCGATATTTCGAGTCCTGGAGCGTCGATCGCGACGGGTACCAATTTCGTTAACCCGATCACCGTTGGCAGCATCACTGGTCTAGCCTATTCCGATTACAAAGCGCCTGTTAGTTACCAATACAGCATCGGCGTGGAACGGGAAGTGGCCAAGAACTCGGTTCTCTCCGTTGCCTATGTCGGAAACCAGAACCGTCATCAGAGTGATGCACGGCAAATCGACCTGCCCAACGAGAGCACGTTGTCTTCTCTCAACACACTGGGCGGTACGACCCCATACAATAGCGCTCTGCCATATCTAGGCTACAGCTCAATCATGCTTTATGAGAACGCCGGCAACAGCCACTACAACAGCTTGCAGATGAACCTGCATTCGCAAATCAGACGGGATCTGACTTTGCAAGCTGCCTTCACCGCGTCACGCGCCATCGACCCAACCACCGGGGGCGATCTGTATACGCTAGACAATCCGTACTCCCGAGCGTATGACATTGGGCCCGCGCCCCTCGACCGCACCTACATCGGCTTGATCAACTTTATTTACGAAATGCCGTTCTTCCGAAACAGCCAACGCACGCTCTTGAAGACCGTTGCCGGCGGCTGGGAACTCTCCGGTATCGTAACCATGGAGTCTGGCCTACCGTTGTTTATCACGGAAAACGGCTCTGAAGGTAGCAACGGTATCAGCGGTGGAACCAATCGCCCGAACTTCAGCGGGACCGTTAGCGAACCGGGTACCCTCAGTGAGTTCTTCAACACATCCGGGTTCTCAAATCCAGCCGTCGGCCAATGGGGCAACCTGGGCAAGGGCGTCTTTCGTGGGCCCGGCCGCGACAACTGGAACCTGTCCATGTTCAAGAGCTTCCTCTTGAGCGAGAGTCGTGGCAGCCGTATCGAACTCCGCGTTGAGACCTTCAACACTTGGAA
Organism: Bryobacterales bacterium; assembly: GCA_003167495.1. Classification (GTDB taxonomy): domain Bacteria; phylum Acidobacteriota; class Terriglobia; order Bryobacterales; family Bryobacteraceae; genus Bog-105. The sequence continues at coordinate 5,241 of PMSX01000094.1, read as the reverse complement.
TCATACGGAGTTCCAGAACGTCAGCACCGGCTTCGGCTCGGGCAACTTCGGCCAAGTGACTTCCACATGGGATCCGCGTGTGTTCCAACTCGGCGGCAAGTTCATTTGGTAAGACGATAAACGCTAGACCTGGCAGTTAAATCGGGATGGGAGGGGGAAGTCTCTCGACTTCTCCTCTCCCACGCCACCGGACATGGGTCCGCGCGTCGCCACCAAATACCCTGGGCCGCCTTACTTTAGCTCGTGATTAAGCACCTGCGCCAGTCTCGCGCCTGCTAACGCAATCCGCGCGTCAGCCAACCGTTCCGCTCTCTCTTCGTATGCCGCCCGCGGCAGAATCGTGTACGGCCCCTCCGCCTTCCCAATCGGTTCCTGATAGACCACCGTCCGCGCCGCTTCAAAACTCTCGTGCACCCAAACGGACGTCTTCGTCTCGTGCGCGGACTTCAAAGCCACCCCCGGCAGAATCTTCCCCAATACAACGGCGCGGTCCACACAATGAATCTTTTTCGCGCAAAACTGGCAATCCGAGCCAGGCAAATCGTCCCAATAAGAATGCAGGTTCGAACTGGCATCCCCCAGCAGCTTCACCTTGTTTCCTCCCGCATCTCCCACCGCATCTCCTTGCGTAATGCGCGTCGTGGCATGCAGCGGCTGATGAATATCGCCAACCAAATGCAGCAGCCACACAAGATCGTACGATTTCAACTCATCCGGTTGATCGGACGCAAGCACCGCCCGGAATGCGTCAATCTGCGTCTCCGCGTTAGGCACCGGAATCTCGGGCAGCGCCGCCCCGTCCGGCGAAAACGGCATATCGACAAAATGCCAGTAACGATGCCGTAGCAGGTCGCTGTATCCAATGTTTTGCGCCGACTTGACGCCGCCGGGCACGTTCCCGCCGGGGTCCGGCCCGTCGTCTGAATACTGGGATTCGCCCTTGATGTCGTCCGCCCACACCGCCGCGGCAATGAAGATGATCCGGTCATGATCTTCCTGCGAAGTGCCGGGCGGAATCTGTTTATCCCAGCTCACATAGTCCGGATTCAACTTCAGCAAATCGCGCGCTCGCGCCTTGGTGGCAGGCGTCAACCGCTGATAGGCCGCGTAAGCGACTGTCATGTGACCAATCGGCCCCCACGCCATCAGCGAAGCAGCTAAGAAACTTGAAATAACTAAGCACAGTATCGAACGTTTGAGCAAATTAGTGACCCTCCAGTTCCTTCAAAATCTCGGCACTATGACCCGCCGGCGACACGCCCAGCCACACCTTCGCAATCTTTCCCTCAGGGTCGATCAGAAACGTATTGCGCGCGGTCATCTTAATGCCAAACAGGTTTTTGAGTGACCCATACTTCGTAGTTACCTCTCTCCGTTTGTCGGAAAGTAGCTTGAACGTCAACCCGTGCTTGGCGCTGAAAGTCTGGTGGCTGTCCTCCGAATCCAAACTCACGCCTAAAACAACACTGTTGAGACTTTCATACTTCGGCAAATCAAGCTGGAAGTTACGGGCCTCCAAGGTGCAGCCAGGCGTATTGTCTTTCGGATAAAAATACAGCAATACCCATTTGCCGCGAAACTGTTCCAGACTCACCATCGACCCATCTTGCGAAGGTAGCGCAAACGCCGGCGCGGTCTGGCCTGCTGTGGGCGCCTCACCGGCCGCCGAACTCAAATTAAACATAAACCCAGCGCCCATGCCAAGCTTCGGCATGGCATCCTCCGCCGCTACACTAGCACAAATCGCGTGGGGCATCGGGGTCCGGTTGTTGGAGATCTTTCACCGCTGCCGACTACTTATAAAGGTGTGGAAGCCATATCGGACGGGAGGCTGACCGCGTTGCGGCTCGATTCCCAAATTCACGACCCAAGTGACCTTCTCTGTCAAAACCCGAATGTACTATCAGCTCAAGTGGACCAAGAACTTGCTCTGATGAGCGTCGCCCGAGGGCGGTATTACTGCCTAAATGCCACTGCGAGCGACATTTGGAAACGCCTGGAGCACCCGACGCCACGGTATGTGCTGGCTGATGCCCTTACGCGAGACTACCGCGGTGATCGGGAGCAGATCCGCAGTGGGCTCGATAAACTGATCGGTCAGCTTCTCGAAGAAGCACTGCTGGAGCAGGTCAACGCCGGGTGACTAACGCCGTGAAGGACTACGCCTTTTATGGCTCCCGGTTGCGTAGCGAGGTTCCGCTTTCGCTGGTTCCCTTTTGTGCCATACAGCAAGACCCTCCGGATATGGAACTGAAGTTCGGACATGTCCCGGAATTTCTTCCGGAGACGGTCTGGTCGAGTCCGTTTGTTTCAATCGCCGCAAACGGCAGCGCCCTGGTTCGTGCGCCATCGGCGGGCCGATTTTTCGTGAAGGACGGTCGCGAGATCACGCTAGAGTCCGCGTCCGGGTCGACAGCGCTTGAGATCGAGACGTTCCTGATGAGCGCCGTCGCCGGCATCATACTGCACCAGCGGGGCGTTCTTCCCCTGCACGCCAGCTGCGTCGAGATTGACGGAATCGCGATTGCGGTGTGCGGCATTTCGGGTTTGGGTAAGTCAACTCTGGCGGCAGCTTTGGTGCGCCAAGGCGCAATTCTCATAAGCGACGATATCTGTCCCGTCTGGTTCTCGGAGGGAGTCGCAGTCGCCATGCAGGGCTCGACAGGATTGCGGCTATGGCCGGATTCGAGGAAGGCCTTTCAGACGGATGAGACGTTTTGGTCTCCAATCCGAGCGGGCCATGCGAAGCAAGTCAGGGCTGTGCATCAACCGGAACTGCGGCCCCGGCGCTTAGGCGCCATCATTCGTTTGTTAGGTGGAACTCACGCGAAGGCTGCAATCACGCGGCTAAGGGGACCCCGCGCGGTTTCGCCATTAGACGAAGTGATCTACCGGCTGAAGCTCGGGCGCCTGTTGGGCCGAAGCGCAACCTTGTTTCGGGATGTCATGCGCTTGGCGCAGGCGATGCCCGTGTATGCTCTGCAACGGCCAGCCTCATTGCACTCGATCGATTACGTCACACGGCTGGTGAGTACGGTTGTCGAGGACGCCGCTTGAGCGGAGGGCGGTTCGGCTGGCTGGCGTCGTGGCCTAGATCCGGGAACACCTGGCTGCGGCTCCTACTCGAAAGCCTGATTCACGGCGGGCGTCAAGTGGACATCACTGCGGTGAAGCTATCGGTACAGGTCACTAGCCGCTCTGAGTTCGACTACCATCTCGGCATCGAGTCGAGCAGCTTAACTCCCTGCGAAGTCGACGCGGCGCGGCCCGCGCTGTTCGAGGCGATAGCCAGGGATTTCGACGGCCCACTCATTCTGCGGAAAGTACATGATCGCTGTTGGCGTACCGGGGGTGGCCTACGCGTGTTTCCGCCGGAGCTAAGCCGCGGGGCAGTCTACATCGCCCGAGATCCGCGCGACGTAGCGGTGTCTTACGCAGATTTCTTCGGTATTACTTTGGATCAGGCAATTGCGCGCATGAATGACGCTAGCATGACGCTCGCGCATTCAGCGGACAGCGGCAGCACTCAGTTGCCGCAGCCGACGGGCACCTGGAGTGAGCACGTCGCGAGCTGGCTCGACGACAGCGCGATGCCGGTCCTCCTGGTGCGCTATGAAGACTTGGTCGAGGATACCCCTGGAAAACTTGCACAGGTGGCGAAGTTTCTGGGGTTAGCCGCGGCCTGCGCCCCCCAAGCTGCTTCGGCAGTGAGCTTTCGCTCGCTACAAGACCAGGAGAGAGACAAAGGCTTTCGTGAACGTCCTGCCCAGTGCTCCAGATTTTTCCGGGAGGGACGCGCCGGCGGCTCGCAGGGCGTTCTGACTTCGACACAGGCGGCCAGCCTGGAGCGGGCTCATGCCAACGTTATGACCCGATTAGGTTACCTGAACTAAGCCGTGACTGCGAAGGAGCGGCAACGATACTCCAATTTACGCAACTAACCACTAGGCGGCAGTCATGTTTGCGGCAGAACCTGCGGAACTAGCGTATTTCGTTTCGGCCCACTGGATAAAGGCGCCGACTTGCAGCGCGCGGGTAAGGAGAACGTCGAGTTCTAATCTGCGTCCGTGAGCAGCGTCGGGGCTGGTGGGCCAGTCGGCCACAATACGCGCCAGACGGTCGACGTCAATGAGCCGGGAGGCTATGGGCGAGTTTCGAAGGCGGCCGATTTCAACAGGCAGTAGCGTCTTCCGGCGCTCGAGATGAGTGAACCATTCAGGCGCCCATTCACCCCGGGCTTTGTTCCGAGTAATCTCGGCCGGAACCCCAGCGGCATCGAGCAAGCGGCGGGCTAACCAGCGGGTTTGCCCTTTCCGCAGAAACTGATCCTCGGGAATGCTCAGGCAGAAATCGATGAGGCGGACGTCGTTCAGCGGGTCGCGGGGTTCCAATCCATGCCGGATGCGGACCCAGCCCATAAACTCGCTTGCAATTGCACGATTGACAACCAAGCCAAATGCGCGCATTCCTCGTGTGCTGGAAATGCTGGAACGGGTCTGGCGGATTCTCATCCGGTGTACCATATCCAGCCTCACAATCGCGTCGGGGTGAATACAACTTCGCTGCTGCCAATCGTCTTCGCGAAGCCAGCATGGGAGACAAGGTCTTAACGCATGCTGCCAGATTTGGCCGGCAGTCCTCCTGGGACCCTGCTGGCCAAGAGCAGCAGCTTCGGAAACCAGCCGCAGCCAGCGGCCTTGCCTGAATAAAGAGCCGAGCATCCGCGTTCCAATCCAGGTCAAGGTGCTGTTACCCTTGGCCCCGTTCAGGAAGGAGGTAGCGCCCATTTCGCGCATGCGACGGTGCGCGACGTCGGCCCAACCCGCATTCACAACGTTGCGGATCGGGACGCCTACCTCTTCAAAGATCGTCTCGGGGCTGAAGGTAATATCGGGCCTCCGATCAGGTTCCAGGAACTCCGGCCTCAGGCGCGGTAAGGCTTTCTGCAGGGCAACAACGGCCTGACGCTCACTTACATAGTGGCTGGGACGCTGGAACGTGGGTGCGTCAAACTCTGGAACTACAGTGACGATCGGGAGGGATGCGCCGTTGCTCTGGCCTAAGGCGGAGACGGCGATGCAACTGCTATCGAGTCCACCGCTGCCCATGAGAGGGACCGGTTGGATACTTCGCAGGCGCGATTTCACAGAACGGTCAAGCACTTCGCGGGCTGCTTCAACGTATTCATCGTCGTTACTAAGAACCAGGGGCCGGCCGCTGGCAGGCTTCCAATACTGGAAT
>PMSX01000035.1 GCA_003167495.1 Bryobacterales bacterium | reverse complement strand
TCGAATCTGGTGCGCCGCTCCATGTGTTTTGACTTTAAGCAGTTATCAAAAAGGAGGTAAATACAATGGCGATTAACACACTGTTCGGAAGCTACCGCGGCGCGATGATCGCGCCCGCGGATTGCGTAAACGAGGCAGGCGCACCGGCGTATGCCCTGACGCCGAAACAGGCGCTGGCCCAATATGCAGCTACCGGCTGCTTTGGCCGCACGTTCTATGCCTCAGAGCAGGAACAGCTGAGCCGTGTCTTACAACTTTGAGCCGCTGCCGGGCCAGAGTTCGTGGCGAAGGTCGCGATCTATTCCCGCCACCACACCTACATGAAGGACATGCCCGCGCTTCTGTGCGCGTGGCTTTCGCTTCGTTCGCCGCAGCTGCATGAGGCAGTGTTCGCGAACGTGATCGACAGCATGAAGATGCTTCGCAACTACGTCCAGATCTTGTGGTCCGGCGCAGTGGGCCGGAAGTCTTTGGGAACCGCGCCAAAGCGGCTGGTGCACACGTGGTTGGCAACCAGGGACGAGGAAACTATTTTCCGCTCCAGCACGGGCGCGAACCCGTCCGTCGCCGACATCTTGAAGATGGTCCATCCGAAGCCGTCAAACAAGACGCGCGATGCGTTCTACGGCTACATGATTGGAAAGACGGTTGACACCTCGGCTTTGCCCGGCCTTGTAACCGAATTCGAACGATTCAAGGCCGGAGAGACAATGGAAGTGCCTGACGTTCCATTTACTTTGTTGACGTCGTTGCCGTTATCTCAGAAGGACTGGGCGACGGTCGCGTTGCGCGCATCATGGCAGACGGTTCGCATGAACCTGAACACGTGTGCTCGCCACGGTGCTTTTAAGGAGGCTGGCGTGATCGGTCGGATAGCGGAGTTATTGCGGGACCGTTCGGAGATTGAACGTGCGCGCGTATTTCCGTATCAGCTGATGGCGGCTTATCGGAATTGCGGTCCGGGTGTGCCGCCGGAGGCTCGCAATGCGTTGCAGGATGCAATGGAGATCGCGCTTGAGAACGTACCGGCTGTGATCGGGAAGGTGTATGTCTGCCCGGATGTTTCGGGTTCAATGTGTAGCCCGGTTGCCGGATATCGCAAAGGCGCAAGTACGGCGGTTCAGTGCGTGGATGTGGCGGCTCTCGTGGCCGCCGCGATCCTGGCCCGGAACCCGTCAGCTGAGGTTCTGCCGTTTGAGTCTGATGTCGTAAACGTGGATCTGAATCCGCGATACTGTGCTGACGAATGCGGCCCGCCTCGCCGCTGTGGTCGGCGGCGGAACAAACTGCAGTGCTTCCGTCCGCTTGCTGAATCAACGGCAGGCGAAAGGCGACTTGATTGTGTTCATCTCGGATAACCAGTCCCGGGCGGATGCAGGCAGGAGCCTTGGTACAGCTTTAATGCCGGAGTGGGCCGGGTTCCGGCAGCGGAACCCGAGCGCCCGGCTCATTTGTTTAGATATTCAACCCGGTTCCACTACGCAAGCGGCGGAACGGGAGGACATACTTAACGTCGGCGGTTTTTCCGACCATGTGTTTGAACTAATGGCGGCCTTCTCGGCGGCCGAACTAGAGCCCGACCATTTTGTGGCGGCCATAGAAGCGGTTGAAGTTTGATTGATGAGCGGCCGAATGCCTTTCGGGACTACAATCCTGTCAAAATCATTGTCTCGATATTGTTATTGTCGGCCGCTTGAATTAGCTGGTGAATGCCGGCGAGAGTACATGGACGCTCGGCGGGTTCGAACCCCGCTCTTTCTCTCGCTCCTCTTGTCACCGGCGTTTGGCTGGTCCGTGGCGAATGCCAGAGGAACTACATCAGGATCTGCAATTCCCGGTTCGATTCCGGGCAACCGCGCAAGCGGATGTGGTTTAACGGTAGAACAGCAGAATATGTTTCTCTAATTCTTGTCGCCGCAGACCCTTGTTCGAGGGTCGTATTCAGCGCGCTGTCGTAAGCAGCGCGCCGGATCAACTGTGGGGCTCGGAACATCGGCAGACGGTTAAGGCCCGTGAAATGCAACTTGACTCTTTTTGAAATGGTGGCAAGTGATGCCCAGATTGGTGAATATATCGATTCTTGCAGGGAAGGCAGGCGGCATGAAATGACGTGCAAAACCTGCTGAGCCCCAATGCGTGAACTGAAGGGTCACATCTATCATGGGAACCGCAAATGGCGCTGCCCTAAATGTAACCGGGTGCGCATGCAATCGCCTAAACGGAACTTGTCCGCTGGCGGCCAATGACTTGACTTTTGGGTTTCAATTTCAAAACCGCCGGCAGAAAGGCAGTGGGTGTGTACGATTCGCCATCCGCTACGTTCCCGGTGCCACAGCCGATGCGCGCTTCCAAACTTCTGAAAAGATCCTTCGAGGCGGCGAGCGGACGTCCGGCCGAAGCGCTTTATTGGTACTTTTCTTCATGCGGGAAACTGGAAACTTACGCTATATTTGTTTTGGCTGACCTGCCATCAAGGGCTGCAAAGCCCTATCAGCCTCCGCCGGGGCGAATGCAGGATGGGCTGCCGCTGCGGGGGTTTCCGGTGTTTCCTGACGCACAAAAACCGGGTTGTACATTTCACATCGCTAACTTCGCCCAAACGCCATTCGATCCGCGCCGCTGAATGAATCCGTCGAGCGCGTACCGTCGCCCTCCCACCCGTGGTTTTGCTTTATCGGCCATGGTCGGCAGGATGTCGCCTACAGGGATGCGGTAATCCAAGGTGCCATCATACACGCTTTAAATCAGCGCGAGCGCCGCGCAGCATCGCGCCCTCTTTCAACGTCAACGACGCCAATCATCAGGTTTCTGAGTCGTTGTCTGGTAGCGGCAAAGCGACGCCACCAGCCATGCCCTTTGGGCCCGGCTTCCGCTTTGCGGGAACACCGACTGGGTGATCTGGATCTTCATCTTCCAGTTCTCTTTCGATCTGTTCAAGACTGTCGGTGTCATCCGGCAGGTCTCCCTCCAACTCCATTTCCTTGAGCAGTCGTTTCGCTTCCTCCCGATCCGCTTTGGCTTCGGCTCTCTCCCTTTTCTCTCTCAAGGCGGGCATCGCCGCCTCGAGACGGGCGATAAGTTCGATCAACAGGCCGTGAACCGATTGGAACGCCTCCCGCTCTGCCTGTTCGTCAATCCGAGTAAGTTGAGCCTGAAGCCGTCGCGCGAGTTCGAATACTCGTGGGTCCATTTTGAGATGCCTTTGAAATCTATAGCCAGCCGGCCACCTGTTTTTCGTGCGCCGCCCCAAAATCGTGCTTTGCGTATGCCGAAACTGCGGATGACCCTCATTCTTGGGACCAGCAAAATCAGAATTTGATGCCATCATAAATACCTCCCACTGGCAAAGTGGCAGGCACGGACACAAGTTCGACGGTTTTCGTCAAATCCTTATATTCGGTAAGAACCCATCGGGACCGAAAACCCAATTTCCGGAGGACCCGGACCGACCTATCATTTTCCCAGCGAACCTGCCCCATAAGGTGCGGTTCATCGAGCCGTTCAAAACAGTCATCCACAACCGCAGTGATGGCCTTGAGGGCGAAGCCGTGGCCCCAAAACGATGGAGCGAATTCATAACCGACACTCAGCGAATCTCCGCCTTCCAGGCTGAGCCCCGACACGTTCACCCACCCGATCCGGGTGGGAGTTCCGCGCAATTCGACCAGCCACTTACCGGTCCGTTTCCATAGGCTGTCGGCAATCTCGACTGGCACTTGCGCGAAGTGCGTTGCTCGGCTGTGGCTCAATCGTCCAGCCGAAAGAAGTGGTCGAATTCTATCGGTTGGTCGAGCCAGTAGATCGATCTATTTCTTAACCCATTCGAATCTTTAATCGCAACTGAAACAGAAGACGCATGACCACGGCGTGGTTCATTTTCGCGCCTCTTGCGGGTTTTCCGATTCTTCAAACTCGAAAAGGTCAAGGTGCGAAACTCCCTCTTTCGGGTCGAATGCCGGGTCATAACACTCGCTGAGGATGAAAAAGACGGTCCACGATACTGACGAGTCTAGAATCCATTCCCACAAGTACAGTAGCCCTTCATGGCGGCCACGAAGGACATCAGACATGGCCATAGCCTGGTTTATGGTGATTGGATCGCTCAACCGCGTGCGAAGCCAGTCGAGATCCAAAATCAGCCAGTTATGGTCGTCCTCCACGTTGCCAGGCTCGTTTGCCCATTCTTGAAATATGCTCAGCGCTTCTTCCAAAGAAATTCCGGGTCTCACTTCTCGGGCTTTTTCACCTGTGGGAACGCCTGGGCCCGGTTCGTCCGACGACGGATTTGTCAGCTCGGGCCATGCAGCCAGGAGCCGTTTCCGCGTCTCTGTCCATTTCTTTCGATCATGACGACTTACGTCACTAAAGTCGACCTTATCGCTCATGAGGAAGTATAGGAGCGATCTGATTCCTATTTTCTGCGCGTCAGTTTTGACGTGACGGCCTTCAACCGCGAGCATAGTAAGCAGTTCACAAATCCGCGTGTTCTCATGAGTGTGCGCGCGAGTGGAGATTTGGTCGTCTACAATCTTCATGGCGTCACGCAACACCGCTAGCAAGTCCTGTAGTGTTGGAGTTCTCGGCGGAGTGACGGGTATCGTGATCCCTGAGGCAAGGCGACCCATGATTAGCTCGCAAGGCCTAAGGCTCGCTGGTGTAGCTCGTCGTGCCATGGCGAAGTCTGCGTGAACCACCGTCTTTCTCCCAAAGTACGATTCAAACCCCGTGTTTTCAGGCATGCCCACTGGAACGATTTTAGTTTTCGGAACGTCGCCAATCTGGTCATCTTGTCGCGCGACTACTGCTACCAGCGACATCTCCGAACTGGCGAGTTCGGAGTGCTCGCTCAGATTGAGGATCTGTCGCCGTGATTCATCCGAACCATCATTGCGAGCTTCGAGATCCGCGAGGCATTTCGCACCCCGTAGCTTCTCGATGAACTCCTCTAATCCTGTACCTAGCGTGTCCAAAGGAACGCGCCAGGATGCCTGCGGCCATTGCAGTTCAAGATCGCTATCTTGGGAATTGATATGGCCGAAGGCAACAAACGGTGTACCGGAGAACACGGGTCCAGCGGAACGCGGCTGGACATTCGCATTCGCAATTCGCACTTCGGCGGCGACGGTACCCCCAATGGCCGCAAACAGTTCCGACGAGGCATCATCGATTCGTTCCGCCGGCGTCACAAAGCGGCAAACTCCGCCGGTCTGGCGAGCTAAGAGTTCGAGAAATCGGTCCTGGCTGGCACTGCCGATTCCCAAACAAAATAGCCGGATCTCGCATTTTCGAACCTTTGCCAGAATTTCAACCGTGTCCGACACCTGTCCATCTGTAATTACGAAGATCTCGCCAGCGCTTCCTGCAAGTAGGTGTGTGGCGGCTTCAACACCGTTCGCGAGTTCCGTCCCACCGCGCGCGTCAATCGAACGCAGGAAACCACAGGCTTGGTCCACGTTCTCCCGCGTAGCAAGAAGCATTGTTTCGCGGAATCGTTCGGAATTGTTATCGAATGCGACAACGCCGAACTGGTCTTCCGGCGAAAGCTTCGCAAGGCAACTTTCAATCGCAACGCGCGCCTGCTTGAGCGGCGCGCCACTCATGGACCCTGAACGATCGAGCAGAAAAACAACTCTACGGATCGTTCTAGCGGGTGGACCGAAAACGGAAGAAGGCACGACCACAGCAAAATGCCTACGATCATCGGAGGCCTGATCTGACCACGCCTGCCCCACACCCCAGTCGCGCTTAACGTCCAACACCAGATCACGAGTCGGCACATCCTGGTCAGGCGAAAGCTTCACGCCAACTCCGCTGCGATCATGCAGTAAGACCCGAAGGGCATGGGAAGGCGAGGCGATTTCGCCGATGCCTTGCGCTGGTTCGATCTGCAGGTCGAAGCCAATCTTGTGCAGTTGGGCGGCATCGCTATGAAATGGCGGCAGGAACGTGCCGCCAGACACGTCGTCGGGCAGCTCTATAGTTCCGGTGCCTGGCGCATCCAGGGAGACACGCATTCGCGAGTGATAGCAAGGAGCAACCGTGAAAGGAAAGCGCAGACGGAACCCGGCGTCGCTCAGCGACAAGCCGGCTAGTAGATCCAGGCGGACAGACACCGTTTCACCGGGCCTGATATTTCCAACAGTTAGGTTGACGAGCCCATCGAGGTTCTGCTGTGTCACTGCGGCGAGCGATCCATTTTCGATAGCTTCTTCGTAGCGCTTGTCGGCAGCGGCGCGCGGCTCAAGGCGGCTTGAAATGGAAAAGCCTTCACCCGATATCTGGAAGCTGACAAGGGAAGCATCACGCGGCAGCGGAAAACAGTAAACGACTTCCACCGGCGATTTCTCGCTGGAGCGGAAGACGTGCGTGATGGTCAATTTTGCCCCGAACGGAAGAACCCGTCCGGAAAGAAATAAAGACTGCATGTCGAGCGCCAATGGCTCGGAGCCGTCCGCCCGCAGCGGCGCGAAATACGATGTCATTCTGTTTCCCCTTTTTCTGTCTCGTCTTGCAGCTTTGCAGCTACCTCTGCTAGCGCGTTCCGGATCGCTTTGTGACGCCAGGGGGCGACGCCGCTCCGAACGTGCACAACTACATCGTCGGCCAGCTGGTATTTCAGCCACACAACGGGTTCACCTAACTCTCGCCGGTCGCGACCCGGCGAGAGGGCAAACGACACTTCCGCCAAAGTCATTCCTTTTGCCTGCAGGCTCTTGATACGCTTCAGCAACTGCAAGTGAACGCTCCCATAGGCCGCTTCGCGTCCCGCACGCAGCGGCCCAGGCAAAAGACCCTTGGCGATGTAAAAACGCACGGTTCGCGGAGCCACCTCCGCCTGTGCCGACAATTCGGCGAGCGATAGCTTATCCATGACAACTCACGTTCTTAAGGGTAAGATGGCAAAGTGCCACTGTCAAGTACTGGCGGTCTAAGAAATTACCGGCTGAGTGTCAGCTGGCAAAAGTCACTCGCTGTTTTGGCTAGAATCTGACACCTCGTACAAATGCTGCCGTCGGAACAAACCGTGGCTTTGCGCCGTCAAAGCCTCTAAGCTGTATGACCGAGTTTTTCGATCGACTCAAGCAAGACATCCGTCACGGTAGCCGGATGCTCCTCTCCAAACCCGGCTTCACCGCGGTGGCGCTTCTTTCCATTGCGCTCGGCATTGGGGCCACGACGGCCATTTTCAGCGTCGTCCATGCCGTTCTGATCGATCCTTATCCCTATCGCGCCGCTGATCGCATTGGCCAGTTGCTTCTTACTGGCAAAAAGGATAGTCAGCGCGGATTCGGTTACTCCAAAGCACAATACCTCGAACTAAAGTCACGCATGCGCTCGATGGAAGATGCTGTTGCGACCGATTCCGGCGAAGTCGTGATGACTGGAACTGGATTGGCCCAGGTGGTCCGGCGCGAGTATTGCTCGCCCAATTTTTTCGATTTCTTCGGCGTGCCGCCGCTTTTTGGTCGCGCGTTCACCGCTAAAGGGGCGCACCAAAGCGCTACGCCGGAGCCGGTCGCCGTCTTGAGTTACAAATTTTGGCAACAGTCGTTCCAAGGCCGCCCGGACATTCTTGGCCAGCACCTACGGCTGCATGACAACGTGTACACAGTCATAGGAGTGCTGCCCGTTCGCTTCACTTGGAATGATGTCGACGCATACTTGCCGATGGACATGCGGCCGGGCGGCAATGACTATGTCACTGTGATGTATCGTGTGAGACCCGGCGTGAGCCAGCATCAAATCGACGCGGAATTTCAGCCCATCCTTCAGGAGTTTCGTAAGCAATTGCCCCGTTACATGTATCCGGAAGATGCCTTCAAAGTGAAGTTTGTAAACGTAAATGAAGGCATTCTCGGCAAATTCGCCAACACCTTGCTCGCCCTCTTCGGCGCGGTTACACTGCTGCTCCTGATCGCCTGCGGCAACGTGGCAAACCTCCTGCTGGCCCGCGCCGCCACCCGCGAAGGCGAAATGGCTGTCCGCGTTTCCATTGGCGCCACTCGCAGGCGGCTCATTCGCCAACTGCTGACAGAGAGTGTGCTGCTGGCTATCGCTGGTGGGTTGTTCGGCATTGCGCTGGCGTTTGGCGGCGTGCGCGCCGTGATTGCGCTCATGCCCGAATACTCAATTCCTCACGAAGCCGTCATTGCGTTGAACTGGCCGGTGTTGTGGTTCGCCCTTGGGATATCTGTGTTGACCGGAGTCGTCTTCGGATTGGCCCCCGCTCTACATGCTTCGAGCGAAACCCAGGCCGAAACGCTGCGCGGCTCCGGTCGTGGATCAAGCGTTGGTGTGCGCCGCAGGCGTCTGCATAATGTGCTCATGGTTGCCGAGATCACTCTCTCGCTCGTATTGCTCACCGGAGCCGGTTTAGCAATTCGCGGCTTGGTCGCCCTACAGAATCAGAGCCTCGGATACGAGCCGCAACACGCGTTAACGTTTCTCATGCCGATCAGTGAAGGCCACTATACACAATGGGCAAGCCGGGTGGCGCTTTATCACGACATAGTAAGCCGCTTGCGTCGCGCCCCTCAAGTACAAGCCGCATCCGTGAGCTGTACCGGTACGCCGCCGTACAACGGCTTCCGAACAAAAGCAATCCTCGACGACCGCCCCGCCGACCAAGCGCCTGAAGTTGTTTTTAATCTGGTCGAGGATGGCTATTTTGCAGCGGTCGGAACGAAACTCCTGCGCGGACGCGATCTCACAGACGCTGACATCCTGCAGGCCCGACCCGTGGCCGTGATCAGCGACGACATGGTGAAGCGCGCTTTCCCAGGCGGCAAGGACCCACTCGGCCATCACCTGCAAGTAGACCTATTCAATCAACCGATTCCTCCTCAGATCCTCAAAGCGCCGCAGTTCAACAACTCCTTTGAAATCGTCGGCGTGGTTGCCTCAGCGCGCAATCGCGGCTTGAATCAACCGTCCATGCCCGCCATGTTCATCCCCTATTCCATCTTGGTGACGCCTAATACGTTCATCATTGCCCGCACAAAAGGAGACCCCAACGAGTTGAGCGGCCCCGCCCGGGAGGCTGTCCGGGCAGTGGACAAAAATCAACCGATCACTCTGACCCGAACGCTGGAAGGCTGGCTGAACACAGCCACTGCTTATCAGAGCTTCACCACTTTTCTCTTCAGCGTTTTCGGCACCGTTGGTATGCTGCTGGCCGCCGCCGGCGTCTTCAGCGTGGTGTCTTATTCGGTCGCGCATCGCACGCGCGAATTCGGAATACGCATGGCGCTGGGTGCCGAGCCGCGCGATGTCTTGCGCCTTGTGCTGTTCGCCACTGGCCGCGTGCTCGCCGTCGGTCTGTTGGTGGGGCTGGGCCTAAGTATTCTCGCAAGTCGTATGCTCGCCGACCGTATGGAAGGCATGGGAATGGCCGATCCGCTGTTGTTCCTTTCGGTTCCCGCGTTACTGATCGCGGCCACCATAGCGGCTTGCTTCCTGCCGGCCCGCGCCGCCATTCGCATACAGCCCATGGAAGCCTTGCGTCGCGATTAGCCGGGAACATCTTCCGCCAAGCGCATCTGCCGCTGGGGGCGACGCCTAGGTGAAATCGTGTGTTGGGAGCAACCGGGCAGAAAACCGGTGTGTTAAGGCCAGGAGGGACCATGTGCAAGAGCTTGCCAAGGTATTAGGCCAATCTCCCTATGATTCCCATTCTGGGCGGTCTCGGTTTTCGGCGATTTCCGTACAGTCAAGCCGTTCCCGTCCTCGATTTGGGTGCAGCAAAGTCACCGTCACTCAGCGTGCAAGTGTCGCCAGGCGCTCGACAAACGCATACCGTTTCACTTTCTTGATCTTGGCGCCAAGCCGAGCCGGAGCCACGATCAGGCCAACAGGTGCCGGGCTTGCGGATTCTGCGGGAGTTGCCGAAAGGCGCTTAGGCAGTAGCCGACAATTAGCATCGTCGACAGTGCCGTCTTTATCGTTTCTACCGGCCTATAGAATCAATAACTTACCTGTTTTCAACGCCGTGGGTTGTCAACTCCCGCCACCTCCACCACGAATAATTTGTTTGTATTCAATTAGGTTAGCTTTCATCAGTTTACCCTGT
>PMSX01000317.1 GCA_003167495.1 Bryobacterales bacterium | reverse complement strand
CGCTCATAGACGATTCGTTTTTTCACCATCTGGCCCCCATTCCCAATTGGGTTCGTAGAGCAAAATCCGCACAATGTGTGAAAAGCCTGGAAAATCGCTTCGCCAAGTTGGCTTCGTTTTTACAAAGCCCTTCGGCATCCATCAACTTGGGTTCGTTGCGCAAAACGCGGTCCCCTCCAAAATCCGTTTCGCAAAAAACGCCTTTTCTTCGCCTCCAGCCCACCCTACGCTGCCAGTTTCGCCGAATAATCGCCCCGAAACCGTCAAGCCAGCCCCAACCCACATTACGGTTTCGCGTAGAGCACCTGATCCTCTAGCCCCGCGCCCGGCGATCCCATTGCCACCCATAGAAAATCACCGACACGCACCACGCCAATAAACAGATAGACACCATCGGGACTCCCTCCATCCTGACGACGCTTCCCACCGAAAAGAGCGCTACCGTCTGCGCGACTCCATGTGGGACCAAAGCGCCCGACGTAAACCGCCAGCGAACCTGCGGAATCGGTTTTAAGACTGAGTTATGGTGACCAACAGTGAGCGCGGCCAGCCCGCCGAACACTCCGCTGAAGAAATCCAGCGGCAGCACTAATAATCCAAGAAGCAAAAGGAAGGCCAAGTCTTTCGCGAGTAAGATCTGCCAGCCGCGAATCGGGAGATGACGATACCGCTCGGCGCCGCGGCCATCTAGGCCGAGTAGAACTTGTGCCTCTGTGCTGAGTGCCAGCGCCACCAGCAAAGACATGATTCTAGGCGCGGCGGGGTCAAGCGCTTTGCCAAAGATTCTATAGAGTTCGGTAGATGCCATCAAAGTGAATGCAAGATAGGGGTCGAGTGTGTGAAGCATCGAGCGGAATTGGAGACGCATGATGGACCCAATGACGCCAGGAGGAGCGGGGATTCGAAAAGACCAGGTAGTGAAGAGCGCCCCAGCGCACTTTCGTGCAAGATGCTTCACGAAATAGAGCCCGACGCCCGCAGCAAAAACGAGCGTCCCCGCGCGCCAGCCCACTGTCACTAGAAGTAGAATGGCCAGCCAAGCAACCGGACTCAGAAAAACTGACACGAACCGGACAATACGCCATTCCCAGGTAAGAACCGGCCAAGTGAGCCGCCTTTCTTCTGGAATTTTCTGCATTGGGTCTGTCGAAAGCGGAAGGAGCAAGACCAGAAGCAAGAGCAGCACAAAGAATTGCCCGCCGACCGCAAAGGAGAAAAGAAAGTTTTGACCAGCAATCGAGCCAAGGGATCGAACGTCGCGCCATGTCACCAGCACGAGCACCCTGATCAGGCTGATTACGCGTGCGATCCGAGCCATTCTAAATCTTCAGCTGGGGCACGTTCGACTAGCTCGAAATACAGGTCTTCGAGTGTGTTAGGCAGTTCGTTGATGTTTGAATTCAAAACTATCTTGCCGTGGCTCATCAACACCACTTTGTCCGCCACCCTATCAACCAGCGAGAGGATGTGTGAAGTCAGCAGGACCGTGACGCCTCTCTGGGCACTGGCGCGGAGCAGAAGACGAATCGTCTCGGCGGTGACTGGGTCGACACCTTCGAAGGGTTCATCCAGAAACAGCGCGCGCGGATTCGGCAAAAGCGCCATCGCCAACGCTGTCTTTTTCTTCATGCCGAAGGAGCACTCATGAATGAATGTTTGCCGCGTGTCATCCAGGTGCAAAACCCGCAACAGCTGATCTGTGCGCGACGCCACATCCTGCTTGCGCAGCCTGTAAACAGCTCCAGTGAGTTCGAGGTGCTCGGCTATGGTGAGTTCATTGAAAAGGGCGAGACTCTCTGGGAGGATGCCAGCGATTGTCTTGAGAGCCGGATCGGCAATATGAAATCCACAGACCTGTGCGCTACCCTTTGTAGGTTTGAGGAGTCCGGTAAGAATCTTGACCAAGGTCGATTTACCCGCTCCATTGGGACCGAGAATCGCACACACAGAGCCGGTCGCGATTTCGAAGGAGACTTCCGAAACTGCTGCCAGGCTTCCATAGTTCTTTGTGACGCCTTTGCAAGAAATCATAATTCATCCGATTTTGAGTATCGCGTACGGCCTTCGTTGTTTCGCCAGCGGCCCTGGCCAAGGCGCGCATCGCTTTGGGAGGTGAAGCTAGCACCAACTTGCAGAAGTTTGCGTACAACGCTCCTTCACAGTCACGGCTTGGAAACCCTTGCTGACTGTGAAGGAGCGGCAACGATACTCCAATTTACGCAATTAAGCACTAGCATCGTCAATTACGCAGCCAGCAGCGCCTTGCCCGCTAACGCCGCCGTGCCGTCCAGCGTATCGACGAAACGTTGTGACAGGAGTGGTTCACCTGCAATGGCGGAAAGAATCTCGGCATTGACCCAAGCAGACTCACGGGCGGCAGAGACGCTCCAGGCAGCCACTGCCCGTTCCACTTTATTGGCACCAGGGAGCGCATCTCCCGGAAGACTCACCATGAGTTCGCGCGTGGCCTGTCCGATCAGTGAGTCCAAGGTCGCGTTGACTGCTGTGTATGCCTGGTATTCCGCCGTTTGATGGAGAGGCTTGTTGCCTGCCTGACTGCAGGTCTTTGAAACAGCCACTGCCAGATCCCGATTGATGTGAGCGTTCACGCCGGCCAGCGCAAATTGAATGCGCGCCAGCGCTGCATTGGAGCGCTGCTCGAACAGCACCCTCCAACTCTCCGGTGGGTCGCCGCCCGCCAACCAAGCCCGCAGCGCCGAGAGGTAAAAGTTGGCAAAGACGAAGTCGAGATTGGCAATGAAGGCAGCCCCTTGCGAATCGGCAAAATCGTTTTCCGCCACGCGCTCTTTGACTGCCAACGTGACTTGCAGATAGAGGGTGTTGAACCATTTGAGCCCGTCGCGAGATCCGTCCACGACCGCGTCTATGGCTTGCAGGGTTTGAATAACGGCATTAATCGACGCGGGGTCGTTTGAAACGAGAACGGCTAGCTGGTTGTCGTAGGAGAACGTCATTCGTTCCTAGTAAACCATTTTTATTAAGCACGGTCTCAGAGTCGCATCGCGCGTCGCGCTTCGCCAGTTAATTGATATGATCGCCGTTGAGATGAGGAGTCTCTCACCCTATGACTGATACGACATCGCGCAGATTTTTTCTGGGGGCCGTTACGGCTGCCGCAGCCGCCCGGGTTTTGGGCGCGAACGACAGAATCAACGTGGCCATTGTCGGCTTAGGCGGACGCGGTTCGAGCCACTTGAACATTTACTCAAAAATGACGGAAGCGCGGGTTGTGGGGCTCTGCGATGTGAGCCAAGCAGCGCTGGAAAAGGCGCAGGCGACGCTCTTGCGGAACACAGGAGCGAAAGCCAAGGAATTCACAGATATGCGCGAGGCCTTTGCTAACCCTGAAGTAGAGGTGGTTTCCATTGCCACGCCCAACCACTGGCACGCGCTGGCTGCTATTTGGGCCATGCAAGCCGGAAAGGACGTGTACGGCGAGAAACCGGCTTGTTACAACATCTACGAAGGGCAAAGGATGATCCAAGTGGCGCACGAAACGAAGCGCATGATGCAAGTTGGGTCGCAGCACCGGAGCACGCCGTACAAGATGCGGGCCATGGAAGCGTTGCACGGAGGTCTGATTGGAGATATATATCTGGCCAAGGGACTTTGCTTTAAAAGGCGGGCGTCGATTGGCCACGCCGACGATGAGCCGACTCCGCTCGGGGTGAATTGGGACTTGTTTTTGGGACCTGCGCCGATGCGGCCTTTTAATCGGCTTCGCTTCGTTTACAACTGGCACTGGTTCTGGGACACGGGCAACGGAGACATTGGCAATCAAGGCGTACATGAGATTGGCTTGTGCCGGTGGGGATTGGGAGACCCGGACATGCCCCAAACTGCGTTTGCGCAGGGTGGAAAATACGCATACACGGACGATCAAGAGACGCCGAATACACTGCTAGCGAGCTATAACTACGGAAGTCGGGAGATTGTGTTCGAAGTGCGCGGATTGCTGACGGGAGGCGAGGGAGTTCCGGTTGCGCGGCGTCCGGGACCGCCGGCCGCAGGAGCCGTTGCGCCGCCTGCTTCATCTCCGTCCCCTACTACCACGGCGCCGATCGCGGGAGGAGCACCGCTGAATATCATGATCGGCAATCTCTTTTATGGCACTACCGGCTGGGCTGCGATGAGCGATGGCGGGTTCCAGGCTTTTAAGGGAGAGAGCAATGAGCTGGTAATGGACGAGCGGCCGGAGAAAGGATCGGACACTACGGAACTGCACATGCAGAACTTTCTAGCGGCGTGTAGGTCGCGAAACAGTAAGGAACTGCATGATGGCATAAATAACGCCTATCTGAGTGCTTCGCTTTGTCATTTGGCGAATATCAGTTACCGGGTTGGGCGGAAGCTGACGCTGGAATCGGGACCGACGTTTGCGAATGATGCGGAAGCGAATAAGTTATTGACGCGGGAATATCGAAAGCCGTACGTGGTTTA
The DNA here is from genome assembly GCA_003167495.1 of Bryobacterales bacterium. Classification (GTDB taxonomy): domain Bacteria; phylum Acidobacteriota; class Terriglobia; order Bryobacterales; family Bryobacteraceae; genus Bog-105. Next base: position 59,879 of record PMSX01000317.1, on the reverse strand, counting down.
GGCACGGATACACTCTTGCCGATGAAGACGACTTGGACTTGGGTGGGACTGGTCACCGCAGGCGCAGCAGCTCTGTTGTGGGCGCAGGACACGACCCATCAGCCGCAGGGAAATCAGATTCCGGGACCGGGGCAGCCGCAGAGTGGAGAAGCCTGGCTGGGATCGCTGCTCGAATTCAAAAACGATCCTGCAGCAGACCATGATGCATGGCTGCGTGATTTAAAAGTGTGGCGCGCGGAACGTAAGACCCGCATGGGCTACGACGATAGCGAGTACCGGCGGCCCGAGTTTCAATGGATCCGCCACAACTTCGTTTCACCGCAAGTAATGGTGGAAGAGCGAACGCTGTTCGACGTGGCGCAGGGGCGCTGGACAGTGGATAAGTATCTAGACGATTTAGAAGCGCGCTATGGCGGAATTGATAGCGTATTGTTGTGGCCGGTGTATCCAAACATCGGCATTGATAATCGCAACCAGTGGGATCTGGCGCGCGATTTACCAGGAGGGATTCCGGCGCTGCGCAAGATGGTGGAGGATTTTCACCGGCGGAATGTACGCGTATTGTTTCCCACCATGGCATGGGATAACGGGACGAACGATCCGGGAGTAGCACATTGGGAGGCCACGGCGAAGCTGATGGCCGAAATTGGCGCGGATGGCGTAAACGGCGATACCTTTGGTGGGTTGCCTCGAGCGTATCGAACAGCTTCCGACCGGAGCGGACATCCAGTGGTTTTCGAGCCGGAAGGCGCCCCCGTGGCGGATGAAGGTTTGATTTGGAATAACCAAAGCTGGGCATACTGGACCTTTAAATTTGTGCCGACGGCGAGTAAGCAGAAATGGCTGGAGCCGCGGCACATGTCTCATATTTGCGACCGCTGGGCGCGCGACAAGACAGACGATTTGCAACATGCGTTTTTCAACGGCATGGGTTATGTGAGCTGGGAGAACATCTGGGGGATTTGGAACCAGATCACCGACCGTGACGCGGAGGCGTTGCGCAGAGTGGCGCATGTGGAACGGGAGTTCGCGGATTTACTCGCAAGCGAGGACTGGGAACCGTTCGTGCCGGCGATTCAGTATGGCGTGTATGCGTCGAAGTTTCCGGGCAAAGGACAGACGCTGTATCTATTTGTGAACCGGAATGAGTTTAGAGTGCAGGGGGAGCAGATTACATTGCCTGTCGCGGAAGGCCGCCGGTATTTCGATGTTTGGAACGGAGTGGAACTGAAGGACAAAGCTACCCTGAGTTTTGCGATGGAAGGGAATGGTTATGGCGCGATCTTGGCAGTGGATTCGGGTGGCGAGCCTGCCGGCTTGGATAGCTATCTGCGGAAGCGGCGGGAGATGACAGAGAAGCCATTGAGCACGTACTCCCATGAGTGGCGCTTTCTACGGCAACGAATAGTCGAGACATCTGCGACGGCGAAAGAGCGTAGTGCGAGCGAAGGAATGATCCGCGTTCCGGCGGCTGAATTTGATTTCAACGTCCGGGGAATAGAGATTGAAGGATACAACTGGGCAGGTTTGGACGTGCAGTACCCGTGGGAGGATTCGCCGCGGCGCGTGCACAGCCACAAATTGCGAGTGGCCGCTTTCGATGTGGATCGCTACCCCGTGACAAATGCAGACTTCAAGAAATTCCTGGACGCTAGCCATTACCGGCCCACGGACGATCACAATTTTCTGCGTGATTGGAAGAATGGCGTCGCGCCCGCGGGTTGGGAGAACAAGCCGGTGACGTGGGTGTCGCTCGAGGATGCGCGTGCTTACGCAAAATGGGCGGGCAAGCGGCTTCCGCACGAGTGGGAGTGGCAATACGCGGCGCAAGGGATTGACGGGCGGCTTTATCCGTGGGGCAATACCTGGAACGCCGGCGCAGTGCCAAAACCTGACAAGGGCAGAGATCTAACTGGACCAGACGATGTAGCGGCGCACCCGGCCGGGGCCAGCGCGTTTGGCGTAATGGATTTGGTGGGGAACGTCTGGCAATGGACGGATGAGTTCACAGATGATCACACGCGAGCTGCTGTTTTGCGAGGCGGCAGCTATTATCAACCGCAAGGGTCGATCTGGTATTTTCCTGAGACTTACAAATTGAATGAGCATGGCAAATATCTTCTGATGGCACCTTCGAAAGATCGAGCCGGCACGCTTGGTTTTCGTTGTGTGAAAGATGTGGAGTGAGTGGATGGCGGTAGTACCACAAGTACTTGACCCCCTTTTCGTGTTCGGGACAGTGCTCGGCGCGCTACTTTGGCAAACGCTCCGTTACACCCTATCCCTTTAAACTTGCGCAGAGATCTCCATACACTAGGGACATGCCAAAACGACTCAACGCTTTCTGGAATGAAGAAAACGGCCAGGATATGGTGGAATACACACTGTTACTCGGATTCATTGCGCTGACGGGAGCAGCAGCGCTGACCGGCCTGCGAAACGAGATGATGAGCACCTGGCATTCGATCAGCTCGGGATTTTCGAACGCTGCTGCAGCTAGTTAGATTACACGCCACCCGAAACCCGTTTTACAGCGGGGTAAGACTTGAAGAACGGTACTCTAAAAAGTTGGACCTTGCGACGCCACTCCAGTTTGTGAAAGGCATCGGGCCAGCGCGCGCGGAAATGTTAGCGGCGAAGGGACTCGAAACAGTGGCTGACCTTCTCTACTACGCGCCGTTCCGTTATGAAGACCGGAGTAACGTGAAGCGGATCGCGCAACTCGCGCCCGGAGAAAAGGCGGCCGTGATGGCCCGTGTCTCGTCAGCGAAGCTGTCGGGCTTCCGACGCCGCGCGGTGGGCCTATTCGAAGCGATCTTCAAAGACGAGGGGACGGACAAGTTGCTGGCACGCTGGTTCCACGGCGAACGCTACGCCGATTCCCTGGTGCCCGATACCCGCGTGGCGCTGTTCGGCAAGGTCGAGTTGGATAAGACGAGCGGCCATCGTCTGATGGTTCAGCCGGAGGTGGAGATCCTTTCCGGCGCCGACGATGCCGACGAGACTCTGCACTCGGGCAGAATCGTTGCGGTATATGAAGCTGCGGGCAAAGTATCGACGCGGATTTTTCGAACCCTGTTGGATCGTATTTTGAAGGAAGTTACCTTACCGGAAGATCCGCTACCGGCCAGCGTACGCCACCGCATCGCGCTTCCCAGTTTGGCCGAAGCGATTATTGAAACGCACTGCCCTTCCGCGGGCACAGATCTACGGCTGCTCAATGAATTTCGCGCGCCAGCACAAACGCGTTTGATCTTCGACGAGTTCTTCTGGCTGGAGTGCGGATTGGCCTTGAAGAAGAACAAAGCGCGCCTGGCCGAGGGAATCTCGTTTGCAGTGAGTGAAAATGCCCGCGAACAAATCAAGAAGATGCTGCCGTTCAAACCAACCGGAGCACAACGGCGCGTCATTCAGGAGATTGTGGACGACATGAAGCGCCCCCATCCGATGAACCGTTTGTTGCAAGGCGATGTGGGCAGCGGCAAGACCATTGTGGCCGCCCAAGCAGCGGTACTGGCCATAGAGAACGGCTTTCAGGTGGCCGTGTTGGCGCCAACGGAAATCCTCGCCGCGCAGCATTTCACTTACTTCAGGAGGTTGCTCGAGAAGTTGGGTTATGTGGTGGGTTTTCTGGTAGGTTCATCCGGTCCGCGCGAAAAGCAACAGATAAAGAAATTGGTGGCAGAAGGTTTGGTGCATGTCGTAGTTGGCACGCACGCCATTATTCAGGAGGATGTGACTTTCGCCAAGTTAGGCTTGGCCATTATTGATGAGCAACACAGATTTGGAGTCTCGCAGCGTTTAGATCTGATGAAGAAAGGCAACCAGCCAGACGTATTGGTGATGTCGGCAACCCCGATTCCGAGAACGCTTGCACTGACGGTTTACGGCGATCTGGATATTTCGGTGATCGATGAAATGCCACCCGGACGCAAGCCGATTATTACGAAACATGTCCCGGATTCGGCGGTGGAACGGATTTACAGCTTCGTAGCGCAAGAGATTGCCGCCGGGAGGCAAGCCTATGTGGTCTATCCGATTGTGGAAGAGACGGAGACATCCGCCGACATCAAAGCGGCAGAGAAGATGTTCCTGCATCTCTCGGAGAAAGTCTTCCCGAAGGTTCGCGTTGGATTGTTGCACGGCAGGTTGAGCGCTGGAAGCAAAGAAACAATCATGCGCGAATTCCAAACCGGCGAAATCAAAATCCTGGTAGCAACCACAGTCATTGAGGTTGGTGTTGACGTGCCCAACGCATCAGTGATGGTGATTGAGCAGGCAGAACGCTTCGGCTTATCGCAAATTCATCAATTGCGCGGGCGCGTCGGCCGCGGTGCTCAACAGAGCTATTGTGTGCTAGTGACAAACAAGCTGGGAGATGTAGCGCGCGAGCGGATTCGTACGCTGGTTGAATCAAACGATGGTTTCTATATTGCCGAAATGGACATGCGCTTGCGGGGTCCAGGCGAGTTTTTTGGAACGCGGCAATCCGGAGTGCCCGGTCTGCGGTTTGCCAACTTGCTGCGCGATACGGAAATATTGGAACAAGCGAGAGGGGAGGCACAACGGTTGATAGAAGCGAAGCCCACCGAGGAATTGCGCGCGGCGGTGGCCTACATTCAGGAGAACTGGCAGCGAAGATATGGCTTGGTGCAGGTGGGTTAGCAAATGCGGGTTATCGCAGGAGAGTACCGGAGTCGAAGACTAAAGAGTGTACCCGGTTTGGACGTGCGGCCCACTCCTGACCGGTTACGCGAGGCGTTATTTAACGTATTGGCGCCGCGCATCGGCGGTAGCGTTTTCCTGGACGCATACGCGGGCAGCGGTGCAGTCGGCATTGAAGCGCTAAGCCGTGGAGCCAAACGAGTGATTCTGATCGAACGCAAGAGCGTCGCGATTGAGGTGATCCGCGAGAATCTCGCGTCGCTCGGAGTAAGCAAAGAAGCGGCCAGTGTAGTTCGCGGTCAGGCCAGCGTATTGCTGGGCAATTTTCCGGCTGACATCGCGTTTCTGGATCCGCCGTATGAATTGGAGGGGGAATACAGTGCGGCATTGAACGCTTTTGCCGGCACGCCATGCGAACTAGCCATTGCGCAACACGCTTCGCGTCTCACACTAGCCGAGGAATATGGGAGGCTCCGAAAGACAAGAGTCCTGAAACAGGGTGACAACTCACTCAGCTTCTATGCTTAGCCTTCTTTAAAGGATCGGCCGGCCGGTAGTTCAACTCCTTCGACAATACTTCCACTAGACGAGACAGCACTTTTACACGCGACCAATATTTATCGTCCGCTTCCACCAAAGTCCACGGTGCGAGGGTCGTACTGGTCTTCACCAGCATCTCTTCGGCGGCATCTTCGTACAAGCCCCATTTTTCGCGATTGCGCCAATCTTCGTCTGTGAGCTTCCACGCTTTATAGCCGATGCGCTGCCGCTCTTCAAAACGCTTAAGCTGTTCTTCGCGCGAGATGTGCAGCCAGAACTTAACCACCACGGTATCGAAATCGTATAACTGTCGTTCGAAGGCGTTGATCTCTTTAAATGCGCGCTTCCACTCTTTCTCGGCGGCGAAGCCTTCCACTCGCTCCACCAAAACGCGCCCGTACCAAGAGCGGTCAAAAATGGCAACGGAGCCTTGTTCGGGCAATCTACGCCAGAAGCGATAGAGGTAGTGCTTGCTCTTGTCTTCGCCGTGCGGAGCGCTAATGGGATAGACGACAAAGCCACGCGGATCAAGTTTTTCGGTAATCCGTTTGATGACTCCACCTTTTCCCGCCGCGTCCCAACCTTCGAAAACCAACACCACGGGACGCTTCTGCTGATACACCTGGAAACCCAGCTCGCGCATTTGGATTTGCCGCCGCGCGAGTTGCCGGATGTACTCTTCGCGGCTAAGCTTGCGTGTTAGATCGAGCGTCTCTAGCATCATTTCCTTCCAAAGATTCCATCACTTCGCGCAAGTCGGCGTCATTTACGCCTTGATCCAGTTTCGGTGGAGCGCTTGCGCCCAGACGGCGTTCCAGAGAGTCGATAACCGTTTCAAACACCTTACGGCACGCAAACGGCGTTGAGGTCGCCTCCACAATGACCCACGGCGCAAAGTCCGTGTCCGTCAGCTCGAACATTTCTTCAATTACGCCAACGTACTCGTTATATTTCTTGTGGTGTTCCCAATCTTCCTTGCGTAGGCGCCACGATTCCAATGGATCGGCCTCCATGGCTTTGAAGCGTTTCTTCTGATCTTTTTTGCTGATATGGAAAAAGAACTTGAGGATACTCGTGCCATCGTCGGCCAGCATGCGTTCGAAGTCCAGGATGTCGCGACCCGCGCGACGCCATTCGTCTTCACTCAGCTTTAAGTCGATACGCTCGTCGAGCATTCTTCCGTACCAGCTATGGTCGAAGATAAGCATTTCGCCGCGGCTTGGCACCTTCAGCCAAAAGCGCCAAAGCCAGGGGTGTTGCTGTTCGAACGTGCGCGGGGCTTGCGTGGAATAGAGGCGGAAGCCGCGCGGGTCTAATCGCTGGCTCAAGGCCGAGATGGCGGTTCCTTTTCCGGAACCATCCCAACCTTCGAACAAAATGACACTGGGCACGCCTTGATCCCAGCAAGCCTTCTCCAATTCGTAGAGGCGCATCTGCAAAGACGGCAGCATGCGCTTGTACTCGTCGCGCGAAAGCTTCTTCTCCAAATTGATGTTTTCCAGCATTTTTGTTTCGCTCGAATGATTATCTAACGATCAACCAGCGAGCATCACGTTCACATCCATAACGTTGGTGCCAGTGGGGCCAGTCTTCAGTAGATCGCCTAAGGAATCAAAGAAGGGATAGGAATCGTTGCGTGCCAGATAGTCTCTCGCGTCGAGTCCAAGCTTTGCTGCGCGTGCTACCGTATCCCCACTCACGATCGCACCAGCAGCGTCAGTTGGGCCATCGGTGCCATCGGTACCTGCGGAGAGACACACAATGTTGGGCGCACCGGCTAGAGTCAGTGCCTGCGCAAGAGCGAACTCCTGGTTCCTTCCGCCTTTGCCTTGGCCGCGAACGGTAACAGTAGTCTCTCCTCCCGATAATATGCAGGCGGGCGAACGAACCGGATGCCCCGATGCAATCGTCTCCCATAGAATATCGGCATGAAAGCGAGCGGCTTCGCGTGCTTCGCCCTGGATTCGACTGGTGAGTATGAGTGACCGGTAGCCGCGGCGCTTGGCTTCGTCGGCGGCAGCCTCGAGTGCCTGTCGGCTGCTGCCGACAACTACGTTTGTCACGTTTTCAAAGAGACCATCTCCTTCTTTGGGAGTTTCAGTGATCTCCCCGCGCGCACCTTTCTCCAAGTGCTGGCGCACCTCAGCGGGCACTTGCTGCAACACTGACCGCTTCGTAAGCACTTGTATTGCTCGCGCAAAGGTGGATTGATCCGGCGCGGTGAGGCCCGAACCTATCACGTCGATCGGATCCGCTACCACATCTGAAAGAAGCAGACTCAGAACAGCAGCGGAATTTGCACGTGCCGCCAAGTTGCCGCCTTTTAGCATAGATAGATGCTTACGAACAGAATTGAGTTCGTAAATATCGGCACCGGCGCGCAGCAGTAAATCAGTAGTTTGCTGCTTCGCGGCGAGGCTGACATCTTCCACGGGAGCACACAACAGAGACGAAGCACCGCCGGAAACGGCCACAATCAGCAGATCTTTCGGACTTAAATCATGAAGCAGCGCGAGCGTGGCCTGCCCTGCACGGAGGCTGTCTTCCCCAGGAATAGGATGGCTGGATTCGATCACTTCACATTTGCCTGCGTACGATGAGGTGTGACCGTGTTTGGTAATCACCAGGCCGCGCGTAAATTTGTCGCCGATCCGCTGCTCAATGGCTTCCGCCATTTGCGGAGCCGCTTTGCCAACTGCAACAACGAATATGCGGTTCAGGCGGGTGAGCGTAAAACGTGCTCGCCCGGCGCGAATTTGGAGCTCCGTTCTGCGGAGATGGCGCTCAACGGCATCACTGGCGTTCGCTGCTCTGAGGGCTGCGCGAAAGATGGCCACGGCGTCCTCGCGGAGTGCTTGGTTTTGCGGCATGAGACCTGCCTTCAGTGTCACACTACAGTTTTATATAACGCATGCATCCAACCATCCCCTACCGTCCCGCCACGACACCGCTGGTGCCAGTCCAACTTTCTAGCGGCGAACCCACTATCTGGGTGAAGTTGGAGTTCCTGAACCCAAGCGGCTCTACAAAAGACCGCATCGCCCGTTTCATCCTCGAGAAGGCGTGTCGCGAAGGTCGACTTAACAATGACACCACCGTGATTGAAGCCTCCAGCGGCTCAACGAGTATCGCCATGGCACTGGTGTGTGCGCAGTTGGGTGTTCGGTTTGTTGCCGTGATGCCCGAAGGAGTTTCGAACGAGCGGACACTTATGATCAAGGCCTTTGGCGGCGAGATTCGCCTGACTCCGCAAGCCGGAGGAATTTCCGGGGCGATTCAGGAGACAGAACGTCTGGCAAACGAGATGAAGGCATTCTTGCCAAAGCAGTTCGCCAATGAGGATAACGCCACGGCGCACCGTACGGGCACAGCGCGCGAAATTCTGGAGCAACTTCCTGCGAGAACCGTGAACGCGGTGGTGAGCGGTGTAGGCACAGGCGGAACGTTGGTGGGAGTTTACGAAGGCTTGGCAGACGCGGGGTGTTCCCCCGTTGCGGTTCTTGCCAAGCCTATCAAGTTTGAAGGAGAGATTGAGTGCTGCAGTTTCAGCGGTAGAATTCCAGGCGTTGTGGATAGCATCTCAACCATCTTCCGCGCAGAGCGATTGCCGCTACTGGAAACAATTGAAGTGGAAGATCACGATGCGCTGGGCGTTTCGCGCGAACTGGCGCGCCTCGGTTTCCCAGTGGGGCCAAGTTCCGGCTTGAACTATTGTGCGGCCGTAGAGATCGGAAAAAAGCTTGGGAGGGACAGCGTTGTCGTGACGGTTTTTCCCGATCGCATGGAACGCTATTTCACCACGGAACTGTTCGCACCCTACCGCTAGGATCACTGACCAAACAAGGGTAATTTCAGAATGCGGTGAATGAGTTCCGTGACGTCCTCGGTATCCACTTCAACCCGGTAATCGGCGCGTGAATACAAAGGTCTGCGATCCTCATACAGTCGACCCAAGCCGTTGGGCTGTGCCGCCAAAGGCCGCGCCATATCGCCATTCAGACGGCGCTGGATAACGTCCAGTGGACAATCGAGCCACAACGTGACTCCATTGTTCTGAAGCAATTCGCGATTGTCTGGTTGCACAAAAGCGCCGCCCCCTAAAGCGAGAACACAGGGCTGTCCTGTTTCAATGCTTCGAACATGAGTACGCAGAACCCGGCGCTCAATTTCGCGGAAACCAGCCTCACCGCGATCCCGAAAAATTTCTGAGATGGCTCTGCCCTCGCGGGACTCAATCTCGGCATCCATGTCCACGAACGGCCAGCCAATATGATCGGCCAAGGCGCGCCCGACCGTTGTTTTCCCACTGGCCATAAAGCCGACCAGGTAAAGGCCGGGCGTGCGTTTGAGCTTCAGAATCATGAGCGGCGTCGCGACATTCCGATTCAGTTGGGACTAGTATATCGCCCAACGCCCCCGTTTTTCTGGGGAATGGGTTTGCTGCTGGTTCGTTCGAAAGCGACAAAGCATAATGAAGCTATGGCAACGGAACTGATACCCCTCTTTCCCTTATCTGTTGTTCTGCTGCCTTCCATGCCGTTGCCACTCCACATTTTCGAAGATCGCTACAAAGAAATGATGGGTGAGATCATCCCAGCCAAGGGCGAATTCGGCGTCGTGTTTGCGAAAGACGACGGTATTGTAAATATCGGCTGCACGGCCACTGTGGAGCGCGTCATGCGGCGTTATGACGATGGCCGGCTCGACCTGCTGGCCATGGGGCAACGACGCTTTCAGATTGCGTCTCTCGATCAGGAGAAGTCGTTCTTGCGCGCCGAGGTAGAGTTTTTTAACGATGACGATGCCAGCGAAGTACCGCTGGATCTGCGTCAGCGCGCAACGGCCGCCTATAGGGATTTGGCAATAGCGGAGAGCGAGTCGGCGGAGGGGGGCGAGCCGACGTGGGAGAACACGCGGATCAGTTTCCAACTGGCGCGCTTTATCGACGATTTTGAAAAGCGGCAGACTGTGCTTTCGCTGCGCTCGGAGGTTGAGCGGCTTGAGTTTCTGGTGCGTGTAATCCCGGAATACATGGCGAAGCGTGAGCGTACCGCGCTAGCCAAACGCGTAGGACCACTCAATGGCCACGCCAGGGTCTCGCGTTAGGCAATGGCGCGATCACGGCAATTTCTGATCTTCGACGCGGATGACACGCTTTGGGAGAACAATATTTACTTCGAGGAAGCGTTTGATCGCTTCTACGATTACCTGTCACACTCTTCGATGTCATCGGCCGAGGTTCGGGGAGTGCTGGATGAAATTGAAATGACGAACGCCAGGATCCACGGTTACGGTTCAAAAAACTACGCGCGTAATCTGACGGAATGTTACCGGCATCTTGCCGAGCGCCATATTGCCGAAGCCGATTTGAAAGCCGTGCAGGAGTTTGCCCACCAGATTCTGGAAAAGCCCATTGAGTTAATTGACGGCGTTGAAGATACCGTCGCCCAGTTGGCGGAGCGCCACAGTCTGACCATTTTCACCAAGGGCGACCAGGAGGAACAGCGCCTCAAGATTGACCGTTCCGGCCTGGGGCCCTATTTTGAGCATGCCGCGATCGTGAAAGAAAAGGATCAGGCTGCCTATTCTGCCTTGGCCCAACAGCGCAAATTCGACCCCGCACTCACTTGGATGATTGGGAATTCACCGAAGTCTGATATCAACCCCGCGCTGGCGGCTGGATTGAACGCGGTGTTTGTGCCGCATGCCCGCACCTGGAGTCTTGAGCATGCGGATGTGCCGGAAAGCCATCCGCGTTTGTTGAAGGTGGAGCGAATCCGTGAGTTGCTGGAACATTTCTAGCGTCGTATCTTTAGATCACCGCTGCCAAGTCTCCCGAAATTTTGGATTGCGCCACAGCTTGGCAGAGAGAATCAACCTTCTGGCTCAACGAGGGATCGGCCTCTTTTGCTCCAGCGAGCGTTTTTCCCGCGGATTGCGCCCAGCGTTCGGCAGGCAGATACGCATCAATGGCAAGGAGCTGTTGCGCGATCGAAACCATTGCAGTGACTCGCTGCTGCGGATTTGTATTGCTAGCAGGCAGCGTCGCAATCAGGTGCGCGATTCTCCTTTCTCCCACCCCTCGGCGGGTTGCGCGAAGAATGGCTCGGTCCACAGCCTGATGAGTCAACACATCCGATACAAGAATCGAGCGCGCCAACGGATCGATGTCAGTAGAAGCGTACCTCCCAAGACGGGCCGCTAAACCAGGACTGTGCGGGCTTTCATCCAGGTCCTTCAAGAGATCGGCCGGAAGCTCGGAACTGTTGAGGCGAACAATGCGCATCAAATCGGGATCGAGAAATGAGGCACGCTCAACTTCCGCACGGACTTCTCTGCGCAATTCGGTTTCCTGGCTTGAATCGCTGTTTTCGCCGCTTGCCATCGCGTCGGCCTGCATACCCAAAAGCGCGGCTGCGAGGATGTGGCCATTGGCATAGTTTGGATACAACGCCTGGAGTTGCTGCGTTGCCTTTAATGCCGATGTGACACGGTCGCTCGCAGATGCTTCCCGGTCAAGCTCTGCCTTGATTTGTGTCATGAGAACAAGCTTGCCCAGAAATGGCGCCTGTTGGGGCGTCTTGCCATTGAGAAACGTCTCGCGAAATTGATTCGCTGCCTTAGCATCGACGTCTCCGTAAAATTCGGCTCGTAGATACAACGACGCCGCTTGCAGATCGGGGCTGGCAGCTATCGACCTATTGCTCTGTAGAAGCGTCAAACGTCTGACAAGATCGCTCACATCGACTGACGTCTTTTGTGTAAAGTCGGACAACCATGTGTCGGCTTGATAAGCAAACTCCTTGCGCGCGCTGTCGCTATCGCCGTTTATGTCCATCACTCTTTTGCGGAGTTGTGCCGCCACTTTGTACTCGCCGGCGGCTTCCAGCAAAGTCGCTGCTTTTTCTAAGCGCGACACTCGCATGGCCCGCTCAGAACGCAAATACCCTTCATATCCGGCCAAAATAGCTGCGGCCACTAGAAGTGTGGGTAGTACCACGACAGCGGCCTCCTGAGGAAGTGTCCGCCAGAAGTTACGCAGCCCGTTCTTCAAGATTTGACCCATGGAAGAACTGCCCACTCTGGCCTGCTGCAAGTTTTTCCACAAGCTGATCCCGGCAAACCCAAACAAAGCCACGATTAGAGCTATAACCAAAGCGGCGATCACGAATTCGTGGGCCACCTGACTCGCCGCCACGGGCACTTGATCCTGAAGCGCTGAGTCGATTCGGTCGAAAGCGTCACCTTCAATCTCCTGCAGCCGGCTCAGGCTCTGACCAGAAATTGCTTCAACGCGATTCAGTGCGTTATTGGCAATTGTGTTTTCTTGCTTCAAGGCATTGTCCACAATGGTAGCTTCGCGATCAAGAAGTGCGACAGCGCCCACTTGTAGCTGTTGCAACCTTGCATCGGCCAACTGATCGACCTGTTTGAGAGTCGCCTGGGTCAGGGTGTCGATCCGGTCTACATTCCTGCGCGCAATCGTATCGATGCTCTCATTCTCAGCCTGGAGCGACTGATCCAGCGTACCGGCAGCGTCCTTGACTACCTCAGTGAACCTGGTTGCTGCGTTATCCAGCGCGGGGGCCGTGGCAGTTTCTAGAGCGCCACCCAACTGCACTCCCACAGCTCTGCCGATTCCACTGCCAATAGACTCCTCTTTATGCTTGAGGGTACTCGCAATATCGGCGAAGATGTTCGACCTCAACGGCTGACCTACTAGGAGTAGCAATGCGGTCAAAACAACTCCTGGAAACACTTTCACAGAGGGCCTCCTTGCGGCATTACCGAGAATAGTGCCAAAACCACGATCTCCGTTTCATTTTCCGGCAAACTACCGCCACTTGAAACGGAAAGGCGTTCTATGACACTATATCTGAGCAAACACGGAGCGACATGAACAATGACACGATTTTCGAACCGTTGACCTTTCGCAATCTCAAGGTCAAGAACCGTTTGTTCCGTTCCAGCATCTCAGGGCGCTTCGATAACTACGACGGCTCTGGTACCCAGGCGCGCATCAACTGGGAAGAGTCGTTTGCGCGCGGAGGCGTGGGAGCCATCATATCCTCTTTCGTTCCGGTACATCTGCGCGGACGCATTCTCCCGAACTATGCCATGGTCGATAGTGACGACAAGATCCCCTTCTGGCGCGCTGTCGGCGAAGCTGTTCACCGTCACGACTGCAAGTACATTATGCAACTGAGTCACAGTGGACGGCAGCGCGACAATCCGGGGGTTGAAAACTTCAGGCAAAAGGCGCTCTCTTCTACCAATCGAATGGATACATTTCATGGCCTCCTCTGTGAAGCCATGTCGCTGCAACAGATTAAAGATACGATTCGGCAGTTTGCGGATGGGGCGCGGAGAGCGCGAGAAGCAGGGCTCGATGGCGTGGAATTGCATGCCTCCCACGGGTACCTGATCACTCAGTTCCTGAGTTCGGCGATTAACGACCGTAAAGACGAATACGGAGGAGTCCTACGCAATCGGGCCGCGTTTCTCCTTGAAATCATCCATGCTATCCGCAAAGAGGTTGGCTCAGATTATCACATACAAGCGAAGTTGAACGCCGTCGATTTCGGCAATGCGCTGTTCCCTTGGGAGAAGAAGGGGAACACGCTCGACGAAGGCATCCAAGTTGCTCAATGGGCCGAAGAAGCAGGCGTCGATGCGATTCACGTGTCAATCGGCAGCATATTCCCGCACCCGCTGTTGCCCTCGGGTGGCCTCCCGGTGGATGAGTTTAATTGGTGGTACGGCGCGATTATCTCAAGTGGTGTTCGCGGTTACCTGAACTACACGGCGTTTCACTTCAGACTGTTTCGCCCGATTGTGAGCTTATTTTGGAACCGCACAAAGAAATCGCACCCCGTGCAGGCCGTTTCCGCCGAGTACTCCCGTGAAATCAAAAAGAACGTCACTGTTCCCATAATCAATACCGGCGGATATCAGGACGCCAAGGTGATCCGCCGGGTGATTTCAGAAGGCTATACGGACGCCGTTTCCATTGCCCGCCCGCTGATTGCGAACCGCGACCTCCCAGAGACACTACAGTCCGGCGAGGATTTACCGGCAAAGCCGTGCACCTTCTGCAATCGGTGTTTAGTCAATGCCCCAGCCAATCCGTTAGGGTGTTACGATGTCCGGCGGTTTGACGGCGACCACGACGCAATGATCGCCGAAATCATGAAAGTCTACAAACCGTCGCAATTTTCAGAGCAAGAAAAGTCCGCCGTGCTGTGAAGTGAGGAACGAAAGCAATGCCTGAAGAAGTAGATGTACGAACCACTGAAGGCGTACTCAAAGACTACGTTTATTCGAGCCCGGTTGACGAACACCAGCATCGTTCACGCCGCTGGCTGCTCATCATTGGCTTACTACTAATCGGGCTTTTGGCGATCGGAGCGTTCTATTACTTCACGGCCGACCGCACTCATTACTATTCAAATATTCAGGATCATTTCAAGTACGGATCTATTGGCAGTGAGCCAGGTGGCACGATCTTTACTCAGATAGGAGGTGTGCTTCCGCCGTATCTCATTTTCAAAACGCTACCGGCGCTTTGTCCTGACAAGCTACCAGGCGGGTACTCCTCACTCGGCTTAGTCTTTGAGCCTGGCCACGAACTGCCCATCGGTGTTTCGCGCCGCTGGCGGTTGGGTGTTGAACAGGTCGGGTTGAATTGCGCAGTCTGTCACACAGGAACAGTTCGCGAATCTCCACAGAGCCCAACGCAGATCGTACTGGGAATGCCGGCGCATCAGTTCGACATCGAACGTTTCTTCCGGTTCATCGAGGACGCAAGTTTGGATGACCGCGTCACGGCCGACAGTGTCATCGCAACAGCTGAGGGGATGGGCGAGCACGTTAGTCTGATTCAGAAACTGCTTTTGCATCTGATTGTCATCGGCCAGTTAAAGCTTCAAACTGTGTCGCTGCAGAACCGTATTGGGCCGCTACTGAATGGGGCACTGCCCGATTGGGGACGCGGCCGGGTTGATACCTTTAACCCCTACAAGGCAATTCAATTCAATTGGAACCTGAACTTGCTGCCGCACGAAGAACTGATTGGGGCCTGTGACTTTCCTTCTCTCTGGAATCAACAACCGCGCGAAGGAATGCATCTGCATTGGGATGGTAACAACACTTCGGTGGATGAACGCAATCTCAGTGCCTCACTTGGCGCAGGAGTGACTCCCGCGACTGTTGATCATGCCAGCTTACAGCGCATTCACGATTGGATCTGGACGTTGCCGCCGCCAAAATATCCATTCGGTATTGATCAGTCTCGCAGCACGCGCGGGAAAGCGATCTTTGATCAACACTGCGCCGAGTGCCACAGTTTCGGAGCACCGAAGACCGGGACGGTGGAAGACATCGCTAGCATCGGGACCGACCCCCATCGTCTGAACTCCTACACTTACGCGCTGACAGGCAATCAAGCCGAGCTCTATCCCGACAGCCAATACCGCTTCACTCATTTCGCAAAGACCAACGGGTATGCCAATCAGCCCCTGGACGGCGTGTGGGCTCGCTCGCCGTATTTACACAATGGCTCGGTTCCCACATTGCTCGACTTACTCAGCGATCCAGCCGACCGGCCTAAACAATTCGCGCGAGGCTACGATGTCTACGATCAACACAGGGTCGGGTTTGTGTATGACACTCCCGATGCCCGCCAAAACGGCTTCTGGTATGACACTGGGCTCCCCGGCAACGCGAACTCGGGCCATCTGTTTGGCACCACTTTGCCCCTTGATCAAAAACTCGATTTAGTCGAGTTTATGAAGACATTGTAGCGGGAGTGACGGAGAAAAAGCAGAATTATGAACACTTATGCAATCTGGTTTGGACGTGTGGTGTGGCTGGGAATCTTCGCGAACCTACTCATCGCTATTCCGTCGCTGATTCTGCCCGGCGAAACGCTAGTAGCCTTTTCCTTTCCGTCCGCTTATCCGTTGCTCTGGGTTACGGTGTCGGCGCTGTTTCTGATTCTGCTCAGTCTCTTCTATATTCCGGCTGCTCTCGAGCCCTTGCGCTATCCTCCAGTGTCATGGCTCACAGTCTTAGCACGCCTTGTGGGAGTAGTCTTCTTCCTTGGATTCAATCGTGACTACTTCGTTCTTGGACTATTTGACCTTACTTTCCTGATACCGGAGGCGATTCTACTCACTCTTGCTGTTAGAACTCCCGTTTCGCCCTACGTCATCGCGCCCAAAAGCCCAGTCGTAAAGCTCCGGCTGGCGGCCATCGGCCTGCTATTGCTTCTAATGATTGGCGGAGTTACGTATTTCGAATTCTTTCGCGAACTACCTCCCACCTATTTCGCGTCCGATGAAGAGCATTTTTTGTATGGCTCCATTGGCACTGAGAGTACCTCCGGTGTCCCCTATTGGCTCTGGCTTGTCTTACCTCGCGTATTCCCTGACAAGCTTCCCCGTCCCGGAGGCTACGCTGCGATAGGCATGATTTTCGCCGAAGGCCGCGAATTGCCGGTTGGGTTTACCAAACAAACCATTGGAGTTGACCGTGTTGGTATAAACTGCGCCGTGTGTCATGCTTCTACCTATCGTATTCATCCGTTGGACAAGCCGACGATTGTCCCAGGTGGCCCCGGGCAAACCCAGATTCCTCAGGCATATTTGCGTTTTTTGATTGACTGCGCTAGTGACCCACGTTTCAATTCATCGATTCTAATGGCCGAAATCGCCAAGAATTACCGTCTTTCTTTCTTAGATCGCCTCACCTATCGCTTCGCCTTGATCCCGATCGTAAAATACACTTTGCTTGCGCAAAAGAATGAATACGCGAACTACGGCTTACTGCAGCCACTCACTTCTGCCGGCAATGGGCGCATCGATCCCTTCAATTTAGTGAAGTATCGCTATCTGAAGCAGCCACCCGATGGTAGCCTCGGTAATTCCGACATGGAGCCGCTGTGGGATTTAAAAACACACACAAATCGCTCGTTCCATTGGGACGGACTTAACACTTCTCTCCAGGAAGTGTTGCTCAGTTCCGCGATCGGGGACGGCACACCCTTGAAATGGGTGGACAACGACTTTAAGAAGCCTGAAAAAGAATCGAGCCTGAAGCGAATTGCTGCGTTCATGAACGACGCGCAACCTCCCAAATATCCTTTCCCCATCGATCAAACGCTAGCCGCGAAAGGAAAGGAGATTTATGACCGGCAGTGCGCCCAATGCCATGCGCCGGGTGGCGAGCGGACCGGCAAGGTAGAGCCGATTGACAACCCCATGCTGGCTACCGACCGCAATAGGATTGAGATGTGGACGCAAAGCGCAGCCACTGCCTATAACCGGTACACGGCGCGCTATAGCTGGCGTTTCCATCATTTTGGAAAGCAGAACGGCTATGTAAATGTGACGCTGGAAGGCCTTTGGCTGCGTGGACCGTACCTACATAATGGCTCCGTACCCGGCTTGACAGATCTTCTGAGTGTCCCGTCGAACCGGCCGAAAGTGTTTTACCGTGGTTATGATGTGATCGACCCTGAAAAGGTCGGATTCATTTCGCAGGGTGCGGAGGCGCAACGCGTGGGTTTCCGCTACGATACGAGTGACCGAGGCAATAGCAACGCTGGACATCTTTGGGGCACAACGCTAAAGGATGAAGAGAAGAAGCAATTGGTGGAGTACTTGAAGACGCTTTAAGCCTTCGTCGTTTGCTTCAGGTCTGAGATCTCTTCGAAGAGGGTGCGGTTCGCCTCCTGAAGCTCCCATAACTCACAGACAATGGAAAAAAGAACCAATATGATGCCGCCAATGAAGAGCGGCAAGGTCGCAACGGCGATCATCTGGCGCCAAAGAGTAGCGCTAATGATAAGCGCCATCGTTATGAAGCAGGCGGAAGCGAGATACAGCCCGCGAATAGACCATGAAGCTAGCTGGACTCGGAGGTGGAAGATGGGCAACTGCCTGTCAATTCCGGCTCGCCTAGCCGGATTGGTGGCAGCGTTCCGATATTCCGCAGTCAGCGAGCGGATGCGGTCGGCAATAGCGATGTGGCGCGAATTAACGCCTGAGATCAGAATAGCCGTTGCAGAAACCAAAACCACCGGCGTAACCGCTGACGCAACAACTTGAAGCGGATCGTCAATCAGCATAGCCGTAGCTTTCAAGAAACTTTCCAAGAATGAGTCCAACCAAACCGGCCAGCACCATGGCTCCAAGATGCCACACCAAGCAGTGCAATGAATTGCGAATAGGGCAGTGCAGAGCCAGCACCGCGACCCCCACAAGGCCGGCAAAGAAACCGAAGAGCACAGTGGTTTCGCGCGGAGACACCAGATAACCGCGTTGGAGCAAGCGCCAGCCAAGTAAGCCACTGATCAACGCGCTGATCACGCCCAAGCGTAGACACGGTATACCCTGCGAAACGAAACTCTCGGTGCTGTGATCGGAGAACAGACCAGCTATCACCATACCCAAGGCAGAGAGAGCGGCGATCCACAAAATAGAGGACCGCAAGAGGCGTTTTTCGCCCGGTATCATCCGCTCAATCACGGCGCGCGCGAACAACCCGGCGAAAAGCAAAACCGCGCCATAATACAGTGCCATCTCTTCGCCGCTGAGTACGGCAATCGCTTTGAATCCAACAAGGCTCGCAACTATGAACGAAATTGCTGCAAATACAGCTAGGCTGATGATCCAAAGAATGACATTCGAAGGTAAAGGCCGGATCGGTTTTGAACGAGCTGCAAGTTGCGTGCTAATTCTCGCGATAAGAGCGGCATCGGGCGGCTCGCCCGACGGGAAGGGAATATTCGGATCGTCGCTCATTCGCTCCTCCCTAAGCGCTTGCGTAGACTTTCGTACGCCCTATGCGCTTTTTGTTTTACTGACCCGATACTGACTCCCGTGGCGCGCGCCACCTCTTCCAAGCTTAGGCCCGAAACCTTCAAAAGCAGCAGCACCTCCCGTTGCGATTCTGGCAGAGACTGGAGCATTTCCGAAATCTGTGGTGGTGTCTGCCGGCCGGTCTCTGGTGAGACTTTCTCGGGCAACTGTTCGCTTAGAACCTCGTGCTCTCTAGCGGATTTTGTTTTGCGATAGCGATCCACTCTCACCCGGCGCGCGATTGCGTACAACCAGGGCAACAACGGTTCCCCGGGCCGGAATGTGGCGCGCGCCTTGTGAATACGCAGCCAAAAATCCTGCAATAGATCTTCCGCTTCGGCGCGGTTGCGGCACTGTGCGAGAAAAAACTGAAAAATTTGTGGCGAAAGTTGGGTAACCAAGGCTGTTGCTGCTTCTGGATCGGACTGTTGATAGGCGACCATTAGCGCTCCGATATCCCCGTCCCGCACAGACCGGCCGGGTGGAACGGCGTCGTCACCAGGCACCGGTAGGCCTCACAAGAACGTTCGCAGGGAGGCGATCAAAAGTTACGGTCGTCTTGGTCAAACGCTCCATTTTACGCTAACGACGTGTATCCTAGTCCGCATGACCCGCAGAGATTCTCTGTTTGCCATTGCTGCGACCCTGGCACGCGCCGCGGTGCAACTCCCCGCCAATCGTAACGTAAAGTGGGCGCTGGGAGCCAGCTTGTGGAACTCGTATCCTGGAACGCCTTTTACGGACATTCTAGACATCATGCGCGATACCGGCTTCATTGGAATCCGCATGACTCAATTCCCCGCCATACTGAAAAAATACGACCTCACACCGGCGTTATTGGAAAGCGAAGTCTCGAAGCGCGGACTGCATGTCATCACGATTTCGTTCAACGGCGCGGCCGATGACACGGCGCAACACGCGAATATCCTCAAGAACGCAAAAGAAGCAATGGAGTTCCTGCAGCGCTTTGGAGCGAATCACCTAGTTGTCTTTTCGCCGAAGCGCACCGATAAACCGGGTGCATTCGAAACCATGTGTTCGTTCTACAATGTGCTTGGCCAAAAGGCTACCGAGATGGGGTTCAAAGCCGGCTTGCACAATCATCTCGGGCAGATGGTTCAAACTCCGGAAGAGATCGATCGCTGCATGGCTCTCACCGATCCAAAGGTTTTTCATTTTTCTCCCGACACGGCGCATGTTTATCTCGGAGGCGGAGACACGGCGGCTGTTCTTGACAAGCACAAACATCGCTTGATGTTTGCCGATTACAAAGATGCAAAACGCGCGGGCCTTGAGATAAACTTCCTGCCTAACATCTTCGACCTAGGTGACGGAGAGGTAGATTTTCCGGCTTGCCACCACGTTCTTAAGTCGATTTCATACAAAGGCTGGCTGTGCGTTGACCTTGACATAACACGCCAAGGGCCGAGCGTCAGCTATGAACGCTGTAGGAGCTACGTGGTCAACACGCTGGAAAAGATCTATGCCTGACACGACCCGGCGCGAAATACTCAAAATGGCCGCCGCTGCGAACTTTTCCGAATATCAAATCATTGACCCGCACGTGCACGTCTGGAAACGCGATCCGGCTTTTCCGTTTGCGGCAGGCGCGAAGGTGCCCGCTTTCGATCCAACCCCGGAAGCGCTATTGGATCTTATGCGTGCTAACGGTATAGCGAGAACCGTGATTATCCAGGTGATTCACTATCGCTATGACAATAGTTACCTGGCGGCGGTTCTCAAGCAATACCCGCGGTATTTCCAGGGTGTCTGCCGAGTCGATCCACTCGACTCTGCTGCCCCAGATCACTTATCGGCCATCAGTGCGCAACCGGGATTTCATGGTGTGCGGATCAGCCCAGCCGCGGACGCAACAGGCGATTGGATTTCCGGGCCGCTGATGCCGCCGTTGTGGAAGCGCTGCGAAGATCTGAAAATTCCGATGACGCTTTTGGCTCCTATCGGCCGTGTTCCTGAGATCGGCAAGCTGATTGAGCGTTTTCCGCATCTCACCGTTGTGATTGACCATATGGCAGATTGCCCGGTGGATCAGCCCGCGGAGCTTGAAAAACTAATCGCCTTGGTACGTTACCCCAAAGTATTCGTCAAGATTTCGCACACCTGGTCGTTATCAAAACAAAACTATCCTTGGACTGACTCCCAAGCACTCGTCAAGCGACTCTATGACTCATTTGGACCGAGGCGGCTGATGTGGGCAACTGACTGGCCGATCGCGAAAGAGCGGGCGACTTATTCGCAGAGACTCGATGTCATTCGCAGCGGAATGCCTTTTCTCAATGAAGAGGACAAGCAGTGGCTGTTGTCGGGAACTGTTCGCAAAGTGTGGGCGTTTTAGTTACCAGCTTTCATAGTGATAGTGCACCGGCGTCGCTTCAGATCCTTCGTACAGATTAGGGGCAGGGCTCGAACTCATGGTTTGCATACTCGTGTAGCGGCCCAAATGAAAAGCCAGCGGACGAAGCGGTTCGATGCCTTGATGCATGGCGATCACTTTGCCGATGACAATCCAATGATCGCCGCCCTCATAGATTTGATGAGTAGAACAGATAAGAGACGCGAGGCTTCCTTCCAGCCGCGGCACGCCTTCTAGCGGAACGAAGCGATACGGAGGATCATTTGGCTCTTTCCAACCTCCCGCAAAAAAAGTTGAGAGAGCTTGCTGCTCTTCGCGCAAAATGTTCACCGAAAAACTGGCGGCGCGATGAATGAGCTGACCGGTTCTGGTCGTTTTCGCCGGACAGAAGAGTAGCAGAGGCGGATCGAGCGAGAGAGAGGTGAAGGAGTTGGCGGTCATCGCTTTCACCTCCGTTTCCACTTCGAAGGCAATAACGGTCACGCCGGTAGGAAAGCGGCCAACAGTCTGCCGGTAGGCTTTGCTATCAATTGACATCTGGCTTCGATTTCTCCAGGAACGCTCGGACGCGATCGATATATTCTGTGCGATCATGACTGGCGACAAGCGCGCCAGCCATTCTAACGGGATCGCCAAAAAAGAAGCGCTCATAAAGAACTTGCCTGCTGGCGAAAGCGGAAAGGCAAGTGTCCCAGGCGAGGCGGAACAAGGGAATGCGATCATGCGCTTCAACGCGCGCGCCCTGGAAATAGCGGCGGATTTCTTCTGCCATCGGGCCGCGTACATCAGCTTCCGTCGGCATGGCGACAAGGCCGCTTGCGCCCATTTGCTGCAAAATTTCGACCATACGCGGATACAAGCGCGGGAAAAGATTGCGGCAGGCATCGAGCGGGTTCCAGGCGGGGCGCATCATGCCGTATTCATCCAGTGTGGCGTCTTCCTCGGCGGCCCGCAAAAAGGCGCGAACCGTTTCCATGTTGACCCAGACTTCGGAGAGTTTCTCTTGAATGTGCTGGAAGCCTTCAATGCCAATCGAGTTGGCCAGCAGCGAAGTGAGGCCCATGAGGAATTCGGTTTTAGCGAGATTTTTCACGGCTACCTGATGAGACATGCAAGCCAAAGCTCCGGTGCGGCCATAGGCGGCGTTGCAGCGATCTACATCGCGATATAACATGACACGTTCCCAGGGCACGAAGACGTCGTCAAACATCACGACGGAATCCAGTTCTTCGAAGCGGGAACCGAGCGGATGATCAAAGTGGGAACGGCCGTAATCGAAACTTTCGCGGACAAGAAACTTGAGTCCAACGGTGTTGGTGGGAATGCTGAAGCCGAACGCGTAAGGTGCGTCCTCGGGCACGTTCTTGAGCAAAGTGGATGGAAAGACCATGAGTTCGTCGGAGATGGGAAGGGTGGCAAGCAAGCGGCAACCGCGGATGATTAGACCCTCCCTGGTCTCCTCCTTTACGCGCGCGGCCAGATAAGGATCGGCTTGCTGCGCTGTGCCAACGGCGCGATTCGCTTGCGGTGTGATAAGGGTGTGGGTCATCGCGAGATCGTTCTCACGAAGGTACTCGTAGTACTTCCTCGCGTTGGCGCCAAGGCGCGCATCGTCTTGACCCAAGTAGGCAGCGCCGGAAGCGTAGCCAGCCATCGCGCGATTCAGATAATCGGGCATACGGCCCATCATGCCGAAGTTTGAATCGGCGCGAAGCTTCATAGCGGTCGTGACCGTCTTCAATTCTTCTATGGTGCGCGGCACGAGAAAGGTCCGGCTGACCTTCTGGCCAGTAGTGGGCGACTCATACAGACACTGCGGGTTCGCCCACTGTAAGTCGTAGAGAGCGGCCAGGCTCGCCACGCCATTGCGAAAGTGAGGATGGCTGGCGGGATCGTCGATCTTTTTTCCGTCATACCAGATGTTCGGGGGCTGAGTATGTAATCTCTCGAGAACTTGCAGGCTGCGGCGGGCACCGGTGGTTTGGCTGACGGTTAACGACATAGGCACCTATAACTGTTAGTATCTCCCTATGGCTCTCGATCAACCATTTATTGACGAGGTTCGCCGGAACCTAGCCGCCGGGACGATAACGCACTATATCGAGGGCAAATGGCTGCCTGGAGTACGAGCTGAGACGTTTGAGACGTTTGATCCATCGACAAACCAAACGCTCGCAACGGTGTATCGAGGACACGCGGAAGATATCGATTCCGCCGCAAAAGCAGCTCATGCGGCATTCTTCAAATGGAGCAGAGTTAAAGCAAAAGACCGGAAAAAGTTTCTTTTGAAGATTGCCTCGCTGATTGAGAAGTATGGAGATGAGATCGCCGTGACCGAGTGCCTGGATGCGGGGCAAGCGCTTAAAATCGTGCGCGGGCAGATCGCAAGGGCAGCAGAGAACTTCAGTTTCTATGCGGATTGGGCGGAACGGGCGATGGATGGCCGTACGTTTCCGGTGGATAACGATTGGTTGAATTACAGTGTGCGAGTGCCGGTGGCAGTGTGCGGCATTATCACGCCGTGGAACGCGCCATTGATGCTCTCGACGTGGCGGATTGCGCCTGCGCTGGCTACCGGGAACACCGTGATTCTGAAACCTGCTGAGTGGTCGCCGCTGACGGCCTGGAAACTGGCGAAGATTTTCGAGGAGGCCGAGTTGCCGGCGGGCGTGTTCAACGTTGTGCATGGCTTCGGCGAGGAGGCGGGCGCGCCCTTGGTGGCACATCCGTTGGTGCCGCTAATCACACTCACGGGAGAGACCACGACTGGGTCGATTGTAATGAGGAACGCCGCCGACCAGATCAAGCGATTGTCTTTGGAGTTGGGTGGAAAATCCCCAGCCATTATCTTTGCAGATGCCGATTTGGAGCGGGCCTTGGATGCAACGGTGTTTCAGATTTACAGTTTCAACGGAGAGCGATGCACGGCGAACTCGCGGGCACTGATTCAGAAAGATGTCTTTGACCGGTTTGTAGATCAGCTGGCACAACGCGCGAAGGCGGTGAAAGTGGGTAGCCCGCTTGACCCACAGACGGAGGTTGGTCCACTGATTCACCCGGAGCACCTTGAACGAGTGACTGGATACATCCAGATTGGGCAGCAAGAAGGAGCGGTGCTGCGTGCGGGAGGGCACAGAATTGGAGACACAGGCAACTATCTGGCGCCTACTCTCTTCACGGGCGAGAATGGAATGAGGATTGCGCAAGAAGAGATCTTCGGGCCGGTTTTGACGGCCATTCCGTTTAGCGATGAAGCCGACGCCCTGGCCATGGCTAACGACGTTCGTTATGGGCTGGCGTCATATGTGTGGACGAAAGACGTAGAACGCGCACACCGCATGGCGTTGAATCTGGAAGCAGGCATGACCTGGATCAATAGCCATAATGTTCGGCACCTCCCAACACCGTTTGGCGGAGTGAAATTTAGCGGCACGCATCGCGAAGGCGGCGATCACTCGTTTGAGTTTTACACTGAATTGAAGCATATTGCCGTTCCGCTGGGTCAACATGCGATCCCAAAATTCGGGAAGAGCTAAATGAATATCGTTCGCATTGGACAAGCTGCTTTCTACGTGACGGATCTGGCCGTGTCGCGGCATTTCTATGTTGACCTACTAGGTCTGGACGTTTTGCACGAGGACAGCCGGCAGTTGTATTTGCGCGGCGTGGAAGACCGTGAATGGACGCTCAAGTTAGAGGCCGCGCCTAAAGCTGGAGTGCGGCATGTTGGCTACAAAGTGGCGTCAGATCAGACACTGGATGAGATTGCAGCTTTGGCCGAGGCACAGAAACTACCGTACCGTTGGGAACAGGAACAAGACCGGCCGAAGATGTTGCGCGTGCAGGATCCGTTCGGATTTCCCGTCGTTTTTTACTACCAGTCAGTGAGACATAAATGGTTGCTCCAGAGTTATCATTTGCATCGCGGGCCGGGTATACAGCGGATTGATCACAACAACGTGCTGACGCCAGAAGTAGGCGCGATGACGAAGTGGTATATGGACGACCTCGGTTTTCGTCTGACTGAGTACTCAGAGGACGATGCCCATAGAATGTGGGCGGCTTGGATTCAACGCCGTGGATCTGTGCATGACTTGGCGATGACCAATGGTACTGGGCCGAGGCTGCATCACTTGGCTTACTGGCTGCCGGAAGGTTCGCGCATCGCGCAACTATGTGACATCCTGGCCAGTTCGGGTCTTGGGGCGGCCATAGAACGCGGCCCGGGAAGGCACGGTATTTCGAACGCCCATTTCTTGTACGTTCGCGATCCGGACGGACACCGGATTGAGTTGTACACGTCGGATTACTTGACAGTGGATCCGGATTTCGAACCCATACGCTGGCATGTAGACGACCCTGCACGGCAACAACTTTGGGGTGGCATCGCGCCGAAGAGCTGGTTCACCGAAGGCAGCGAAGTCTGCGCGTTTGACGGCGGCTTCGTGGCACAGCGGGAATCGGAACTGAAGGGATTGCCGGCTTACGTAGGTGCCTGAGCTTTGTACTTTTGAGCCAGACCGCGGACGACTTTGGTCAGTAGAATCACGTCGGCTCCCACAGCGATAAAGCGACAACCTAGTTCCGTATAGCGCTGGATCAGAGGTTCATCGAAAGTGAGAATGCCGGGAGGTTTTCCGGCGAGTTTGATGCGGCGGATGGCGTCTTCGATGGCGGACAAAACTTCGGGATGAGTGGGATTTCCTAAATGCCCCATCGTCGCTGCCAGGTCAGACGGACCAACAAAAACGCCATCAACGCCGTCGACAGCGGCGATGGCATCGAGATTTTTCAGAGCGGTGACGCTTTCGACTTGGACGAGAACGCACATTTCGGAATTGGCCTTGTGGAGGTAGTCAGGGATAGCGTTCCAGCGAGAGGCGCGGGCGAGCGCGCCGCCGACCCCGCGAATTCCGGCGGTGGGATAACGAGTTGCGGCGACGATGGCAGCGGCTTGTTCGGCGGTTTCGACCATGGGAACGAGAAGGGTTTGCACGCCAATATCCAGCAATTGCTTGATGAGATTGGGGTCGCCGACAGGCGGGCGCACAATGGCATGGGCGGGATAGGGCGCGATGGCCTGTAATTGGGCGAGAATAGTGCGCAGATCGTTTGGAGCGTGCTCGGCATCGATCAGGAGCCAGTCGAAGCCGGCGGTGGCGCAGACTTCGGCCGAATAGGCATTGGCCAGGGCCAGCCAGAAGCCAAATTGGGTGCTTCCAGGCTCATTTATCGCGATTTTGAATAGATTTTTCACGTCGTTTTTTCACTTAAAATAGCAGGAGATTGAGCCATATTGGCCGTAATCTACGTGGAAAGTGTCGCCTTGGCGAGCGTTGACGGGCCGGGTAAAAGAGCCTCCGAGGATGATTTCGCCGGCCGAAAGCGAGACGTCGTACGGTGCGAGCTTATTGGCTAGCCAAGCCACACCGTTGGCGGGATGATTGAGCACGGCGGCGGCGACACCGGACTCTTCGATTGAGCCGTTGCGCCAACAGATGGCGGAGATCCAGCGGAGGTCGGCAGCAAGTGGTTTGAAAGGACGGCCACCAATGACGAGCGCGGCGTTAGCGGCGTTGTCGGAGATGGTATCGAAAACTTTACGAGTTACATTTGTTTCCGGATCGATTTGGTGGATGCGGGCGTCGATGATTTCTATGGCAGGAACAACGTAATCGGTAGCGTTCAACACGTCGAAGATGGAGCAATCGGGACCGTGCAAGGGTTTAGAGAGGACGAAGGCCAGTTCGACTTCGACGCGGGGCACGATGAAGCGGGTAAACGGGAGTTCCGCGCCATCGTAAAAGAACATGTCGTCGAGCAGCGAGCCGTAATCGGGTTCGTTAATGTTGGAGGAATACTGCATGGCTTTGGAGGTAAGGCCGATTTTGTGGCCTTTGATCCGGCGGCCAGCGGCGACTTTCAAGGCGACCCACTGCTGCTGAATTCCGTAGGCGTCCTCGATCGTGATGTGCGGATAATCGAGCGAAAACTGCTTGATCTGCGTGCGGTTCTTTTCCGCCTCATCCAAGCGGTGGGCGAGGGTTTGGATGGTGGTTTGATCGAGCATGATTCTCAGCTTTTCTTAAAACGAGCGTGGATGTTGTTGTGTTTGTAAGTTCCGCTCTCGCTAAACTCGTTCAATTCTAACGATAGGGCGAGATAGCGCTTCGAAAACATTTCTGCGAAGTGATCTTTTATAGCTTCGAAGAGCTGGTCGCAGACTTTCTTTTTCTCGGCTTCGGTGCGGCCGGCGCCGATTTTAAGATTGCAGTGGACGAAGGCGTAGTCGGGTCGACCATCGGCGATGCAGTATTCGTGCAGCTCGATGGCGCGGGAGCGAATGCCGCCGGTGGGGAAAACGCCACCTTGGGCGATGAGGATTTCGTTGACCTTGGAAAGCAGCTGCGGGATGCTCGATTCGGTCTTAATGTTACTGGTGTATTCGACGATGAAGTGCGGCATTATGTCCAGTCCTCCACGATTGTATTGACAAGGCGGCCGACGCTTTCGATTTCGGTGACGACTTCATCGCCGGGCTTCACATCGGCGAGGCCTTCGGGGGTCCCGGTCAGAATGAGGTCGCCGGGTTGGAGAGTCATGAAGCCCGTAAAGTATTCGACGAGCGATGGGATATCGAATACCATGTCTTTGGTGCAGCCCTGCTGAGTCAAGCCGCCATTGACAGTGGTGGTGAGTCGGAGGTTCATGGGATCGGGGACGTCGGCGGCGTCGACAAGCCAAGGGCCGAGCGGAGTCGCTTCATCGCGGCTTTTGACGCGTAGGTTCGGGCGATAGTAGTTTTCGAGATAGTCGCGAATGGCGTAATCGTTGGCCACGGTGTAACCCGCGATAAATTCATGCGCGCGCTGACGAGGGACGAAGCGGGCAGTTTTGCCGATGACAATGGCGAGTTCGCATTCGTAGTGCATGAATACGACGCCGGCGGGTCGGCGGGTTTGACCGCGATGACCGACCAGGGAGGTGGGAGCTTTGGGAAAAGCGAGAGGGTCAGTGGGAGGTTGGAAGTTAAGTTCTTTGGCGTGGTCGATGTAGTTGAGACCGAGTGCCAGGATGATGCTAGGGAGGACGGGCGGGAGGAAGATGACGGAGTCTTCGGTGACAAGGCGGCCATCGTCGAGACGGAGTCCGGCGTTTTCGGAGATGGCGTGGTGGTTGGCGCCGGCATAGGCGATGCGGGCGTGTTTCATGATAGAACCCCAGAAACGCATGAGTTAGCCGCTGATGGACGCAGATGAATGCAGATAAGAGCAAAAGATTTCATTATGCGGATACCACCTTGTTTTCGATGGAGCCGACGCCGGGAATTTCGACGCGCACGTTGTCGCCGGGTGAGCAGAGGGGTGAGCGTTCCGGTTCGCCAACTAGCAGGATGTCTCCGGGATGGAGGGTCATGAACTCGGAGATGTCGGCGATTAGCTGGGGGATGGAGCGCACAAGAGAGGAGGTGCGGATGTTGGAACGGAGGATGTTGTTGACGAGAACGTCGATTTCGAATTCTGTTTGGGAGGGTGGGTGAGGACAGGGCTGGCCGATGGAGCAGAAGGAATCGGAACAACGTTCGCGCAGGGCAGGGCGGTAGAAGGATTCGTGCGGGATACTGACGTCGTTGACAACCGTAAAGGCGCCGATGTGACGCCCGGCGTTTTCGGAGGCGACGCGGCAGGCAGTGCGAGAGATGACAATACCGAGCGTGCCGGCCATGCGGAGGTGGGTGATTCCGCGGGGGCATGGAATGGGTTGGCCGGAGGTGATCCAGGTGTTGGGGGTTTTCAGATAGAGAACGGGTGCGATGGGCGGGTTTTTGTAGGGAGGGGCTGTAAAGGTAGGGGCGAGGCGGCTCAGGGTTTCGCGGAAATTGAGGGCAACGCCAATGACGGAAGGCGGGATTTCGGCCATAAATAGAGCATGGCAGAAGGGATTTTGATGTTGCGGCCCTCGCTGAAGTACATCGGGATGCAGGTTGATGGCGGACGGTGAACGCGGGACTCCCTACAAGGAGGAAGAGCCGGAAATGACGCCAGCGCCGCCGACTGAGAAGTCGCGCAAAGCGTCGCCACTCCCTTACAGCGGCTCGAATCCAGCCAGCCGGTAAACGATGATAGTATTCTTTGGTTAGCGATCTAGGCAAATGGGGTTCGATCGCCGTAAGATTAAGACCGCGAGTGCAAGACCCGTTTAGGTCAGGCGGCCGACTACGGCGACGAGTGAAAGGGCACGGATGGGACTCTTGTGAGGCTAATCGGAAAATCAGTTGCTCGTTGTAGCTGGTTCATCGCTCACATCTCGTCAGCCGCTAAAAGGCGCATAACATGACACACAAATGAGCGACCAATCTCTGAATCAAAGCGAGCCGAAACCAATTCCCCCGGACCATCGACTCACGGCGGGATCGCGACCGCCGCGCAAGCACCGCACCTTGGCCTGGATAGGAATGCTGCTGGTCTTCGGGCTGGTGATCTGGTGGGTAGAAAACCATAAACAGCAAGCCGCTACGACCACGGGAGTAGGGCGCCGCGGCGCGGCCGGAGGCACCGTTACTGCTGTCACCACAACTGCGCAACAAGGAGATATAGGCGTTTACGAGGAAGCCATCGGTACGGTGACGCCCGTTTACACGGCCAACATCGTCAGTCAGGCCACTGGGCTCATCACGGTAGTGCACTTTCGCGAGGGCCAAAACGTTACGAAGGGAACGCCGCTCATCGAAATTGACCCGCGCCCCTATGAGGCCACCCTTACCCAGGCCGAAGGTCAGCTCGAACACGATGCGCAACTCCTTGCGCAAGCAAAAATGGATGAGGAACGGTACCGGGCGGCTTGGGCCCGCAACTCTATTGCCAAACAGATACTCGACGACCAAGAAAAGACCGTCCTCCAGGACGCAGGCACGGTTAAGAACGATGAAGGGACGGTCGCTTATGACAGGGTCCAGCTTGGATATTGCCACATCGTTTCGCCCATTACAGGCCGCGTCGGGCTTCGCCTGGTGGACCCTGGCAATCTAGTGTCCGCAAACGGAGGAACAGTTCTCGCCGTTATCACGCAAATACAGCCCATCACCGTTATCTTCACAATTTCAGAAGACAATTTGCCCCAGGTAATTTCACAAATGCAGGGGGGGCATTCGCTCGAGGTACAAGCGCTCGACCGGTCACAGAACAAGATCATCAGCAAAGGAAAGCTGGCCAGCGTGGACAACCAGATCGACACCACGACGGGGACGGTCAAGCTGCGGGCCATGTTCACTAATCAAAACAATGGGTTGTTCCCCAATCAGTTCGTCAACGCGCGTTTGTTGGTAAAGACCCTCTACAACGTTGTTCTGGTTGCCTCGTCCGCCGTGCAGCACAATGGGACCCAGGCATTTGTCTGGGCAGTCGAAAATGGGCAGGCGCAAATCGTAAATGTGGTCACCGGCATTACCGACAACAACATGACTCAGGTGGAAGGAATTGCGGCGGGCACTGTTGTCGCCAACGGCAGTTTTGAGAAGCTGACGCCTGGCTCCAAAGTCATCCCTCCGGCCGCTCCGGGTGAGGCGGGTCGGCAAACCGGCGCGTCTACAAAGAAGACTAAAAGCAACCCGAACTCCAGCCCGACGAAACCGGGGAGCAGCGCGCCTTGAGTCCGTCGCGACCATTTATTCTGCGCCCGGTCGCGACTTCGCTGCTTATGGCGGCGATCCTGCTTGCTGGTATCGTCGCCTATACACAGCTGCCGGTCTCCGCTCTGCCCCAGGTGGATTACCCCACGATTCAAGTACTCACTTTCTACCCGGGCGCGAGTCCGGATGTTGTGGCAACGACCGTCACCGCCCCGCTCGAACGTCAGTTCGGCCAGCTTCAAGGTCTCAGCCAGATGACCTCCACGAGCGCTGGAGGCGTTTCCGTGGTCGTGCTGCAGTTTGTTCTGACGCTACAGATCGACATTGCGGAACAAGAAGTTCAGTCAGCCATCAACAGCGCGCAAAGCGTATTGCCGTCGAATCTGCCCGCGCCTCCGGTCTACAGCAAGACAAATCCCGCCGACGCGCCTGTTCTCACGCTGGCCGTTACGTCGGACACAATGACTTTGTCGCGGGTGGAAGACCTGGTAGACACCCGCCTTGCCCCCAAGCTTTCACAACTGAGCGGCGTCGGATTGGTTACCATCAGCGGTGGGCAAAAGCCCGCCGTTCGTATCCAGGCAAATCCGGCACAGTTGGCCTCCTACGGCATCACTCTCGAAGCGCTGCGCAGTGCCCTCACATCCACCAGCGTGAATGCCGCTAAGGGAAACTTCGACGGTCCGCGGCAGGATTATCAGATTGATTCCAACGATCAGCTCGTCACAAGCGCCGACTACAAAAATGTCGTGGTGGCTTATAGCAACGGTGCGCCGGTATTTCTGAAGAATGTTGCCGCTATTGTGGACGGCGTTGAAAATACCAGGCAAGCCGCGTGGATGAACAATACGCCCGCCGTGATTGTGAATGTCCAGCGGCAGCCCGGCGCGAACACCATCACTGTGGTCGAAAGCATTCTGAAACTACTGCCGCTGATCGAGGCTAATCTCTCTGCCGCCATCAAGGTCACTAAGCTAACCGATCTGACCACCAGCATTCAAGCGTCTGTAAACGACGTTGAATTCGAACTAATGCTCACGGTTGGCCTGGTCGTCATGGTCATCTTCTTGTTTCTCCGCAGTTGGAAAGCGACCATCATTCCCAGCGTGGCTGTTCCCCTTTCGCTTATCGGCACCTTCGTCGTCATGTACGCACTGGGCTATAGCCTCGACAATCTCTCACTGATGGCGCTTACTATCTCGACCGGATTCGTGGTGGATGACGCCATCGTGATGATCGAAAACATCTCGCGCTACCTGGAGGCCGGCGACACGCCCATGGAGGCGGCACTCAAAGGCGCTGAGCAGATCGGCTTCACGATCATGTCGCTGACGGTTTCACTCATCGCTGTGCTCATCCCCCTGCTTTTCATGGGCGACGTAGTGGGGCGCCTCTTCCGCGAATTCGCCGTCACGCTGGCGGTCACTATCATCATTTCGGCGGTAGTTTCCCTCACGCTCACGCCGATGATGGGGTCGCGCATCCTCAAGCACACGCCGGAATCCGAGCAGGGCCGCTTCTATCGTTGGTCGGAAACGGTCTTTGAACGGATGATCGCCTTTTACGGGCGAACCCTAAAGGTAGTCCTCCGCTTCCAGACGCTCACTCTGCTTGTCGCTCTTGCTACGCTTGCCCTCACTGTTGTGCTGTATGTTTGGATACCCAAAGGATTCTTTCCCGTGCAAGATACCGGCGTCATTCAAGGCATCTCGCAGGCCCCGCAAAGCGTTTCGTTTCCGGCCATGATCGCCAAACAGCAAGCCTTGGCGAAGATCATTCTCGACGATCCCGCCGTGGAGAGTCTCTCCTCTTTCATCGGCGCCGACGGCACCAACACCGCGATCAACAGCGGGCGCTTCTCGATCAACCTAAAACCGCTGGATGAACGGAGAATCAGTGCCGCGGATGTCATTCGGCGCCTGCAACCAAAGCTGCACGATAATGTTCATGACACTCAGCTGTTCATGCAGCCAGTACAGAACATCAACGTGGACGACCGCGTGAGCCCTACTCAATACCAATTCACGCTCGAGGACGCCGACGCCAACGAACTGGATCAGTGGACCGATAAGTTTATCGCCAGAATCAAACAGATCCCCGACCTCGAAGATGTGGCTACCGATCAGCAACCAGGCGGGCTCGCGGTAAGTTTGACTATTGATCGCGTTACCGGTTCCCGCCTGGGCATCGCCACATCCACGCTCGATAACACGCTCTACGACGCCTATGGACAGCGCCAGATCAGCACGATGTACACGCAGTTAAACCAATACCACGTGATTCTTGAAACACAGCCCTCTTTCCAGGCAGATCCCAACAAGTTGCAATCGCTTTATTTGCAATCTAATGCCTCTTCCGGGGCGACGGGCGCCGGCGCGACCTCTTCCTTCGCTTCCTCCAGTTCATCTTCCGCGGGCTCGAACGCAACCACACAGTCGGTCCTCTACACGCCGAGTTCAGCGCTGCTCATACCGCTCGCGAATGCACTGTCGAATATCTCAGTCAATTCAGACACCTCCACCTCGGTTCAGCCCGCCAATTCTATTCCGTTGAGCACTTTCACGCATGCTCAGATGTCGCAAGAGCCGCTCTCCATCACTCATCAGGGTCAGTTCCCCGCCATCACTGTGTCGTTCAACCTCGCACCCCGCGCTGCTCTAGGCACGGCGATCAGCAAGATAACCCAGGTCACGCAGGACATGCATTTCCCAGCAAGCCTGCAGGCGGACTTCCAGGGCACGGCGGCGTCATTTCGTAACTCACTCTCCAATGAAGGGCTATTGATTCTAGCCGCGCTCACCACCGTCTACATCGTGCTCGGCGTCTTATATGAAAGTTTCATCCACCCCATCACCATTCTCTCCACGTTGCCCTCCGCAGGCGTCGGCGCCCTTCTCGCGCTCATCATCTTCCATCAGGATCTCAGCGTGGTGGCCATCATTGGCATCATCCTTCTAATCGGCATTGTGAAAAAGAACGGAATTATGATCGTCGACTTCGCATTGGAAGCGGAGCGCATACACGGAAAAACCTCGACGGAAGCGATCTACGAAGCAAGCCTGCTCCGTTTCCGGCCCATCATGATGACCACAATGGCAGCGCTACTCGGCGGACTTCCTCTAGCATTTGGCAGTGGCCTTGGTTCTGAACTTAGACGCCCGCTGGGAATCGCAATGGTGGGCGGGCTGCTCCTGAGCCAGGTCCTCACCCTCTACACCACACCCGTGATCTACATCTTTTTCGATGGGATTGCCCAGCGCTTCTCCCGCAAGAAGACAGACGCATCCCCGGCCGTGGAGCAGGCATGAGCATCTCGGCACTTTTCATTCGCCGACCCGTAGCTACCACGCTGTTGACAGCGGCCATTGCGCTCGCGGGGGCGATTGCCTACACTGTTTTGCCGGTTGCTCCGTTACCTCAGGTAGATTTTCCGACCATCAATATCAATACAGGACTCCCCGGCGCAAGCGCCGAAATTATGGCGTCTTCTGTAGCCACGCCTCTCGAACGCCAACTCGGGCACATCGCCGGTATTACGGAAATGACTTCGTCGAGTTCCCTTGGCAGCACCAGTATCACAATTCAGTTCGACCTCAGCCGGGACATAGATGGCGCGGCGCGCGACGTACAGGCGGCTATCAACGCCGCCCGCACCTATCTGCCGGCCAATCTCCCATCGAATCCCAGCTATCGCAAAGTGAACCCAGCAGACTCGCCCATCATGATCGTCGCGCTGACTTCGGATGTCTACGACAAGGGCGACATGTATGACTCAGCCTCCACTGTGCTCGCACAGAAAGTCTCTCAGATCCAGGGCGTCGGACAGGTCACGGTCGGCGGATCTTCATCACCCGCCGTGCGCGTGGAACTCAATCCCACCCAGGTTAACCAATACGGTCTGTCTTTTTCGAGCATTCAAAATACACTCAGCCTGCAAAATGCGCACACCGCGCGCGGCCAAATCTCAAACGGCCAATATAGCGCCGACATTCTCGTCAACGACCAAATTTCGCATGCCGTAGACTACCAGCCAATCATTATCGGCCAGCACAACGGAACGGCCGTGCGGTTATCCGACGTTGCCGACGTAATAGACTCGGTATCTAGCGTGCGGAACGCCGGATATATGGACGGCAAGCCATCCGTCACCATGATGATTTTTCGCCAGCCTGGGGCCAATATTATCGATACAGTGGAGCGGATAAAGGCCTCGCTGCCTGCCCTCAAGGCATCAATTCCGGCGGGGATCAATCTGACAAATGTTTTTGACCGCACCACCACGATCAGAGCTTCGGTTGACGATGTCGAGCGCTCACTCATCATCTCGGTCATCCTTGTGGTGCTTGTGGTTTTTGTCTTTTTGCGCAGCGTTCGAGCCACCTTGATTCCCAGCGTTGCGGTCCCCGTTTCTTTGATAGGTACCTTTGCCGTTATGTATCTCTGCGGCTACAGCCTGGATAATCTATCGCTGATGGCGCTCACCGTCTCGACCGGCTTTGTGGTAGACGATGCGATCGTTGTCATGGAGAACATCACTCGCCATCTCGAAGACGGGATGCCTCCGTTCGCGGCAGCTCTCCAAGGCGCAAAAGAAATCGGCTTTACGGTCTTCTCCATTAGCGTCTCCCTCATCGCCGTCTTCATCCCCATCCTGATGATGGGCGGCATCGTAGGCCGTCTTTTCCGCGAGTTCGCGGTTACGCTGTCAACCGCCATTATCGTTTCGATGGTGATTTCACTGACCACTACCCCCATGATGTGCGCTTACCTCCTGAAGCCATCCAAGCACGAAGAGCACGGGCGTCTTTACCGCATCAGCGAACGCTTTTTCGACGGCCTGTTGAGTTTTTATCAACGAACGTTGCACTGGGCACTCGATAATCCGGGCTTGCTACTGACGACGCTGGCGCTCATCGTCGCGCTCAACGTTCTTGTTGTGCTAAAAGTTCCCAAGGGCTTTTTCCCTCAACAGGACACGGGAGCCATTGTGGGAGGCGTTCAGGGTCCGCAGGACGCATCGTTCCCGCTGATGGATGATTCCGTGCGGCAACTTGTCACCGTGATCAAGGCCGATCCAGCCGTCAGTCATGTCAATGCATATACGGGCGGGGGCAACGGCGGCTTTATCTACATTGCACTCAAGCCGCTGGCAATACGGAAGGTTGATGCCCCCACCATTATTAATCGCTTGCGGCCGAAGTTGAACCGCCTCCCCGCGGCTCAGGCGTTCCTTCAGGCCGCGCAGGACATCCGCATCGGCGGTCGCGGCGGCAACGCACTCTACCAGTACACAATTCAAGCCGACAGCGTCGCAGACCTTAACAAATGGGGACCCATTCTGTTGAACAACATGAAGAAGCTCCCTGGTCTCCAAGATGTCAATTCAGACCAACAGAACGGGGGGTTGCAGACTTATCTGACTTACGACCGCACCCGCTCCGCGCAACTCGGATTCACTCCGCAGACCCTCGATTCCACCCTTTACAGTGCCTTCGGCCAATCGGAGGTTTCTCTCATTTACACACAGCTCAATCAATATTACGTCGTCATGGAGGTTGCCCCTCAGTATTGGCAATCCCCGCAAGGACTTAAGGATATTTACCTGCAAGCTCGAGACGGCAACGTTCCGCTGAGCACCGTGACAACGGCGATAACAAACACTGCGCCTCTGTCCATCAATCACTCAGGTCTTTTCCCCTCCGTTACGGTATCTTTCAATCTGGCGCCGGGATTGGCGCTAAGCGATGCTACGAGACTCATCCTGGACATGCAGGACCGGCTTGGCACGCCGCTTACTGTCCATGGGTATTTTTCCGGCACGCTGCAGGCATATCAGGCATCCCTCAGCACTGAGCCGGTTCTCGTCTTGACTGCTCTGGCTGCGGTTTACATTGTGCTTGGCATCTTGTATGAGAGCCTGGTACATCCTCTCACCATCATCTCCACGCTGCCTTCGGCAAGCGTAGGCGCCATGCTCGCGCTCCTGGTATTTAGAAACGATCTTAACGTCATTTCGATCATTGGTATTGTGCTGCTGATCGGTATCGTAAAGAAAAACGCCATTATGATGATCGACTTCGCTCTAGTCGCTGAACGCGATCACGGCAAGTCTACCTACGATGCCATTTTCGAGGCCTGCCTCTTGCGCTTCCGCCCTATTCTGATGACCACAATGTCAGCGCTGTTCGGCGCCCTCCCGCTCGCGTTCGGAACGGGCACGGGCTCCGAACTCCGCCGTCCACTGGGCATCACCATCGTCGGCGGTCTGATTGTCAGCCAGCTTCTGACTCTTTACACTACGCCGGTGGTTTATCTCGAAATGGATCGGCTGCGTTTACGCATGGCGGGAAAGCGCAGTGAAACACCTCAGGCGATGGGTGGAGAAGCAACGATATGAGGCGGAACATGAGAGCCCTCCGCGGAACCCGAAACGTCCTGAGCGTGACTGTTGCCGCCCTTTGTCTCGCTCTGTCGGCTTGCATCGTCGGACCGAAATACCAGCCGCCCGCCATCGCGACCCCCTCGGTGCCCAACTATAAGGAGTCGCCCCTCAACTTCAGCGACGCGAACGGCTGGAAAGTCGCTCAGCCGCAAGACGCCATGCTTCGGGGTAATTGGTGGGAGATTTTCCATGAGCCGGAGCTAAACGAGCTTGAGCGTCAACTGAATATCGATAACCAGAACATAAAACAGGCGTTCGAGAACTACATGGCCGCGCGGGCTCAGATTCGCGAAGCGCACGCGCAATACTATCCCACGGTGACGGTATCCCCTGGCATTTCTCTCTCACGCTCGGGCGGCGGAACCACAACGGTAGCCGCTGGCGGGGCCGTGGCTGTCGGTGGAAGCGTTCAATCTCAATTCTCAGCGCCAATCGATATCTCGTGGGCGCCAGACTTGTTCGGACGTGTCCGCAACACTGTGCGCGAATTTCAATTTGCCGCCCAGGTCAGCGTCGCGGATCTTGAAAACGAACGCTTACTCGAGCAGGCGACCCTGGCTCAGACCTATTTCGAGATTCGCGGACAGGACGCTTTGCAACAGGTCCTTGATGAAACGGTGAAAGCCGATGCGTCGGTCCTGGAGGTTACCCAGGGACTCTATGATACGGGATTAGACAATCAGGTCTCGCTCGAACAAGCGAAGCAGACTCTGGAATCCGCCCGCGCTACCGCTATTAATGCCCAAATTGCGCGCGCTCAGTATGAGCACGCCATTGCCAGTCTGCTGGGTAAGAATGCCACGGACTTCAAAGTGCCCCAACGTCCTCTCGTTACTGCGCCGCCTGCCATTCCTACCGGGACGCCTTCTCAGCTACTCGAGCGCCGCCCGGACATCGCCGCCGCCGAGCGCCAGATGGCCGAAGCCAATGCTGTCATTGGGATCGGCCAAGCCGCGTTTTATCC
The DNA here is from genome assembly GCA_003167495.1 of Bryobacterales bacterium. Classification (GTDB taxonomy): domain Bacteria; phylum Acidobacteriota; class Terriglobia; order Bryobacterales; family Bryobacteraceae; genus Bog-105. The sequence goes on along the minus strand of PMSX01000317.1, from coordinate 21,404 downwards.
GACTCTCACTCTCTCGGCGGACGGTGGTTTCAATAGCTCATCGCTCCTGCGATGGTTCAGCTGGCCGAGCCGGTTCTTCTCTATCGGCCCAACCATTTCTGAAACCGTCTTCGACGCTGGACTCCGACGCGCTACGGTGGACCAATACATCGCCGTCTACAACGCAGACCTGGCCAGTTACCGGCAGACTGTTCTAACCGCCTTTCAGCAAGTGGAGGACTATCTCGCGGAAACGCGCATCCTTTCCGAGCAGATTCAGCAGGCGCAGGCCGCGACGCATTCAGCAGAACTCGCCTTCGAACTGGAAAAAAGCCGCTACCAACTCGGCCTTGACCCGTACGTGACATTGCTAACGACCCAAACCGCGCTCCTAGCCACTCGACAAAGCCTGGTCAGCGCGCAGGTGCAACAGATGGACTCAGCCGTGCTTCTAGTGGAGGCGCTGGGCGGTGGATGGGACAAGGCCGATCTACCCACGCTCAAACAGGTTTCGGAGAAACCCCCGGAGTCGGACCGGAAGATCCAACACTAAGTCGATATCCACTATCCAGCGCGGCGATGATTCGGCTTGGCATCCGGAGGCCTGCATCTGAATCTATCCGGTATGAAAGAGAGTGGCCGTTTCAAGTTAACCAATTTAACTTAGATTCAGTATGTTGCGGAGAGGGGGGCGTGATTATTCACGGTTCAACCTCGCGTATCAGTGAGTAGCGGTCGTCGGTTTCGCGACAAGGTGTGATCGCTCAAGAAAGGCGGTCGATTTCTCGAGTTGCTTATTGCTAACTTTCCATCCGAACTTCGGAAGCATTCCGGAAATGTCTTCCTTGGTCGCCTTGCTGTTCAGTCTCGTCAAGACGTAGTACGCCTTAGCTGCTATCGACAGTAGTCTCCTTGCTCCGCACCAAGACTCACCTCATTGCGTTTTTTGGGTACAGACGAAAATGGCTTCCGTATCTCATTGATACGAAAGCCAGTTATTTGGTGCGGAGAGGGGGACTTGAACCCCCACGGTGTTACCCGCTAGCACCTCAAGCTAACCATCGCACTCGATGCCACACGATTGTAAGCATTTACGAACGGGTGCGCGGTGTAATCGAGCGTGATTGGGGGCGCCAATTGGCACAAAAGCGTCACAATCTGCCCTCCCCGCAGAACGGGCCCAGCGGCCCTTGGGTTGAGCCTTACTTACCCAAATTCTGGAACCATTTCCGGAAAGGGACGAAACGTCGCGCTTCCCGCGCCTCAGCCCCGCTTCGTTCCACTGGTCTTCGGCTCCCATCCCAGGACCGCTCTCTCCTGTTACGTCTTGCTCCAACAAGGTGCGCTGCGCGATTCATGCCGCTTCTCCTTCCTACCCGAACTTGTCGCTTCGGTCCTGTGTTCACCAGGGCGACGCCTCCCGGTTTTGGTTCCACCGCCGGGCGGTCCCCCAAAAAAGTCGCTGCGCGACTTCGCAACCCTGGCGAACCTCGGACACTTCACCCTTCGCTCTGCCTAGGAAGGTGAAGCCGCAGAAAAAGAATGTCAGCTTCTAAATCCAGATCAAAGAAAGGTACCAACCCCTCTGAACAATCTCAACAGAATCATGCTGCTCGGTAACACCGGGCGCGAACTTAAAACCGCATCGACCGCCACCGGCAAGCCGGTCACGCGGCTGAGCGTGGCCACCAATAAGCGTTACAAGGACGACGCCGGCGAATGGAAGACCAAACCCGTCTGGCACCAAGTGGTGATTTTTGGCGATAGCGCTACCTATGCGGCGAAGATCAAGCCCGGTTCACTCGTCTTCGTTGAAGGCGAAATGAGCTATCGCGAGTTCGAACGCGAGATAGACACGCCAGAAGGACCCGTCAAGGTCGAATGGCCCGTGGCGGAAATCGTGGCGTTCTCGATCAGCGCCCTGAATTCCGAAAAGGGCGAGAGGGAAAACGGGGCGGTCGCGTAAGCGGCCTGCTTCTCTTTGGGAGGAAAGAGGCAATGACCACATTAAAAAAAGCGTCAACGTCACCCGGAAAACCAAAACCACCATCCAGCATAGGCCACTGGTAGTTACTATGCACGCGGAATTTCTCGAGCTGTGGAGATTCGGCAAGCGGGAGAGCTTGACCGCTACCTGCGAATCCATCTACCAAGCTGCCGCGATGCCCCAAGCCGAGCGCGGCCGTCGCGATCGACTCGTTCTGGAGCGACGGAACCGCGGACTGGCAGGCACTCCATGAAAGACACGTCCTCCTTCTACTGCTTGGATTATGTTTGCGGACTGCGCTTGCGGAGTGAAACCCGCGATTTGGTCTGTGCTGCTTGCGGGCGGGAGATCCGGATCGACTGGCCAGCCGAGGCGGAAGCACCCGCCTCCCAGGACCATGCCCAGGAAGCGAAGGGAGCCGCCGCGTAAGCGGCTAAAAAACCGAAGCCCGGATCAGTTGAGACGTGACCCGGGCGGAAAGGATGATTTGTGTTATCGGAGAGATTGTTAGGCTCTCAACGGCACTATACGCCGACTGGCCAGGCGGCTTCAACTGAAAAAATACCCGGTCGCGTGCGTTGCATAACCAAGAAACCGCCGTCGAGCGAAAGCGGCCCTCGGCGCGCCCACCGGCGCGATCTCGACAACTCACCGCTGAAGCGCAGCGCTTGCCAGCTCTACGGCGCGCTCTGCGACTGTCTTGACCATACTTCCTATACCGGACTCGCGTGGCCCAAGGTGGACACACTCGCGCGCCGGATGAAGGTCACAAATCGAACCGTGCAAAGGGCTTTAGACGACTTGATGGGAGCGGGTTGGATCGGTACGCCCTTCGGTGATGCCGGCGGGCCGCGTGAAGGCGTAACGTATCACCTTCATCCAGATGGCAAACCGTGTCTGTTTTGCGTGGCGGCGGCGCGTACGATCAGTCAGCGGGGTAGGACTCACGCGCCGAACTCGACGGGTGACAAAACGTCGCCCGTGACTGAAGCTACGGGTGACATTTTGACACCCGTTACCCCTGACAATTTGTCACCCCTTCCCGCCCCAACGGGTGACATTTTGGCAGCGACGGGTGACATTTTCGACAGCGCATATAAGGAAAAGAATTCCCTAAGTAATTTACCTAAATCGTCGTCGACGACGGCGCCGCCGGCAACAACTGCGCCATCCGCCGAACCGCCCGAGGAATTCTTGCAGGTCATGGATGCTTATCTCGAACTCGACGAAAGCGCTTTGCGCCGACTCTGGAGGGAAGCACGTCTGATCGTGCCCGACGCCACTCCCGAAGAAGTCCGCCACTTCTTCGGCGAACGGGCGCACAAGGTATTTCGCAATCGAAGAGTAGAGAGCCCGGTCGGATTGCTGCTCACTAGCATCGCCGATTGGTTCGTTGGGCGGCGGGTTCTGCTAAGGCGAGAGGAGCAGCGGCGGGCCGCGGAGGAGTACGAAATTCTGAAACGGCAACTGGCGGAGGCCGAGCAAAAGCAGCCACCGCCCAAGCAGATTTCTCCTGAACTGCGCGCGCAAGTTGCCGCCGTGCCCATCCCCCTCCCGCAGGAACGGTTCGACATGACGGAAGAAATCCGCGCTGCTGCCGCGAGAAAGGCGCTCCGATGAGCGGCCGCCGGAACCAGTAAAGCCTTGGCGCGACGTGCTCCATGAATCGTTCGGTTACGTGCAAGCCATCGGTGGGCTGTTTGCCTTGGATTTCGAATACTACCTAGAGAGCGAGAGCAGCCGGTGCTACCGGCTGCTGTGGACCAACCGTCTTGCCGCCGAGACGAGATCAGGTCGACTGGTAGGCACGAGGGTGGCATCATTCGCATCGGCCCAGCCTCTGAGACAATGAGCGCTGTCACCGAAGCGGTGGCGGAGTTGCGCCACTTCCGCCAACGGCAGTCCCGCTCCAAGAAGAAAGCCGCATAAACCTGCATGCCAATTCATCGAACCAATCATCAGACTGAAATTCTCTCAGCAGCCTCGCAAGGCTGTTCAGGAGCAGTCGATCATGGGTTCTCGCACTCGATCGCCGGCATCATGGCAGCTCAATCGTATTGGACCGGAAAGAGGTTTTACTGGGATGCCGAGTTGGAAGAGATCACTGAACGACGCCCCGAGTGATCAAACCCCAAAACGATTGTCCCTAGAAAGCATACCGCAGGATCTCGTCATAAAGCCCCGCGGCCAGCATGCAGAAGAGCAGCACCAGAGAAACGAACCGGCTTTTTGATACCGATTTGTCGGCATCTCTGGTTTGGTGAAGATCTTTCGCGCGCGCCAAGATCGCCGGCTTAAGAAATTGCGCAGGGAAGGTCAGGTGCTCGAAGTCGCCATTGTCGGAGCAGGCATGAACGGGTTGGCAGCCGCCATGGCGCTCCGCTTTGCCGGCATCTCCGCATGTCTTTTAGACAAAGCTAGCCGGGGCAGCGAAGGACCATGGCTCACAACTGCGCGCATGGAATTCCTCCGTTCTCCGAAGCAGGTGAGTGGGCTAGCCATGGACCTCCCAGCCTTGACCTTCCGCGCATGGTCTGAAGCCCAGCATGGAACGCCCGCGTGGGAGACGTTGGATAAGATATCCCGGCTCGATTGGGCCGCTTATGTGGATTGGTACGGACGCGTTCTGAAGCTTGATATACGAAGCGAACATGCAGTCAAGCAAATTGATCTGAGCTCGAACAATGTCGTGGAGCTCCTGGTAGAGCATCGCGGGCAGTCGCAGAAAGTGCTGGCACGCAGGGTGATTTTCGCGCTCGGGCTTGCAGCGTTTGGAGAACCCGCGATCCCCGATTTTATCTCTGGCTTTCCTCGCGCGTTAAAGACAGAAGACACAGTTCAAGGCAGATGGTCACACTCATCTGATCCGGTCGATTGCTCTTTGCTGCGCGGGCGTACCATCGTAGTAGTCGGAGCCAGCGCCTCTGCAATGGACTGCGCTGCGACTGCTTTAGAATCGGGAGCCGAAAGAGTCGATATTCTGGTCCGGCGGCACGACTTCCCGCGCATTAACTACGCCAAAGGCGCGGGCCAGCCGGGCTTCGAGCATGGCTATGCATCAATGCCAGATGAATGGAAACTGGGACTGTTGCAGCATTTTTCCCAGGTAGGCTTTCCGCCACCCCGAAATAGTGTACTTCGCGTCTCCCGATACCCCAGATCAGCATGCGCCGATTTCAGCGTCGCGGTCTTCCTATAATGCCGCCCAGGCGTCTCGTGATGGCTCTATTTCGACTCGTTGAACTGGGACTGCGAGAGAAGTCGTTTTCAGTGAAAACAGCGGGCACCCATACCGCCGACTGAGGAAAAGCTTACATTCGAGGGACTGCTGCGTTTGGCGAAAAACGTGCAGTGATTGAGACAGGAAAGATGACAAAGTGCGCGAACATCCCTGCATGTGTGGCGTGGCACCCGGTCAACAGTATTGCGAAGACACCCGCCGCGATCCAGGGAGCGAAGAAGTCATCACATGTACATGTAGATGTTAGCCCCTCCCTAGAATCGTTTTACACTGGGACTGGTCAGATGAAATGAAACGCTGGCAAAAAGAGAACGTTGGTTCAGGGCCTCGATTGCCCAAGCAGAGGTTGGTTTCCGTGTTGTTGTTGGCTTTTCTACTTGCCACTTCGCCCCTGCCCCTACCGGCCAGTCAAGACGCGCAAAGCCCACCGCCGGCTCCAGGCCAGCTGGCTCACACGCCACAAAATCCCGAGCAGCTACAGCAGTTGGTAGCGCCCATTGCGCTCTACCCGGATTCGCTGGTGGCGCAGATCCTGGCAGCATCCACCTTTCCCGAACAAGTTGTCGAAGCTGACAGATGGGTGCAAGCGCATCCTGACTTGAAGGGCGAAGCCTTAGGTCAAGCTGCCGACCAACAGCCCTGGGACCCGAGTGTTAAGGCGCTCACGGCATTTCCATCAGTCCTTGGGAATATGGATAAGAACCTCTCCTGGACGTCGTCTTTAGGCGACGCCTATTACAACCAGCAACAGGACGTGATGAATGCCGTGCAAGTGATGCGCCAGCGGGCCCAACAAGCCGGCAATCTCAAGACGACGCCCCAGCAAACCGTTGAGACCCAAGCCTCGACGATTGTCATTCAACCCGCTAACCCGGAGGTCGCTTACGTACCCGCGTATGATCCGTGGTTGGTATACGGAGATCCGATTCTGGCTTGGCCGGGGTGGTACCCGTATCCGGGAATCTGGTTTGGCGGCCCGTACCTCTCATTCGGACTCGGCTTCGGAATTGGTTGGTTCGGAGGCTTTGGATGGGGCTGGGGTCATTGGGGATTCGATTGGAATCACGGATACGCAGTTTTTGACCATAACAGGTACTTCTCCCGGAGCAATACGTTTTTCAACCGAAACAATTACTACCGGGCCGGAGGCGAACGTGGCGTAGCAAGGAACGTGGAGCGCGGAGTGGGCGAGCGCGGTGCAGGAGGCAGGCCTTTCGAAGGAGATGCTCGGGCTGCTCGAGGATATGCTGAACCCCGTGGTCAGAGCGGCGTACGCTCGGGCGGCTTCAGCGGCTACAATCATGGCGGAGAGGAAAGAAGCTTTTCGTCACGCGGTGCCGCCAGCTTCGGTGGCGGCGGAGGGTTTCGCGGGGGCGGCGGCGGACGCCGCTAAGCTAAAGGGTCTTGGGAGAAGCGTGAGATTTAGAAGTGGAGAGAAACTGTATGCGGCGAACGGAGTTGAACTCCGGCAAATTTCATTGGGCCAATTTTCCTAAGTTACTCATAGTGGGTATCTTTTTCGCGCTGTGCTGGCCCAGGGGTTCTATGGCCCAGCAACAGGGCCAAAGAACATTTTCATCGCCGGAAGCGGCGAGTAGCGCGCTCGTCAACGCCTTGCAGAATAACGACGAAAAGGCGATGCTCGATATCTTCGGACCAGACGGAAAGCAAATCGCCTCGTCGGGAGACGAAACGGAGGACGCCGAGACCCGCGCTAATTTCGTTCAGCGATTCCAGGAGATGCACCGTCTGATGAAAGAGCCAGACGGGACTACTACTTTATATATCGGCGCGAAGAACTGGCCCACGCCCATACCGCTCGTAAACAAAGGCAACACGTGGTATTTCGACACCGATGCGGGCAAGAAGGAAATTTTGTATAGACGAATTGGCCGGAATGAGATTTCGACTATTCGCGTTTGTCAGGAGCTTGTAGCGGCCGAGAAGGAATACTATTCCACCCAGCACAGCGAGTATGCCAAGAATATCTTCAGTGATGAAGGGAAGCACAATGGCCTCTACTGGAAAGTTGCCGGTGGCGAACCCCAGAGCCCCATCGGACCTTTGGTGGCATCGGCCGTTGCCGAGGGCTATACCAAAGGCCAAAACGGCCCTCCCACTCCATACCGCGGTTACTATTACCACATCCTAACGCGTCAGGGAAAGAATGGCCCTGGCGGAGCGAAAGATTACGTTGCAAACGGCAAGATGACTGGAGGGTTCGCTTTCGTCGCCTATCCGGCGGAATACCGGTCGTCCGGCGTGATGACATTCATCGTTGGCGAGGATGGAGTCGTGTATCAGAAAGATCTCGGCAAGAAGACCGGTGCTCTCGCGAAAGCGATGAAGCAATACAACCCTAATTCGGGTTGGCAGAAAGCTGAAGAGCAGCAAGAAGAGATCGCCGGCGAGGGAAAAGCCAAGTAAAAGATATTCCGTTGTCGTACCCACTCCTTGCGATTGGATCAAAGTGCTGGACCCACTGATTCTATTGAGCTGCGATAGATACTGACCTAAGACTTACGGACCGATTCGATACAGGATCCAAGCCGTATTCCATGTTAGTCAGGTCAGGCCAGTAACCTCGGCCCGGTAGGATTCCAACCAAGTCGCTGGCGTGTCTGCACCCCGGACGCGGCAAGATCGATCATTGCGAGGTATGCCATCCAGCTGAAATATCCCCCTGCCTCGCACCCGCTCGGCTACCAGTCCGATAGTGCCTTCAGGAAAGCCCTCCGCCGTGTGGCGGGCAGTTCGCCCAGGTAATACATCCACGACAGTCGATCTCAAGTTAAATGTCCCTGAAGATCGGTAACGACAAATGACATTATCGGCTGTCCTACGCAAAAATTGAATCAGCGCATGAAATGAAGGACTTAGCCGTGAGACGATCGCAACATGTTCAGGCTATTCACGCGGCTTTCCAAGCTCGTTCGGAACCTGCGAACCATTCTCAGTGACGTGAGCTTCGTCGTCGGTCTCTGGCGGCGCCGGGTGGGGCTCGCCGCCGAGAATTTGTTCTTGCGCAAGCAGTTAGCTCTGTTCCGGGAGCGCGAGAAGAAAGCGCTGCCCGCCAGTCCAGCCGACAGGCTTGTGTTTTCCAAGCTGGCCCGCTGGTTTGATTGCCGGAGTGCCTTGGTGATCGTGAAACCGGCCACTTTGATCGGCTGGCATCGCACTGCGTCGCCTCTTCTGGCGCTGGAAATCGAGACCCGTTGGGAGGCCATGTGTGACGGCCGCACTCAGAGAGCTGATTCGCCGTTTAGCGGCCGAGAATCCAACCTGGGGAGAGCGACGCATTGCTGATGAGCCGTTGTTGAAATTACAGATTGATCTTTCACCGCGCACCGTCGCCAAATACATCAAGCAGCGGCGCGGGCCACGCGGAGCGCGCGACCAGCGCTGGTCCACGTTCCTGAAGAATCACGCCAAGGCAATCGTAGCTTGCGATTTCTTCACGGTCGTGACCGCCAGCTTTCGCGTGCTTTATGTGTTTGTGGCGCTGGAGATCGGCTCGCGACGTCTGGTTCACTTCAACGCGACCGAACATCCGACCGCAGAGTGGACGATGCAACAGCTGCGGGAAGCTCTGCCCGGAGATCAGGATTATAAGTTTCTGCTCCACGACCGCCACAAGACTTTTTCCGTCTGTTTGGAGGAGGAAGTGGAGAGATGGGGTATTGACGTGTTGAAATCGCCGGCGCACACGCCAACGGCCAACGCTTTTTGCGAACGCGTGATCGGAACTATTCGGCGAGAGTGTCTGGATTACCTGATACCGCTGAATGAAACTCATTTGAAGCGCATGCTTCGCGAATGGGTGAACCATTACAATAGTGCCCTCCCGCATCAATCCTTGGGGCCTGGTATCCCGGATCAAGCGGAACAGAGTTTGTCGGCCGACGAGGATCCTAAACCAATATCCCCGAACAGTCAGGTGATCACCAAGTCGATACTCGGCGGTCTCCATCACGAGTATCGATGGGCCGAGGCTGCCTGACATCGTCACAAATGAAAGCCACAGTGCCCAATTTCAGGACTTTATGGAGTTTTTGCGCAGGACAGGCGGAATTGGCGGACCTGGCTGGCGCTGCCGGTAATCCGTCCCTCGCCGCCAATGATCTCCCGGTTCCCAACCTGACCAGACAAGACCGACGCCAAATCCGGTATTACGGCGACAACGACCTGCGAGGCCAGTTATTGCCAGTCTCTGCATTTCTCTTCGCGTTTGCTGTAGAAGCTTCCCAAATGCACTTGGAACGTCGACTCCCGAGACGCCGCGCTAGCTGAGCTAAGTGAGCTGTGGGTTCTGGTTGTAAATCTCGCCAATTAGAACAAAGCAAACTCCCTCAATTTCGACCTCTGCTCGCGACCGCCGATGGTGCACCACTGAGACGAGACGCTGATCGGCGGGACGACTCCCGAAGGCAAACGATGGAGAATACGAACACCAGGATCAAGATTGATGACAAGCCGAGTTCGATCATCGAATCACGAAACGCTATTGCTTGCTCAGGCGTGCCCTTGTAGCTTTCCTGTGCTATTGTAGCCGCATTCATGGTGATCACGAGCACGCGCCGAATCGATGCGATTAGGCCGACGATGAGGAACGGAACCATAGTTAGACGTTGCGTGCGAATGGAGATGCGGACGGTGTGCAGAATTTCGATCAACATCAGAACCAGGAGCATTTGATCCAGCGCGAGAAGCCCGTTGTTCGTAGTTGCATGGACGGTCAGTCCGACCCACACAGCGAAGCCGGCTTGAACGACTCCCACGCTCGCGGCAACGAGCAGGAGGACCGCCACAGCACCGTAGAGAACAGTCGTCATGGCTGAGACTTGGTGGGTGATGCTTGCGCGCATTCTGTCTTCGAACTTCACGGGCGCCACCTATCTCCTGATCCAGCGTAGGCGAAATCCACACGCCGTCTCGGCATAGTCGCGCCTCGGATCGTCATTGTTCCTGCTGAGCAAAACGCAAGACTCTTGGAAGAGAATCTCGTTCAACCGCGAAGGCGGTTACTTCCGCGAGGTTCTCTTTGGCAAGATCGCTGAGGACGTGACCGGGCGGCATCTCGAGAAACAGATTGCAGCCCAGCTCTTTGGCGACGGTGGTGGCATCGTGCCAGCGTACCCCGTGGGTAATGTTATTCGCGAGATCGCTCGCGACGAGCTCCGCGGTCCGCATGGCTCGCGCGTTTATGTTGCCGACGTAAATCATTTTAGGGTTCCTCAATTGCACCGATGAGAGTCGGCGTTGCAAGCAGTCAGCCACGGGTTGTAGTAACGGACAGTGCGACGGAACCGAAACATGGAGGCGTTCAGCCTTTGTGGCGCCTTGGCTGCGAGCTTGGTCGAGCACTCGGTCCATTCCGGTGTCTGAGCCGGCGATCACAATCTGGCGTGGTGCATTGATGTTCGCCACGAATACCGGTTCCCGGTCTGAGGTCGCCGCGTGAACGATTTTCAGGACCTGCGGTTCGTTCAATCCGACGATCGCGGAGAGGCCGTAACCCGTCGGATACAGCTTCGTCATCCGTTCGGCCCGTAGCTCTACGAGCTCAAGCGCGTCTTTTAAGGACAAGACATCTGCACCCACGGCGGCGGCGAATGCACCCACTGACAAACCACAGACTACGGTGGGCTCGGCATGCTTCTGGATCAGAGCTCGGGCCGTCGCCACACCGGCCGTGAGTAGCGCTATCTGCACCGAGACGCTAGATTCGAGCGCCTCTTCGGAGTCGAGAGCTCGAACATCGGAGTGCAGCACGGAACTTGCCTCGTCGAGCGTGCGATGGACCTCGGAATGATCGAGCAACTGATGGAGCATGCCTGGAAACTGTGATCCCTGCCCCGGAAATAGGAACGCGATGCTCATGATTCCACCTGCCACGGATCGTTTCCGAGCCTTGCGCCTTCGGCATAGCGCAGAAGGATCCGGGGCGAGGACTCTAAGGCATATTCCTCAAGCGCAAAGCCGCACAGCGGCGTTTCCACACGCACGTCGACTTTTACTTCGAGTCCGAGTGTGCGATCCAAGAGAAACCGAGCCTCCTCGAAGGCAATCCTCTGCGGTGCGCGAACGACTAGATCAAGATCGCTTTCCTCATTTGTGACCCGGCGTCCGGTTGCCAGCTCAAATCCGACGCTCCCAACTGGCCCCCAAGATAAGGCGAGGGCCGCCCATCGATCGCACATCTTTTGTAGAGCCCGCAATGCAGGTGTCCGACCACTAGAAGGGAGCAACTGCCCGGGACGTGCGATCATCCTTATCTGGCTCTCGTCACAGAACCCGCCCCAGCGGTCGCTTCTGGTGGTGCCTCGTACTCCGACCGGGATATGCCCGCAAGAAGTTTGGGTCCGGCGAACCACCACCCAAGGGCAGACGAACAGCGTCTCTTGGACCCAATGTGGTTCAGCCCCATATCCGGAGGTAAGTAATGCCGGATCGATCTGAAGCAGATCATGTACCCGAGGCTTGTTCACTTCATTCATTTCAACCGATATGGTTCAGGATCACGATCCATAAGGCCAGCGTGGCCACACCCATTACGTAGGATGCGATCAGGCCAGAGCTGGCCAGCTTCGGACTTGAGTCAAAGCCCTTGCCGAAGACGAGCCCGAAAAATCCACATGGTATGGCGCTGATCAACGTAACATAGCGCGTTTGCGATAACGACAGGTGAAGCAGCATCGCAATCCCAAGGGCGAGCCCCGGCTGCAATGCATTCTTGAGAAAAACTGCAAACAGCGTGTTTCTTCCGAATTCGAACTTCTGCGAGGAGACAACCAGGCCAGTGAGTACCAGAGCCGAGCCGCTTGCTGCCGAGCCAAGCACGGCAAGTGATGCATCCATGTAAGAAGGGAGATGCAAACCCGCGCAAGAGAACGCAAGCCCAACGAGCGGCGCCCAGACGATTGGCTTCTTCACTGATCGAAGCAGCGAAAGAGCGATTTGTCGAGAGGAGAATCCCTTTCCTGATTTGTCCCGGCCTGCTTCCAGGATCGCGAGGGTAATCGCAGAAACGGTAACGGACCCGAGGGCTATGGAGGTTGCTACAGTGTCGAGAGATTTGGCGCCATAGACGGCAGCAAGCAACGGCAACCCCACAGCGGCCGAGTTTGGAAAGCTGATAGTGAGTGCAAGGACGGAGCTATCCGAGGCGGGTAATTTTTCGCTAGAACGAGCCCAAACAAAAGTCACTGCGAACAGAACGAAGTAGACGATCGCCAGCACCAGAGCTACCCCGGTTTGCTCTCCCAACGTCGCGCGCGGAGTCTGCGCGATGGCCAGGAACATTGAGCAAGGGACGGCAAAACTCATCACAAAGACGATGAGATTTCGAACGTTTTGATTGTCCAGGACGCCCCGCAGGCCCGCAATGTACCCCAGCAGCAGGCCGGCGAAGATCGGCACCAGAGCGTCGGCAAGAATCTTGACCATACCTTTGCCCTACGCTTGACGCCACTGCTCTTCCATACGTGCGCGAGCGGCCAAACCTGCCTTACGCATTTCACGCGCACCTGGCGAAGTGAGCCGATTGCTGAGATCCTTCGATCCCGCACGCGCATCGGCGATCGCATCGATCAACTCCTTCTGTACTTGAGCCACGGTGGTTTGGGATGGTCTATCGGGATCTTCGACGTGCAGCAGCTTATGGAGCAGGCCGAGCTTGGCGTAGTCGTGAATGTCGTATGACAGCGGTGCGATCTTGTGCCCCAGCTCGTCCAACTCCGCCACGGTTCGAAGCGTGATTCGCGCGGCCGCCTCCTTGTGCATGGCATGAATGACGACGCCAGCGTCATCGAAGGCAAGGATGCGATTCGCCTGGTAACCATGTGTCAGAAAGCCGCCGGAGATAGCGTTCCCCATCACTAGAGCGATCACAGGATGCCCTTTCATCCGCGCGGACGCATAAGCGTCCGCAGCCGTTGCAGTGGCCAGGAAGATAGCGGCAGTCTCCTCGCGGCGCCCGTAAGCCTGACTCTTTACGTCCACGATGGCGATGATCGGACGCTTCTTGCCGTTCTTGTCTTGCTCGATCGCTTCGCGTAAACGCGTTGCCAGCGTGTAAGACTCCTCAAGTCCGACTTCTCCGCGCCGCGCACACGGAAAGCGAGCGTCGGGGTTTGGCACTACGCAGAGGTAGCGCGCCGTGTCGTCACCGAGCGTAGCGTCAGCCGTGAGCACGGAGCCTGGGTCTCCTTTCAGGGGTGAATTCTGGCCGGTCAACGCCTGGAACCATGCCTTGCCTCGAAGTCCTACTTGCTCGCTCATCGCGCGACTCCTTCCTCTGTGTTTTTGTTCCAGCTTTTCCTTAGGCTGAGTGGATCGATCTGCTGGGACGTGTCGAGCGCCGCAGTGCGCTCGCGATAAAGCTCGACCTGCTGGCTGCGATGGACTTGCGGTAGTCCAGCCCTCACGTACTTCTGGACGGACGCGGCGATTTTCTCCGCATCGTCTAAAACCAGCTCATCGGCCGCGCCCATGCCGACGCGCTGTTCACCGCCGTTGATGGCCCAAATAAGCGCCTTATCGGAGGAATCAAACTCCTCAATTCCGGACTCCTGCTCAATCACCTCAGGGCCATTGAGACCTAGCCGCGCTTCCACCGTCATGATGATGTAGCTCGAAAGCCCTGCTGCCATGGACATGCCGCCGAAACACCCGACGGTGCCCGCGATCAGGGTGATGACCGGCGCATGCTCACGCAGGGCCAGGATCGATGCCATCACTTCGGCGATGACCGCGAGTCCGAGGTTGGCTTCCTGCAAGCGCACGCCGCCTGTTTCGAGCAACAATACTGCAGCCGTTTTCTTGCCGTTTTGGGAATCCTGAGTCGCCAGGTCGAGAGCCGCAGTCATCTTCGCGCCCGACACCTCGCCCATGCTTCCAGCCTGGAATTTCCCTTCGAGCGCGATGAGGACGGCAGGCTTATCAGCGATCGTGCCTTTGAGGACAACGCAGCCGTCATCGGATTGTGGCGCGATCCCTTGCATAGGCAGCCACGGAGATTCAATCCGATCGAACGGGCCGACCAGTTCTCGCCATGAACCAGGATCCATCAGGCTCTGCGCCCGAGCTCTGGCGTCTAGCTCGATGAAGCTATGCCGCCTGACGAATGCTGGAATAACGGATGTAGCGCTCATTTTTCTATTACCTCCACTGCCTGTTCGAGCCGCAGCATCACGCTGCCCGGAGTCGCGCCCGCATCGTTGATATCGATACGGACCGCGCCGTCATACTTCGCGAAGAACCGATCCATGACTGCCTTCCAGCTAGCACCAAATCCGTTCACGCTGGTTAAAATCGAGACCTGCGCTGCGCCAGTTTCCGCGGGTTGCATCAAAACCTCCATGTCTCCCGACCCGACAACGCCAACGTGTGCTCGCTTGGTAACGGGCCGCACCGCCGACGGATAATCGAACTTAAGCTGCTCCATCTTTCGCCTCCCATTCACTTCGGTCCTTACATACTTCGCTTTGCTCGCGCTCCACGGCATCCAGAAAGACTGTTGCCGCCAGCAAATCGGCACTTCCGCCGGGCGAAATATGTCTTCGGATCAGTTCGCNNGTGCGCCCGATTGCACAATGTCCAAGGCCTCAACACCGCCTCGATAGAGTACGCACGTGTCGTCGAGGTCAGACATCACACTCAGCAGCGCGTCCAGGCGGCAGATTTCTTCTGGGAATTCCCGTGCTCGCCGATCGCGCAGAGTGGGAAGTGCGAACTGAATAACGTGTGGGAAGCCGCTCGCCGCCTCTCCGCGCGCGCCAGCGGCTCCATATCGATTTCGCACGATGTCACCGTGGGTAATGAGTCCTGGCTGCGCCCGGTCGGGAAACCGTGCAATGCTACCCGCCGCCGCCGCGATTCCTCGCGCATGTTGGCCGTCCTCGCGCGCGGCCGCGGCGACAAGAAGGCCGAGAATCCAGATAGCACCTTTATGGGTGTTACTTCCCTCGGTAGCCTTGTACATCGCGCCTTCCGCGTAACGTCCGATTACAGCCAACTCAGCGCGCAAGTTATCATCCAGATCCCGGACCTGGGAGCAGGATGCCATCGCGACAAAATAAGGCTCAAGGACAGTCGCGGATTGCGTCATCAATTTGAGCGAGAGGTCGCGGTGCGAACCGGAACCACGCCGGTCAACTAACCCCGGCTTCGGCGTAAGCTGGGCCTCGGCAATTAACGCCTGGCGGGCGAGAGATGCAAGTCGATTGGCAGAAGTGGACAGCCGATGAGATCGCTGCTTACCGGGCGCCGTGTCGTAGGGATGGTCCGCAATCAGAAGGCTGCTCTGCATTTACCAACTCCTGAACTTGGCGGGAACATTGTAGAGACCGCCGGACCACGCCACCAGGTCTTCCATGCTTCTCGCGGCCAGCAGAGAGCGATTGGCCTGCAAGCGCCGCACTCCAATGTCCTCGGGATAAGCTACGATGCCTTTTTGCCGAAGCTCCGCCGTTTCTTTAGGTTTCGCGCGCAGGCCAACGGGACTTACGCCGGCTATCGCGGCAAGAGCGCGGCGGCGCTCCTCGATGCCCTGGGCTTTGTAGAGATATGCGATACCCTCTTCTGTCACTACATGACTGACATCATCGCCGTAAATCATGACGGGGGCGATCGGCATGCCGGCCTTCTTTCCGACTTGGACGGCATCCAGAGTCTCGACGAATGCCGGTACGTCGCCCTTTGCGAACGTCTCCACAGTTTGAACCACGAGCTTTTTTCCCCTAGCGGTCGGGCTCGGATTTGTCTTCAGATCGAGCCATGCGGGGCTTGCGTGCCGGCGGCCGTGAGGATCATGTCCCATATTGGGCGCGCCGCCAAAGCCGCTTATTCGACCTGCTGTCACTGTGGATGAGTTTGCGTCGCCATCCATCTGCAGTGTTGATCCAATGAAGCCATCCACGGCGTACTGTCCGGCAAGCTGGCAAAGAACGCGGTTCGAGCGCAAGCTGCCGTCGCGTCCGGTGAAGAAAACATCGGGACGAGCACGAACGTATTCGTCCATCCCGACCTCGCTGCCAAAACAGTGGACGCTGCACACCCATCCACTCTCGATCGCGGGAATGAGTGTCGGATGCGGATTGAGCGCCCAGTGCTGGCAGATTTTCCCGCGCAGCCCGAGCGACTCACCGTAAGTTGGAAGCAAGAGCTCTATCGCCGCTGTATCGAACCCGATTCCATGATTCAGCGAGTGGACTTCGTGGCGCTCATAAATGCCGCGGATGACCATCATGCCGATAAGAATCTGAAGATCGGTGATCTGCCGCGGATCACGGGTGAAAAGAGGTTCAATCGCATAGGGACGATCCCCTTCCACGACAACGTCCACCCAGGAAGATGGAATATCCACGCGTGGAAGTTTTTCGACGATTTGGTTTACCTGCACGATCACAATCGCGTCGTGGAACGCGGCGGCTTCGACAATCACTGGCGTGTCTTCGGTGTTTGGTCCGGTGTACAAGTTGCCCTCGCGATCCGCTTGCTCGGCGCACACCAACACAACGTTCGGCGCCAGGTCGACCAGCAATCGGGCATATAGCTCAACATAGGTGTGAATGGCCCCGATCTCGAGGACACCATCTTCGAGCAACTGCGCCACCCGCAGGCTCTGCGGTCCGGCAAAAGCGAAATCAACCTTCTTAGCGATTCCCAGCTCGAAAAGGGTCAGATGTTCTGGCCGGCTAATGCTGGAAATAATCAGGTGGAGATCGTGTAGTTTCTTCGGATCAACCTTCACCAAGGATCGCGAAAGGAAGTCAGCTTGCTTCTGGTTGTCGCCTTCGAGTACGATGCGGTCCGCCGGCGCAATGAGGGCTTCGAGGGACTCCACCAGCCTTTCTCGTGGTAGCAGCGGGCCGCTCATCCACGAAGAGACCAATTGCATCCGCCTCTTCTTCTCGTCGCGTCGTGTCGTCCATGATTGGGTTGCTTGTTGTCGATGTTTGTATTCCATTGGGCCTCCTTGGCTTAGAGCTCCATTGCACATAAGTAAGGTCTTGTCGTCTCTTCCGTGTGGATTCAGAACGTCATTCAAAACGAATTGTTGCCATCATCCCTTTGTCCTCATGACTCAATAGATGACAGTGAAACACCGAGAGGCCTCGAATGATCCGATCCGTGAAATCCATTATCAGATCCAGTGATTCCTTTGGTGCGAGATTGACCGTATCCATCCATTCAGGCCTGCGCAAGGGCACTCCCGCCCTTCCGTAGACGAGAAAATGAACCTGATGGATGTGAAACGGATGAATCTCGTTTGTTGCATTTGTAACACGCCAATGAGCGTAGGTTCCTACCTTTACCCGAGTCATCGGTTCCGCATCCGGGAAAAACTTCCGGTCGTTGATGTAAAAGCCATTCTTATCCTCGCTAAACTTTACCGTAAAGTCGGGGGCACTCCTCTCCAACCGATTTCGGACGTGATTTGGTAGTGGTTTGTATATGGCTTTGTCGTATGGTCCTGCTTGGAGGGAATGGGTCGGAACTGCTTCCTCGGCATTCGTGTCAAGATCGGCTAGGACCATGGCCGGGTTCGGATCTCCATCAGCGCCCGTATTGACACACAAGCTGCGGAGTGACGTTGCCCGGCCCGGCATTGGGCCTTTCACGATGACCTCAACTCGACCAGCCGGGGCAAGCAGCACGTGGCGGAGCTCTTCAGTATGCCGCTTGGGGTCGTGATACGTGAGAGGCATGCCATCGAGTGCCACGACGGTCATCGATTCGGAGTCCACTTCCAAGTCTGCATATAGATCGGGAGAGGCGTTCACGATACGCCAAAACTGCTTTTCCCCGTAAGCTATGGCGATTTTGGGTCGGGCAACGCCATTGACCGTAAACACGCGAGTCGCTTTACCGGTCGCTGCGCCGCAACTATATGGCGCAAGTTCCACAGCGCCTGTCAGGAGCGCCGATGAAGGGTCACCCTCCTTAAGTTCGGCGTCTCGAAGGATTAGGATCTTTTCCTTCATATTCTTGATCTCGGGAAAGTACCGATCCATCCCGTCGATTACGATTGCGCCCGACATTCCATCGAGGGCCTGCTGATAACTCTCTCCATGAGGATGTGTGTGATACCAGTACAATCCGGGAGGCTGGTCGGCAGGAATGTCCACGGTGTAATGCAGTGATTCACCCGGCATGGCCATCATGGTCAAAACATCATCTCCGGGAGCCTCTGGCGATACATGCAAACCATGGAAATGAAGGTTCGTCATATTCGTGCAGGGGCCGTCCACGCAGACCTCAGAAGAACTCCTGGACATCTGGTTGACGTATTCCAACTGAATCACTCCACCAGGCACCGCCCGTACCACGGGGGGAACTTCATGTCCTTCAAAGACAAATGCTCCCTTACCTGTTGCCGGATCGTTGATAGCTTGAAGCTCGAATGAAGTCACAACCTGCGGCGGGTCGGGCAAGGGTGTGCCGATTGGTGGACGAATGGATTGGCCATTTACAGTTGCGACGCAAATGATCGAGATTCCCGCCGTCAATCCCACCTCATGTACGGCTCTCAAAAGCTGTTTAGCGATCATGGTCTTTTCTCTCTAAAGAACATAGCGCTGTGTCCGATCCTCAGATCAGGGGCTTTGCATGTCGCTTGAGCTTTGTTACTAGTAGTTAAAAACCACTCAACCAGTCCTTCCAGAGTCGCTTTGCCCTTGGCCAGGCTCACTCCTGATTCCTGACAATCTCGATTCCACGCGTTGTCAACAATCACGCTCCGAAGATCTCGAACACCGACGAGCCGCAACCAAAAGTCCAAATAGGTCGCTTGGTGATCGAATCGCGACGGCGGTATAGGCGTACCTTCCAGGAAACGTGAACCGCGCGTATAGACGACGATTGCCTTTTCCACGTTCAAGAGAGGCCCGTACTGTTTGCCGTCGTAGGTAAACAGATAGTTTCGCTGCGCTACCAGATCAATCAATTGTTTGAGCTTGTAAGGCAGGCCAAAGTTCCACATGGGAGTTCCTAAGACGATTCGATCGGCGTTCTGAAAACGTTGGATCAACGATTGAATACGCTCCCACACGTTGGACTCTGCCTCAGTCATCCTTTCGCGCTTCACTGCTTTGTACTTGGCTCCGATTGCCTCGTGGTCGAACTCCGGTAGCCCTTCATGCCAGACGTTCAACGTGTCCACAACTATCGAGGCGTTGGCGGATTTACACGCCTCGATGAATAATGTGGTGAGGGCGATCGAATCAGAAGAGTCGCCCCTTGGTGACGATTGAATTTCGAGAAGTTTCACTTGGCCCCTCCGGGTGGAGACTCCTTGCGGAGTCCGAGCTACTTCGAGACCGCGCGTGCTGCACCCTCAATTACATCTGCGACCTCCTTAGGATGCGAAACATAGACTGAGTGGCTGGCACCTGCGACTTCGACCGTGTGGCTATGAGCCCGTTTGGCATACCAACGTTCCAAGTCCGGGCTGATGGTTCGATCGCTTCCCGCCACTACCATCCAGCTCGGCTTGGTCCTCCAGGCAGACTCGGTGATCGTCGCTGAGAAATTGTCCCCAAAGTTGAGTACCTGCGAGCGCGCCATGAATGCGGCCCGGTCGGTGGGAAGATCAGCCGCGAACAATTCATGAAATTGCGCTGGGTCGATATAGGTGAAACCGTCCGGTGTGTTCTTTATGGCACCCGATTTGGCGAGGTCGCTCGGAAAGCGTTTTCCGTCCTCTGATTCTTTCTCGCCGGAATCCGGCATGTGCGCCGCGACGTACACCAATCCGGCAACCGATGGATCCGTGCCCGCTTCTGTAATTATGGATCCCCCATAGCTATGAGCGACCAGAATACAAGGCCCATCTTGTTGAGCGAGGAGTCGCTTCGTGGCAGCGACATCTTCTTTAAAGGACGTCTCCGGCTCTTGGACGAGGCTGACTTTGTAGCCATCCTTGACAAGAATGTCGTAGACGCCTTTCCAGCCAGAACCATCCGCCCAGGCGCCGTGAACCAGAACAATGTTCCGAACGCGATGCTCTTGGTTCTGCGCTGAGAGCCCGCCGCAGTTCAGCAGCAATAAAACGGTGCAAATAGACTTAGAGATTTCCGGTACTACTCGCATAGCCTTCATCGAATTACTCATTTGTTTCTCCTTTGATTTTGCAAACGTCCGGAACTTATGGCCGTGTCCTAATAGCACGGCCGTTTCGCGTTCTACGATCGAATGAACGCCAACAGATCCTTGTTGATGGTGTCCGCCTCGGTCGTACACATGCCGTGGGGGAAGCCGGGATAAACCTTGAGCGTGGCGTTCTTCACAATCTTCGCAGTGAGTTGACCAGAAATCGGAAATGGAACGATCTGGTCGGCGTCGCCATGCATCACCAGAGTAGGCACGTCGATCTTCTTCAGGTCTTCGGTGAAATCCGTCTCCGAAAAAGCGGCTATACAGTCGTAAAGGCCCTTTATGCCGGCCTGTAGTCCCTGTAGAACAAAGTTCTCGCGTACGCCTTCGGAGATTTTCGCGTCCGGGCGATTATAGCCGTAAAACGCCATGGTAAAGTCCTTGAAGTATTGGGGGCGATCGGCCACCGTTCCCTGGCGAATGCCATCGAGCACTTCAATCGGAATGCCGTTGGGTCTCGTCGCACTCTTCACCATGATGGGCACAACGGAGCCGATCAAGACGGCCTTTGCTACGCGGTTCGTTCCGTGGCGTCCGATGTATCTCGCGACTTCTCCGCCGCCCGTGGAATGGCCCACCATGACGGCGTTGTTTAAATCGAGCCGTTCAAACAGCTCAGCAAGATCGTCCGCGTAAGTATCCATGTCATTACCCTTCCAGGTCTGCTCCGAGCGACCGTGGCTTCGGCGATCATGAGCGAGGACCCGGAGTCCATGCTGCCCAAGGAACATCATCTGCGGGTCCCATGCGTCGGCATTCAGCGGCCACCCATGAGAAAATACAACCGGTTGGCCTTTGCCCCAGTCCTTGTAGTAGATCGACGTACCGTCTTTTGTAGTGAATGTATTCATCTGTTTCTCCTATGTCAGTGATTGGCCCAGTGGGCTTCATACTTCTCCCCGAATTCCCTGACCCGCCGGCGTGCTTAGCGCCAGAGATTGGTGACTGCGAGACCGAGCACCTTGTCAGCTCGCCCACTCATCACGGCCTTGACCACTCAAGCGTGATCTTGGGCGGGATTCCTCGCATTCGAGATTCCGG
>PMSX01000113.1 GCA_003167495.1 Bryobacterales bacterium | reverse complement strand
TCCAACACAATCCTGCTCCGAATCCGAGCCGGGAGCGTCAGCGACCTAGTGTGCTCTTCCTTGTGAGGCGGAGCCATGCGACTCACCTCTTCATCTTCGCCAAATGAACATTGAACCCAGTACCCGGCAATAAGGAGGTCAAAACAAACGCCGTATAGTCATCACCACTAATCTCCGTCTGTCGGTACAACCCTGGCTCTGTCTCAACACTCTCATGAGTCGCCCCCAGCCGATCTAGAAACGCTTGTGCCGCTTGCGGAGTGGGAGGATGCAGGAATCCCACTGAGAGAGGCGACCCGAGAGACTCCGCCGCATACGAACGAATCAGCTTCGGCCAGAACCGGCTCAGCAGATCGGAGCTGGCAAAGACGTCAGCCCATATAATCTCGCCATCTACCGCAACCACGGCGCCCACTGCGTTCTCGTCCCGCAGCTTTTGAATGAGAATGTCGTACGAGCGTTCCAGCGGCTTAGCCACTGTGTCGACCGCCGCCTGCACGTTCCTGTTTTGCATAGCTCCCGCATACGAGGAAGACGCCTGAACCGGTGCGGCAGCCGCGGCCGGAAGCTTGGCAATGAAAGCCTCGCGCGATTTTGCCACCTCATTCCATACCTCCTGCTGATTTCGATCGGCCATGGCTTTCGCTCGGACGCTTGGCTGCGCCATCAAGGCACTCAGAGGGCGAAAATGGTCGGAAGTTTCCGTCCAACGGTGAGGCTCCACGCAGAAGACTCCCAGAGCTACCGGTTGACTGTGCGCTGGAATGATGCGGTCCTTGCCTACCACGCGGTCTTGCTTGCCGCCTGTCACAATTTCTCCAGCCAGCAGCAGCAGCGGCCGGTTGGAATTGTTGATCAGCGAAAGCTCGTTCACTTGCGCTCCCTCTGGTTGCGGTAGCGGGTAGGGACGCTCACGCCAAACCCCATCGTTCATGAGCGGACGCGGACGCACCAAGCCACTGACTCGGCCGGCCTCAGTCACTGTGACTTCGCCTGACCGGATTCCCTCGTCGAGTGTCAGGAAGAAGGCGGTGTCGAAAGAAGCGCCGGATACAACGGGGAACACCGTCAAATTCCCTTGCGAAATGGGCGCGAGTACCTTGTAATGCCCTGCTGCGTCCTTCATCTGAAACGCAAGCATTCCGACAGACAAAACGAGTCCCAACAGGCTGAGAGTGCCTTTCATTTGGTTAATCCTCCAAAAATCTTTTCTGATCGAGCGCAACTTGACAGCGCCCTGTTCGTCAAAGAGAACGATTGGTCCGAATGTTCTTGCAAAGAATTTTGGCGCGTGCTAAATGTTGACTGGCGTGGAAAAGAAACTCCCCACGAACGAGTTGGCACGGCTCTACGCCGCGAGCGGGGCTGCGGACTTCGCTGTTTCGCGCGACGAGTTTGCGGACTGGCTGTTAGAGTTCCAGCGGCGCAACGCAACCGTCGAGTCTTCGCGCTTCGAGGAGCTGGTCTTAGCGCGTGCCTGCGCGCGAGGGAACGCGGCTGCTTGGGATGTGTTCTTGACGCGCTATCGCGAGAAGCTATATTTGGCTGGAGCAGCCATAGCGCGCGACGAAGTTCGTGGCCGCGAACTCGCCGATTCGCTTTACGCTGAGCTATACGGCACGCGCGTGCAAGACGAAGGAAAGCGTGTCTCCAAACTCGATTCCTTCCTTGGGCGTGGCTCCCTGGAAGGATGGCTTAAGACTCTCTTGGCCCAAGATTATGTCAACCGGTTTCGCAGAGACCGCAAGCTGGTCCCGTTTAACGATGCGCTCGAGACGCCCTGCCAGACAAACTTGGGTGACCCCGCTTTCGAAGCCAACCAGGCGGCATTGACCGCCGCGACTGATGCCGCGCTTACCGAACTCCCAGAAGAGGAGCGATTTCTATTGGCGGCATACTATCTAGACCAACGGACCCTCGCTGAAATTGCCCGCATCGTGGGCATGCACGAATCCACCGTGAGCCGCAGGCTCGAAAAAATCACCGCTCGCCTACGGAAACACATCATTCGGCGATTGCGCAAAGACGGTATGCCGAAACGAGCGGCCGAAGAGATGCTTGCTCTGGACGTTCGCGATCTGACAATCGATGTGCGCGAAAAACTCGCGCAAGAAAGGCGCGCATAAGCGTTCCTCTTTATGGAGCAGTTTCCAAAGTTCGTGGCATCCCGCTTGGCAAGCCGCCAACAGCCGGGCGGCGTGCATCCGGACGCCGACATATTAACTGCCTTTGCGGAAAACCGTTTGTACCCGGCAGAGCGGAAGCCGCTGCTCGCTCATTTGGCAACTTGCGCCGAGTGCCGCGAAGTGATGGCGGTCGCCTCTGCCTATGGCCCGCAAGAGCCAAGAGCGGCTGTCACAAACCACGCGGTCAACTGGGCGACATTGCGTTTAGTGGCTGGCTTCGCCGCGGTATGCCTACTCATCATCACCGTAGTGAGACATCCAGCACCGACACCGCATTCCGAGATCGCGCCGCAAAGAACGAGCGTACCAGCAGTTGCTGCACCACCACCAGCGAAAGTGGACACAAGATCGTCTCTGAAAGCAAAAAAAACGCCTGCGCTACCCAGGGTTGTACTACCTAAGCAGCCTCCTTTGATTGTTCGTCTTCAAGCCGAAACGGCGGCGGCGCAAAAAGCGCTGCCTCCGCCCATGGCCGCTCCGCGGTCAGTAGGAACATTGTTCGGATTCATGCCGCAGCGCCAATACACAAGAGTATTCGCGCGCCCTTGGGAGAGACAAAGCCTGTGGAATGTCAGCCCCATTCCCGGTGTGTTGCAGAAATCGGATGACGGCGGCCAGACTTGGAGTTCCATCGTTGTGAATAGTCAGACCAACCTCCTTGCGCTTTCTGTTTCTGGAGGGGATATCTGGGCGGGCGGAAAAGACGGCTCACTCTTCCATTCCACTGACAATGGGTTGCACTGGAATCAAGTGACAGTGTGGGATGGTACAGTGCGACTCGGAGACGCCATCACTGCCATAGAAACTCACGGTCCACAGGTTGTTCGAGTCAGGACTAAATCGGGAGATTGGTTATCTTCTGACGGAGGCGTTAGCTGGATTACCAAATGAAAGGCACCAACCCTTTGACCTCACGCCGGTACCGCAAATATTGCTCACCAAACTCACTTTCCATGAACGACTCCTCGTGCAGAGATTTAATCTTCCACGCGATCAGCACCAAGACTAGCGCGCCCAAACCCCGCACCTCGCCGACGTAAATCGCTGTTCCCAGAATCGCCAATAAACCGCCAGAATAAATCGGGTGTCGGACGACGCTATAGGGCCCGGATCGGATCAATTCATGGTCCTGTTTCACTGTGACGGTTCCGCTCCAGTTGCTGCCTAGGTAGAAACGCGACCAAATCACCACCGCGATGCCGGCAACTGTAAGTGCCGCTCCCAAGCTTTGCCAACCCAAAGTCGCAGGCACAAAGCGTGTGGCTGTCCACTCCAGGAGCGTAGGACTGCTCCGCAACAGCACGAACGCGACAGCCAGCGGCAAAATCTCAAGCAACCTGGAACCGGCCGATTGCCTTCGGACGGTTGCCTTTGTCGTAAAAGCTCCGATCAGCCATACGACCACCACAGCGATCCAAGCTGCGGCAATGAAGGTCCCAGGTCCCAAACTCATTCATTCAGCATACGCCGCCTGGGCCAACTTTCGAATGCCCAACTTCTAGCCGAACCGCGACTGTAAAGGAGTCGGCAACGCATCCCGCAAGCAGCGGATTATTTCACACCTTCCCAGCGACCTCGGCCAAATGGGAAAATGGAACGAGGGGTTCATCTGAAAAATTTACTCATCATGAAGTTCGGCGGCACGAGTATGGGCAGCGCCGAGCGCATGCGCGTAGCAGCGGATATCATTGCCGGGCAGAAGAAACTGCGCCCGCTCACAGTGGTTGTTTCCGCCATGTCGAAAGTGACTGACCTGTTGCTCGAAACATTGCGCCGCGCCGAAGTGGGAGATAAAAGTGCCGTCACCGCCGGAGTAGCGGCCCTGCGCGCACGCCACCTGGAAGCATCCGAACAATTGCTCGGCAAAAGCGCTGCCGCGGCGCAAGATGTCGAAGCCCTTGTAAACGAATTTCAGCGTATTGCGAATGGCATTTTGATGTTGGGCGAACGCCCGCCTCGCTCAGTGGATGAAGCAATCGCCATTGGCGAGAGGCTGTCGGCGACGTTGCTGGCGAGATTTTTGCAAGCCTCCGGCATCAAGGCGTTGGCCGTGAATGGCGGCGAAGTGATCGTCACCGATGCCGTATTCGGCAATGCTTCTCCACAAATGGAAGCCACGCGTCAAAAATGTATTGCCAAATTGGCGCCCGCAATCGAAGAAGGCATCGTGCCCGTTGTCACCGGTTTCAACGGCGCAACGGCAGATGGCCGTCCCACCACGCTAGGCCGCGGCGGTTCGGATTTCTCCGCCTCCATTTTGGCCGCCGTGCTCGACGCGCAGGAACTCTGGATTTGGACCGATGTGGATGGCATTATGACGGCCGATCCGCGTTTGGTGAAAGATGTAGCCGTGTTGGACGAAGTGACCTATGCGGAGGCGGCGGAATTGGCTTATAACGGTGCCAAGGTTTTGCATCCGCGCACCCTTGCTCCGCTTGTCGAAAAGCAAATCCCCGTCTGGAGTAAGAACAGTTTTGCGCTGGACAAGCCCGGCACGAAGATCGTCTCGAGCTTCGATGAGCCGAAGGGCGCGCGTGCCGTAACTTCTATGTCGGATGTGGCGCTGGTCTCCATGGAGCCAGCCAACGCCGTGCTCAGCGGAACGCGCTTGATGGCTCGTGCGTTAGATGCTCTGGCGCTCGCGAACGTCGAAATCCTTGTACTCACCAGTTCAAGCTACCGGCAGACGTTCTGCTTTCTGATTCGCAAACACGATGTTACGTCCGCTATGGAAGCGCTGGAGTCGAACCTGTCTATCGAGCTGGCGCACGGGTATTTGCGTCCGATTGAAGTAGATGGAAACGTCGGTCTGCTGGCAGTGGTGGGCGAGGGCATGCGCGGCACACCTGGTTTGGCGGGCCGCGTGTTTACCGCTATTTCAAGAGAGAATACCAACATCATCGCCATCGCGCAAGGTTCTAGTGAGTTGACAATCGGCATTATCGTGCGTCTCGACATGCTCGACAAAGCCGTGCGTGCGGTCCATGAAGAATGCCAGTTGGGTAAGATTGCCGCCGTTGCCGAACCGCGCGCATAGCAAGCCCTCACCTATGCGCCGACAACCGTCGAATCGTAAACGGAATCACAGTCTTCTCGTAAACATCCCCGAACAGCCTCTCAATTTGATCGAAGTTTTGCTCCGCCAAACCTACAATCGATGGCCCCGCGCCGCTCAGGCAAACGCCCAGTAGATCGGGATGTTCGAGCGCCAAAATCTCTTCCAAAGCCGGCACCAGTTTCTGCCGGTGGGGTTGATGAATGCGGTCGTGCAAAGCTTCCCGCAACAGCGAGTGATTGCCGCTTTGCAACGCCTGCAATAGCAGCGCTATTCGTTGCAGATTAAAGACGGCGTCTTCGCGCGAAATCAATTCTGGAAGAGCTTCGCGCGACGCGGCAGTGGAAAGCGCGTACTGCGGTGTCAGCACAATGAAGCGGAGCGCTGCCGGCCAATCGAGCTTAACGGCAAAAGCGGATCGATCGGGAAGCTGGCAACTCACGGTGAGACCGCCGAGCAGCGCCGCCGCAACATTGTCGGGATGCCCTTCGAGCGCGCAAGCCGCGTTCAGCAACCCTTGTTCCGGAAGCGGTCCCGCCACAGCTTCATAAAGGCGCAAACCTGCAACGGTAGCAGCAGCGCTGCTGCCCAATCCGCTGCGCATGGGGATCTCTGTGCGTACCACTACGTGCAGCGAAGGGAACGATCCACCACGCTGCCGCGCCGCGAAATGGAAAGCTCGCTCGATATAGTTCTCACCATCGAACTTGCAATCCGCAAATTCGAAATGCAGCTGGTTTGTGCCCCCGACAATCGTCACGGACAGATTCAAGTAAAGCTCAACGGCAACGGCGAGCGTGTCGAAACCCGGTCCCAGATTGGCAATGGACGCTGGGACACGTATCTCCAGTCCGTTTTGCGGCGAAGGCATTTCTAATTATGTTCTGCGCTGGATCTTGCCTTGCGGCGTTTGATGATGTAGTCGGTATCTTTGAGCACATGACCGGTCAAGATCGCGACCACATTGGCGTCGGGCTCCATCTTGCCGGAATGCGTCAATCTACGAATGCCCGCGAGCGTCGTGGCCGACGCTGGCTCACAACCAATACCGTCGCGGCCAATCCAATCCTTCGCCTCGCCGATTTCTTCGTCGGTCACGTCAAGCACAAAACCATTGGTAAAACGCACACCTTGCAGCGATTTTTTCCATGAACGCGGATTGCCGATACGAATAGCCGTGGCTATTGTTTCCGGCTCCGCGATGGGAAGCAGCTCGGCAGCGCCCGACTCCCACATCTGCGCCAGCGGGTTTGCGCCTGCCGCTTGAACAATGACAATGCGCGGCGTCCGCTCGATAATGCCGAACTTCTTTAACTCGATGAACGCCTTACCGAAGGCCGAGGAATTTCCAAGGTTGCCGCCGGGTACAACCAGATAATCGGGAATCTGCCAGTCCAGTTGTTCCAGCATTTCGATCATGGCCGTCTTCTGCCCTTCGATCCGAAATGGATTAATGGAATTTAGAAAGTAAAGATCGGGATCGCTGGAGGCGAGCAAAGCGTTGAGAGCGTCGTCAAAATTGCCGTCGATTTGCACGGTCTCAGCGCCGTAATCGAGCGCTTGCGCAAGTTTGTTGGTGGAAGCTTGCCCAGCCGGCAAATAAACCCGTCCAGCTAATCCCGCGCGCGCAGCGTAAGCGGCGAGAGAGGCGGCCGTGTTGCCCGTCGAAGCGCACGCCACGGCTTTCGCTTGTACAAACTTTGCTTCTGTAATGCCGGCGGTCATGCCCAAATCTTTGAACGATCCAGTGGGATTCCAGCCAAGATGCTTGAACGAAAGATTCTTGAGTCCGGCGAAAGACAGCGTCTTTTGCCCGCGTACGATGGGTGTGTTGCCTTCCGCCAACGTAACCACTCCGGCCGTGCCGTAGACATCGGGCAGCAATTCGCGAAAACGCCAGACACCGGAAGTGTCGCGTGGTTCGTTGGATAGGCGGCGTTCGAGCCAACAGCGCTTGAGTTCCGCCGGATCAGCCGGCGGCGGATCGATAACCACTTCCAGCAGATCGCCGCATTTAGGGCAGGCGAGCGCGCGGTCATGCAGTTCTAGCGTCGTTCCGCAGTTGCTTACACTGCAGCGGAGATGCATCATGATTGGGTTACCTGGCTAGTGACCGGTCAAACAAAGCATCTACGTCTTGTTTGAGTTTGGTCATCGACTCGTTATCAATGTAAACCATGTGCCCGGCGTTGAAGTGGCCGCGCGTGATGTTCTGGTGCGCATCGGCCGTGAGTCCCATGTGGTTGAAGGTGTAATCTACCGCGAAGTATGGCGTTGCTGCATCGTAGAAGCCTTCCGCAATGTAGACCTGTAGAAAAGGATTCTTCGCAAACGCACGGCGCAGAGCTTGACTAGTGTCGGCAAAACCCAACCGCCCGCCAGTATCAAAATCCCAACGCCCAACGCCGCCTCCTAGGACGTAGTAGACGGAATCGGATTGAAAGCCTAGCTCCATTTTCACGTAATCGCCAAATACGGCTGTGTACGGTGGGCGGATAGCTGCTTCACTAGGATCGAATTCAGGTGTTTGCTGCGTTGCCGTTTCGTTGAAGGCCGTGAACCGGCCATCAAGGCGGCCAACGATTTTGGTATCGTCGCGCAGCAGTTCCGTATCAAAATGCGAAAGATCCACTCGCAGATTGCACCGCGCGATGTATTGCTTGCTCAATCCGGTGTAGCGCGCGAGACGATCGATTACCGTCTGGCGCAAGCTGGGATCGATCGCATCGCCCTGCTGCAAAGCGACAGTGTATTCGTCCGCCGCAAACTTTTCCACTTCTTGACGTAGCGCTTCCGGATCTTTCTCGAGTTCCGGAGCCAGTTTGTGATGAAACGCGGCAGTCGATGCGTACGTCGGTAAGTAGAGAATGTAGGGCAAATCGTTTCCAATGCCGAAGCTCACCGTTTCGAAGTTAAGAATGGTGGAGATGAGAACGATACCGTTGAGTGCGATTCCGTGATCGACCAGGTAGCCCGAAAGTCCCGCCGCGCGCGTGGTGCCGTAGCTCTCGCCTGCTAGATACACAGGCGAAGTCCAGCGCGAATTCTTTTGCAGATAGAGCCGGATAAATTCGCCGAAGGCTGCAATGTCGCCCGACACACTCCAGAATTTCTTGCCCAGTTCAGGTGTAGTGGCTCGGCTGTAACCCGTGCCGATGGCATCGACGAAAACGAGATCGGTTCTGTCGAGGATAGTGTTTTGATTGTCCTCCCACTCGAAAGGAGGGGGCGGCATGAAGCCGTTGGGGCGCATCTTGACTCGCTTAGGTCCGAAGCAACCCATGTGTAGCCAAATAGTTGCGGAGCCTGGACCGCCGTTGAAAGCAAATGTCAGTGGGCGCTTAGGGCCGCTGGTGTCTAACGTATATGCAACGTAAAACATGTGTGCTTCCACATGACCCTGGTCGTCTTTGATCGGCAGAAAGCCCGTAGTGGCTGTGTATGCGAGTGCTTTGCCGCCCACCGTGATCTTGTGATGAGTGATCACCGGCTTTTCTTCAGTGGCTTCCGCTGGCTTCGCTGATTCCGTGGAAGCTTTGGGAGCGGCGGCTGGAGTCTCCTGTGCTTGAAGTAGCGCGGTAGACAAAATGGCCAAAAGAAATAGTGCGGGCAGTTTCATTTATCCAATTTCCGAATTTGAACGTGACTATAGCATGCGAGAATCTCAGCGGAGGCTTCTTGATGAGGTGTTTGATTTTTCTTGCGCTACTTCAACCTATGCACGGCCAAGACCATCAGCAGATCCTAGAGCTGGTGAAAGACAATGCGCCCCAATACCAGCGCGTGTCAAAGCAAATATGGGAATATGCCGAGCTTGGTTATCACGAAGAGAAAAGCTCAGCGCTCTTACAGCAGCAATTGAAGTCTGCCGGATTCAGCGTGGAAGCGCCGATGCCGGATATGGCCACCGCCTTTGTGGCGAGCTACGGTTCTGGCAAACCCGTGATCGGGATTCTAGGTGAATTCGATGCGCTGCCAGGGCTCTCACAAGAAGCCTCGCCCACCAGGAAGCCGGTGTTAGCTGCCGCGCCGGGCCATGGCTGCGGACACAATCTGCTTGGCTCAGCTGCCGCACTCGCCGCTGTCTCGCTGAAGCAATATATGCAGAAACATCACATCCAGGGCACACTGCGTTTCTACGGCACTCCCGCTGAAGAAGGCGGTTCCGGCAAGGTCTATATGGTGCGCGCTGGTCTCTTCAATGGTGTCGATGTGGTTCTGCACTGGCATCCCGCCGATCGGAATATGGTTTTCAATGGAGGTTCATTGGCCGATAGCTCGGCGAAATTTACCTTTCACGGTGTGGCCGCGCACGCCGCCTTTGCCCCTGATCGCGGCCGGTCTGCGCTCGATGCGGTTATGCTGATGGGCAACGGCGTCGAGTTTATGCGCGAGCATGTGCCCAGTTCTTCGCGCATTCACTACATCATTACCAAAGGCGGTGTCGCGCCGAATGTTGTGCCCGATCTGGCGCAAATCTTTCTCACAGCGCGCAGTCCCTCGGGCGAAACGCTCAGTGACATTTGGGAGCGAATCCAGAAGATCGCGCAAGGTGCGGCTCTCATGACTGAGACTACCGTGGATGTGAAAGTAATTAGCGCCGACGCCAACGTCCTAACCAACGCGCCGCTGGCGGAACTCGCGCAGAAAGAACTGGAAGAGGTGGGAGGTTTCGCTTATACTCCCGAGCAAAAGGCGTTTGCGGAAGAATTGCAAAAGACCCTGCCACCCTCCGCCGCCGGACATTGGGAGCAAACAAGCACAATCGTGCCGTTGCGGCCAGTCGATCCAAATGCGCCTGCCGCTTCCACCGATGTGGGCGACATCAGTTGGGTAGTACCCACCATCGGCTTTACTTCTGCCACCTTCGTGCCGGGATCGGCGCCTCACACCTGGCAGGCGGCCGCCGCAGCCGGCATGAGCATCGGTCAGGAAGGAATGCTGATCTCCGCCAAATCACTTGCCCTGATCGGGGCGGATCTTTTCGCGCATCCCGAAGTGATTTCTGCAGCCAAATCCGACCTACAGCAGCAAGTCAAGACGATGACGTACAAATCGGCGATTCCTGCAGGCCAGAAGCCGCTTTTGAATTATCGGGAAGACTGATTTACTGCCCGTGCAACAACACTGCGGTGCTATCGAAATCCCCGCGCAGATTTACGTGGATACCGTTCTCCATCAAGTAAGCGCCGCTGGACTTTTCGAGCAGTGTGCCGTCCCACAATTCAAGTTGATAGACGCCGCGTGGTTCAAGACCCTGAGGGTGAATCGTGGGAGGTTCGGTGTTGTACTGCTGTGAGTGCCGGAACGCAAACACCACCGCCTCCTTACCGTCTTTTGAGACGTACTCATTGGCTGTTGTGTCGTTGGTGCGCGGCGAAAGTAGCCGGTACAAACTCCCAAACTGCACTGTCTCGCGAATACGCTTGTAGAGCGCCACCATCTGCGTGGCTAGCTTTGTATCTCCGTCAGTAAACTTATTTAGATTCGACCCCACACCGAGCGCTCCTTGCATTGCCACCAGGAAGCGATAGCGCAGCGGCGTGCTCCGGCCGTTCGTATTCGGCACGTCCGTCACCCATGCCGACATGAATTTTGCCGCATAAGCCTGGGAAAACCCTTCCTGAATTTGCAAGCGGTCGAACGCTTCGGTGTTGTCCGACGTCCAGACCTCGTCCACATACCTCAGTACTCCCAAATCAATTCGTCCTCCACCTCCCGAGCACGATTCAATCTCAAGCTCTGGATGGTTCTTTCGCAGGCGATCCATGATCTCGTAGTAATTCCATACATACTTCACCCAGAGCTCCCGTTGTGCGTCGGCGCTCACTTCCGGCCATCCAGGCTCCGAGAAGATCCGGTTCATATCCCACTTGAAATAGCGGAATGTGTAGGTCGTGACGAGCTTGTCCAACACCTCGAAGATGTGTTCCTTCACGTCGTCGCGCGCCATATTAAGCACGAGTTGATTCCGCAGTTCGCTGCGCGGTCGCCCGGGAAAGTTCATCACCCAATCAGGATGCGCTCGATAGAGATCGCTGTCCGGATTCACCATCTCCGGTTCCACCCACAAGCCGAAATCCATACCGAGCGCATTCACAGACTTGATCAAACCTCCCAGGCCAGTGGGAAATTTCTGCGGATTCACCACCCAATCTCCGAGTCCAGCATGATCTGTATTGCGCTTGCCAAACCAGCCATCGTCCATCACAAATAGCTCGACCCCAAGTTTAGCGGCCTTCTGTGCGAGCGCTGTTTGTCCGGCCTCGTTTACATCGAACTCAGTCGCCTCCCAAGAGTTATACAAGACAGGTCTTACGCGCGCAGCCGAGCCATGCGGCTCAATACTACTCAGTTCAAGGCCATGCAACAATCGCGAAGCCTCGCCAAAACCATTAGCCGCGTAGCCCCCGTAAAATACGGGTGTCTCCAACTGTTCGCCCGGCTTGAGTGGATAGGCAAAATCGAATGTGTTGAAACCTCCCGTGACACGCACTTGTTTGTACGGCGTCTGCTCCACTGAAATGCGCCAGTTTCCGCTCCACGCCAACGCGCCAAACCATACGCTGCCGTGTTCTTCATTCGCTTCGCCCTTGTCTATGGCAAACCACGGATTGAAGTTATGGCCGGTGTGACCCAGGCGGCTTTCCAGCACCTTCATCCCTTCGTGAATCGGCTCGCGGTTCACTTGCGTCTCCGCAGCCCAGCGCCCGCTCAAGTAAGTCAGCCGGTAACCGTCCCCCGGCGGCAGATTCCAGGTTGCCGATTGCGCGCTTTCTACGGTGATTGCCTGGTTACTCTTGTTTCGGATGATCGCGCGCCGGCTGACGATGCCTGCGTCGGCGAATACCCGGTATTCGAGAACCGCCTCAATATCGTTGTTGATGTCCTTGAGCGTGATGGAGAGCGTGTCGCCGTCCGTCTTATGCGATTCATAATGCAAAACCAGGTCGCGATTGCCATCGGCCCGCGTAACCTTGAGCGCCGTTTCATAAAACCGTTTGCCGCCCCAGCCCGGAAACTCTTCAGCTTCGAGCATCTCGTGCGGATCGAACGAAGAAATGTCGTCTCTGGTCTTAGCGGCGGGCACATCTTCGATTCGCCACAAAGGTCCACCCCAATACAAGTGCTGCAGTTCTCCATCGGGCGCAATTCCCATGGCGTACGAACTCACTCGCGTATTCAGTAGCCATACTTTCCTGCTCGCGTCATATTGAATGCTTTGAGCGGAGACGACCGCCACGGCGGAGAGAAACATTGCAACTAGGCGCATGTTCCTGATTGTACTTACTGCTGTTGTTTGATCACGAGCACGCGATCCCCCGGCTGGTTCTCAATGGTTTGCCGCGCGCCGCCAGGCCACGCCACTTCGATACGATCCGCCGCGGCTGCCGCTCCCAATCCGAAATGCAAACGCAGATCGCTTTGCGAAAGGTAGCTGCCGCCGCTGCGCACTTCTCCCCACTGCGCATGTTCGCCGGTGATCACCTTCACCCGCGCGCCAATGGCGCTGCGATTCGCCTTGGTTCCTTCCAACTTCAGAATCAGCCAGTGGCCTGGCGCTTTGTGGGCCTGCTTGAACAGCGACGGCGCTTCGTTTTGGTTGTTCACTGCCACTTCCAACGTGCCGTCATTGTCGATATCGCCAAACGCCGCGCCGCGCGCCGAATGCAACTCACTGAACGCTGAACCCGCTTCCTTCGACACATCTTTGAACTTGCCGTTTCCAAGATTCTGATAAAGAATTGCGCGGTCTTTGTAATGGATATCGATATGCAATTTCTCAACTTCCGGGAACACATGCCCGTTCACTAACAGCAAATCCTTCCAGCCATTGTTATTGAAATCGAAAAACCCAGTCCCCCAGCCCACGTAACGCGTGTTTTGTCCGAGCCCCGCATCCAACGTCACGTCGTCGAAGTTGCCATCGCCGCGGTTGTGATACAGCGTCTCGAACTCGTCTGAGAAGTTAGTCCGAAAGATGCTCGGATGCCCCTCGCTCTGGTAATCCGCTTCCGCCGCTCCCATGCCCGACATCGCTTTGCCATTTTGATCGAAGGCTACACCACGCAGCACGGCCTCTTCCTCAAACTTGCCGTGCCCCTTGTTGATGTAGAGCAGCGAAGGTGTCTGATCGCACGCGACATAGATATCCGGCAGCCCATCTTCATTGAAATCGCCCGTGAGCACGCTGAGTGAATAGTGCCCGAAAGCCGTGGCGATTCCCGATTCTTCCGAAATATCGCTGAACGTTCCGTCGCCGTTGTTCTTATAGAGAATGTTGCGGTCGAAGGGTAGCCCGCGCGGCCCGCAATTCACCGCGATGCCACGATAAAAACAATACGGATTCGCGCCCGGTTGTGGCGTCGTGGCTGGATCGAACTTCAAGTAATTCGAAACGAACAGATCAACCTTGCCGTCGTTATCCATATCGATGAACGCGCAACCGGTGTTGTATCTCACTCGATCTTGCGTCAGGTGAGCCTTCTGTGTCACATCTTCGAAACGCTTTCCGCCAATATTCCGGTAAAGATGATTGCCGCCCCAAAACGTCACAAACAGATCGGTATAGCCGTCGTTATCGTAATCGCCCGCACAAACGCCTTGCGCCCAGCCGCTCGATTCTAGGCCAAGTTTCGCGGTCACATCCAGAAAACGCCCGTTTCCTTCGTTGTGATACATCCGGTTCGTTCCGCCTTTGCCGGAAAGCACGAACAGATCCAGCAGCCCATCGTTGTCGTAATCGATGAAGGCGATGCCGCTGCCAGTTGTCTCAATGATGTATTGCTTGGTGACGTCGCCGCCGTTGGGGAAAATGTCAATCAGTCCCGCTTGTTTGGCTACATTTTGAAAGTCAGCGACGAGTAGCGCCGCCGCCAGGAGTTTTGTCATCACTGGGCGGGCGGCTTTTCGCCGAGCTTCTTTAGGAAATTGCTAAACTCCCCCTCGGGCGGTTTCTGCAACTTATCGAGAACAGACTTCTCTTCTTTCGCTTTGTCCATCTGTCCGGCGTCGCGATAGGCCATGAACAGAGCATAATGCGCGGTCTCGTTGGTCGGTTGCAATTCCACTGCCTTGGTCAACAGTTCAAGCGCTTTGTCGTAATGCTTGTCGAGCGTTTCCATTTTCCCAAGCGCGACCATCGCTTGCACGAATTGTGAAGACAACTCCAGCGCCTTTTCAAAATGCGACTTCGCTTCGGGCTTCTTGCCTTCCACCTGCGCAATCTGTCCGAGTTGAAATTCGCACGCGCCGTCTTCTGGATTCAGCTTCAATTCGTCTTGGAATGCCGCCGCCGCTTTTGTCAGTGCGTCTGGATTGTGCCCCGCCAGTAAGATCGCGCGTCCAAGCCGAAAGTGCAAATCGGGCGCCTGCGGATTCATCTCAATCGCTTTCTGATACTCACCGACAGCCTCGTCGTAACGGCTCTGCACTTCAAAAATCTCCGCCGAAAGTTCATGCACGCGGTAGGACGCCGGCGTTCGCTGGAACATAGCCAGCGTCATGTCATTGAAGGCCTTCATATGCAGCTTGGCCTTTAGGTAAAGCACGTCCGCGTTATTGGGCCAGCGTGCCGTCATTTCGTCAAGTAACGCTAAGGCTTTTGTCTCGTCGCCTATCGAGCTGTAGCACTTCACCGCGCCAATCCCGGCCAGCGGTTCGTCTTTCGCCATTACGCTCAACACAGATAAAGCCGTTGCGCAGCCGCCGGTCGCCGCTTGCGAAAGCGCCAGGAACAATTGGGTCTGCTTATCGTTCGAATCCTTCGCCGCCTCAGTCAATTTGGCTAGAGCGACTGAATAGCGTCCTTCGTTGAAAGCTCGAATGCCCTCGTCTCTCAACCCGCTTTGCGCGAGCAAAAGCGCAAATGCAATACCGCTAATGGCCAGCATCATCCAACATCAAATCCGTGTTTCCAAAACGGTGATGGGCTTTTCCTTCGTAATAACGAAAGCTCAATAGCGGCGGTGGACCCGGTGCGATCATTGGCTTTTGTTCCACCCGCGCGTCGGGTTTTTCGGCCAGCGTGAGGCAACGGCCCGAATCTGCGACCTGCTGTTGCTGAGTCACTAGCGCTGCCCATAGAAACGCTGCTTTGAGAATCGGCATCATCGCCCGTTCAGGTCCTGCAAAGCCCGCTTCGCGGTCACGCTATCCGGTCTATGTTCCAGCAATTGCTGCATGAGTTGCCTTGCTCGGTCAAACTTTCCCTGTTGCGCGTAGATCCGCCCAAGGTTCAGATAACACGCTTCATCCTGCGGCGCAACGCTGATTCCATATTCAAACGCCGCAATCGCCTCGTTCGGCTTACCTTGCTGAATATATAGTACGCCCAGATTGTTGATGGCTCCTGCGAAATCCCGTTTTAACGCGATAGCTTGTTCGAAATATTTCTTGGCGTCTTCCTGATTCCCTTGCTTGGCCAGAGCCAACCCTAAGCCGTTCGCCGCTTCGGCCTGCTGCGGATTCAACGTAAGCGCACGGCGGTAGAAGTCTTCGGCGCGCTTCTGCTCATCCATTTTGTCTGCTAACTGTCCGGCGTTGAGCAGCGTGTAAAGCAGATCTGGTTTTAAATCCAGCGCTTTATCGTAACTGTCTTTTGCCTGTTTAAGATCTTTGCGCGAGTCATACACGTCACCAAGGCCGGCCCAAGCTTCCGGATTCCGTTCGTTCACAGCCAAAGCGTCGCGAAAACTCTTCTCGGCATCATCCATTCGGTTGGCCTGCAAATGGATCTGGCCAACCAGCACAAGCACGCGCGCATTCTCGGGCGTGCGTCGCAATACCTGCCGCAAATACGGCAATGCTTGTTCGTAGTAGCCCGACCATAAATACGCCGCGCCAAATTTAAAGAAATCGCGGTGTGGATCGCCAACATAGAAACCGCCAAACGGCAGCGCTTTGCCCGGTTTTGCCAAATCAGTCTTGACTTGCTCGTTACTTGGCGCACTTGCATACACCTTGATAGCGTGCCCGTCTTTGTTCAGCAGCAGATGGAGCGGCGTAACCAAAGATGTTCGCCAATCGAAGAGATAACGGCGGAAGATTTCATATTCCTCGCGCTTCTCGTTCAACACAAGCAACCCCGGACCCCGCTGAGGCTCCGGCAACGGAATTGGTTCCATGAACCAAGTGTCTTCCAGGCGCAGACTGTTGTTCCCCTTCACAGCGGCCGCTGACAACGGCCGTGCCGCACGAAACGGTCTACTCTCTATGCGCGAATTACCTTCCGTAACCGTGTGCGTATGGCCAGCAGGTAAGTCAGCCAGCACTTGCACTGTTCCCGACGGCCAAACGATCCGCACACGCCTTGCCGTTTCGTTCGCTCCCAGCCCAAAAATCAACCTTTTGCTGTGCTGTGAAAGAAACCCCGTGCCCGCACCCAGCCATTTTGCCTGCCCATCCACTTCCACCTTGGCCCCAATACCATCGCGATTCGATTTCGTCCCACGCAACTCAAAAGCGATGGCGCGTCCGGTTGCGCAATCATTCTGCAACACGCGCACTTGCGGTCCAAGACGGCTTTTCAAAATCAAATCCAGCCGGCCGTCACCGTCAAAATCAGTTACGGCGAACGCCCGCGAATCGTCCGCAAAATCCAATCCGCTCACGCCTGAAAAATCGAAGTACCGGCCACCGCGTTTCACATGCAGCACGTTAGGTTCGCGGCCGTTCCAACTGTAGTCTTCGCGAATGAATTGATTGATCGCGTTCCAGCCGTTTTCGTAAGCTGCCGAAGGCTGCGCTATTACCGGTGACCTTGCCACCACTTGCCGCCAGAAAAAACTGCTTAGATCCGTCTCCGATTCGTTGGTTAACATGCCGCAAGTCACGAAAATCTCGGCGTGACCATCGTTATCGAAATCGTGCCCATCCGCCGCCCATGCCCACCGCCCAAACCCAACCTGCTGCTGCATGGTCACGTCGTCAAACTTGCCATCGCCGCGATTACGGAACAACGAATTTCCCATGGTGTGGTGCCTGTACGCGTCGGGTGCTTGCTGCGCGGGGCCGAAATGCCGGTCGTGAATCACTCGCTGGCCCGCCGCGGTCCACATGTTTGCCACGTAGAGATCCGCCCGCCCATCGCCATCATGATCAAACCACGCCGCGCTCATCCCAGGTCCGATGTCTTCCACTCCCGCTTCCGCCGCTTTGTCACGAAACCGGCCCTCGCGATTGACGTACAAATTCTTGCGTCCGAAATCGTTCGCGACATAGAGATCGGGCCAGCCATCTTCGTTGAAATCGCACCACGCCGGAGCGAAGCTGAAGCGGTCGTTGTTCTCGTTCATGCCGGTTTCCGCGGTGCAGTCTTCGAAGAAACCGCTGCCATCGTCATTCAGCTTGTTGCGGAAAAGAAAATTCGGCGGCCCGTTCCTTGCGTCGTGATACGGCGAAGCATAGGTGTATTGGGCCTCGCTTTGAAAATAGACATAGCAGCACAAATACAAGTCGAGCTTGCCATCACGATCGAAATCAGCGGCCGCCATTCCCGTGAAACCGCCTTGCGGCAACGTGGCAAAACGAAAGGCATCTTTGCGCAAGCGGAAATTCGCACCCTCGTTCAGCAGCAACACCGGTCCGTTGTTGCGCAAGACCACCAAGTCCTGCCGGCCGCTGTTACGCAGGTCGACAAACAGCGCGCACGAAGTATCGTCCAAAATGTCCGCGCCCCAAGCTTCGCTGATATCCGCGATTGTGCCATCATCTCGAAATTTGAATAACTTGTTCGGCAATCCCCCGGGCTGGCAAACGTAAACTTCGTCTGTTCCATCGCCATCTATATCACCAACCGCAATGCCGTTGCTGCCATACAAATCAATCCCGCTGGCCGGATCAAGGCGCGATCGCCAATAAGGGACACCGCGCACCAATTGTTCACGAAAAGTGGCTGCATGTTCGAAGACCGCAGCCGTCACATCGCGAAAAAACGGCTTGGGGGCAGAAGCAACGTGTTCCTCAATGGGTGAAAGCTTGCCACCTTCGTACCGCCATAACCCGACACGGTAAAACAGCATGCCGTTTTTCTCACTCGCCACTTCGAAGCGCACGGTATCTTCAGGCAAAGGGAAGAACTCCGCACGCCGCACATTTCCCAAAGACTCCACCCAGACCCGCCATTCCGCAGGCGGTCCTTCGAACACTCCTTCCGCCAGATCCGCCGCAAGCTGTCTGTAAGAAGTTGGCCCAATGGCAGCCTCGGCCAACTCTTTGGATTGAAGCGCCGCGTGCAAAGTGGCTTTCAACTCAATCGCCGCTTTCTCACCCGCAAACTCATCATTGCCCGGCTCAATGAACTGTTTGAGCTTCAGATAAAGCGGTTCATGAGGGTGCACTTCCTCCGCGAAGGCGACTGGT
The DNA here is from genome assembly GCA_003167495.1 of Bryobacterales bacterium. Classification (GTDB taxonomy): domain Bacteria; phylum Acidobacteriota; class Terriglobia; order Bryobacterales; family Bryobacteraceae; genus Bog-105. Next base: position 31,957 of record PMSX01000113.1, on the reverse strand, counting down.
TGCTTCCAGCACGCGAGTGCCGCCGTAGAAACCAGAAACTCACGCCGATTCACTTGTCTACTGCTCCGTGATCTTTAGCGTCTGATCGGCGGTGGTTTTGCCAATCTTCTGAACCGTACCGCTCGGCCACCGGATTTCGATTCCGTCCACTGCCGCGGCCGTGCCCAGGCCGAAATGGAGCGTGAACGAGTTGTTCGAATAAAAGCTGCCGCCGCTCATCACTTCATCTATCATCTTGCGGCCGCCCACTGACACGATGGCGCGCGCTCCTATAGCGCTGCGATTAGACTTGGTTCCACTAAGACTGAGGTTTATAAAGTGCCCGCGCGCGCCACTGTTCTTCAAAAGACTGGGCGTCGAATTCATGTTAACGATGACGATTTCCTGTCTGCCATCGCCGTCGAGATCGCCTACAGCCAGTCCACGAGCTGGCCGCGGCGTCTGGAAAGCCGGACCCGCTTCTTCGGTCACGTCTTTGAACTTTCCGTTCCCAAGATTGTGATATAGAACTGTGGGCTGCAAATAGGTATCGCCCAGTTGTTTGCCTTCTACTTCGGGATAAACGTGTCCATTCGCCACGATGAGATCGCGCCAGCCATCGTCATCCACATCCACGAACGCAACGCCCCAACCCAAATACTGCCGCGCCTTCAAACCACTCTCACGCGACACATCGGTGAAGAACTTTCCGTCGTCGTTGTGGAACAGCGATGTCAGATCGCCTGAAAAATTCGTCTTCGCAATGTCGAGCCTGCCGTCGTTATCGTAGTCGGCCACGGCCACGCCCATGCCCGCTTGCAGTGCTCCGTCAAAGTTGAAGGCGACTCCGGCTTCAGCCCCTCGTTCTTCAAATGTGCCGTTATGCAGGTTGTGGAAATATAAGCTGGGCGTCATGTCGCATGCAATGTAAATGTCAGGCCAACCGTCGTTATCGAAATCAGCCGCCACAACGCCCAAACCATACCGTCCGCCCGGTTTCAAAAAGCCGGCGGCTTCGCTGACATCGGTGAAGGTGCCGTCGTGATTATTGTGATAAATCACGGGGTAGGCTTTGGGCAAACCGCGCGGCCCGCACATAACAGGAATCGATTTCCACGAGCAAAAATCGCTCTGACCGGGGCGCGGCGTTTTGTCCAAATCGAGATCCACGTAATTGGCCAGCACAATATCCAGATACCCGTCGCGGTCATAATCGACAAACGAGCACCCTGATCCGTAACGGATTCCGCTAGTGGGCAGCTTTGCTTTGCCGGTGAAGTCTTCAAAGGTTCCGTCGCCTCGGTTCCGGTAGAGGATGTTGCGCCCGTAATACGTGACCAGCATGTCCGGATGACCGTCATTGTCGAAATCGCCAACGCAAACCCCTTGGCCCCAGCCAGTGACGTTCAGGCCTGCAGCTCCAGCCACATCGTGAAAATGCCCGTCTCCATCATTGTGGTATAGCTGGGGCGGCGAGGGGGTAGTCGAGTTCAAGCGGGTCCCGTTGGCAACGAAAATGTCGTTGCGGCCATCGCCATCGTAATCGAAGATGGCGACGCCATTTCCTGTAGTTTCAAGGATATAGTCCTTGCGATCCAGGCCGCCGAAGACGTTCCTGCCCGCTAAACCCGCCGCTTGGGCGACATCCCGAAAGAAAAATTTGGCGCTGGGGAGTTGCGCCGCGGCCAAGCCAAGTAGGAAACACGAAATCGCCGCAGTGCGCCGGAACATCCAGACCTAGGATACATCCCAGCTAGGAGCCGAGATTATCCTAGGACAAAGCCACTAAAAAAGTCTTGATGTAAGCGTTTACGTGTGATAGGATCTAGTGCAGTTCGAGGTCTTTCCGTAACTCAACGTAAGAGGGGTTTTTAAAATATGCCACGTTGGCGTAATTCTCTGCTAATTTTCCTCGCACTGTTTGCAACTAGCAGTATTGCTCTTGCTCAGCGCGATTTAGGTACCATTACTGGAACCATTACCGATCCGTCTGGCTCGGCCATTCCTAATGCCAAGATAACCATCAAGAACGATGCGACCGGAGTAGCGTATGACACCGTTACAAACGAAACTGGAACGTTCACACGTCCGGCTTTGAACCCTGGGACCTACACGGTTACCGTGGAGGCATCTGGTTTCGAGAGATCGCAACAGGGTAACGTGCTTGTGAACCCGGGCGAACCGGTTGCGGTCAATATCGCACTGAAAGTTGGTAACGCTTCGCAGACTGTCGAAGTAACCGCGGCTGCTCCGCTTCTCCAAACAGAATCGCCGGCGATAACGGAAAACTTGAATGCTGCTCAGGTTTCTGAATTACCGCTTGGCGGACAGCGAGTATTTTCCTATCTGGCGCGTTTGTCTGTTGCAGTGGTTCCGCCTGAGAGTGGCGCGCGCGATGCAAACGGCGGCGGATTCTCCGCCAACGGTGTGCGGTCTACTGGTGAGAATAACTTCCTGTTGAACGGCGTCGACAACAACGTCAACGTTATCGACTTCATCAATCAAACATCGTTTGTCATTGGCCCTTCGGTAGAAGCCATTGGCGACATGCAGGTGATTACGAACGGCGCCAGCGCGGAGTATGGCCGCGCGGCCGGAGGAATTCTGGATATCACCTTGAAATCCGGTACCAATCAAGTTCACGGCGTGCTGTTTGAAGTTTTACAAAATACGGACTTGAATGCGAACAGCTGGACGAACAACCTTAGCGGCGTCCCTCGCGATCCTATTATTCAGAACCAATTCGGCGGCGCTGCTGGCGGCCCGATTATTAAGAACAAGCTATTCATATTCGGCGACTATCAAGGAACTCGGATTGCGACTTCTGGTGGTTCCGTGGACGGTTTGGGTTATGGCGGTTTTTACACGATTCCAACGGCACTTTCTAGAACGGGCAATTTTTCACAGCTCAACGTGCCGATATATGACCCAACGACAACGCTCTGCACCAGCGGTTGCACGCCTGGTACTTTAACCGCAATCTCGGGCGCAACCCCGGTGTATACTCGAACTCCTTACGCCAATAATACGATCCCAGCCTCGGAAATGGACCCGGTTGCATCGAAATTGGCGGCCCTTTACCCACTACCGAATCAGGCGATCGGTTCCGCTACGGGCGTCTTTCCGACAAACGACTACTATACGGTGACACCTGGTGCTTTGACGACAGACCAAGGTGACGGGCGCGTCGATTACCATATGAATGACGCTAACAGCATCTTCGGATCTATTAGCTGGACAAATACGTCTAAAACCAGTAAGCCGCCCTTCCAGGGAGCGCTAGACGGTGGCAATTTCGCCGGCAGCAGCGAACAGGACTTGGGCCGCAACGGCAATCTGAGTTGGGCACACATTTTCGGACCAACCATGGTGAACGAAGCGCGCGTCGGTTTCAGCCGGTTGGTAACAGCACGCACGCAAGCCAATGCAAATACTGATGAGTACAAAGCATTTGGAATTGGCGGATACGATCCGACTACGACATTGAACGGCGGATTGCCACAGTTCGACTTGCAACGCTACAGTCAAATCGGTGCCAACAATTGGCTTCCCACCAAGGAATACAACAACGAGTGGGATCTTATCGACAACGTGACCATCAACAAAGGGACGCACTCGATCAAAGTCGGTGGCGAGTTCAGAGAACTTCACTTCCCGTTCTTCCAGGTTCCGGAGCCCCATGGCGAAATAGGATTCGAACGTACGGAAACCGCATTCCCGAGTCTTACGGGTGCCTCCACCCCATCGACCACCGGGGACGAGTTTGCTTCCTTTATGCTGGGAGCGATCGACTATGACAACATTTCCACGACGAACTTTATCTCTTCAACGAAGCAGGGCTACGCTGGGTACATCCAGGACAACTGGAAATTCAGTCACAAATTGACTCTTAACTTGGGTTTGCGTTATGAATTGTTTTCGCCCATTGGCGAGCAGTTTGGGCGTCAATCCAATTTCGACCTGCAGAACCTGACGCTCTATATCCCGACGGGTCCAAACATGAACGCCCCGTTGCCGTCGAACTTTAATGCGCCCGCTACGATTAACGGCGTGACATTCCCTGCGCTGTTCACGACGCCGATTACAGTCAGTCGTGGCCAAGTGAATAGCTACATGATTCCATGGGATAAGGCGGACATCGGGCCGCGTATGGGATTTGCCTACAACCTCCGGGAAAAGACCGTTGTTCGTGGCTCGTACGGTATCTTCTACGGCGGTGAGGAAAACCAGGGCGGAAACCCGAACCGTGGAGAATCTGCACCCTTCAACGAATCTCCTTCTTTGGATCGGCCCAACGGCGTTAATGAGTTCCAGCCAGATCCTTTGATGGGCAATGGCCTTCCAACGGGCGGAATAGCGGTTGGATTTCCAACCAATGTGTTCACTGGATATCCTGTCTCTTCGCTGAACTTCCGCGAGGTTGCTCAGGATTTTGATAATCCGATGGTTCAGGAGTGGAACGTCTCGGTCCAGCATGAGCTTCCGGGGCAGATGGCTCTCGAAGTCGGTTACCTTGGCAATCACCAATCGCACCAACTTTATCAGCCCAATCCGAACACGGGTCCGCTCATCTTTACCGCGAACCCTGCGATTACCGGAACCAGCACCAGCTTGTATCCGGATCTCGGAGGCGTCTCCGGAACTGCTACCTTTGGTTTCGGGAATTACAACGCAATGACGGCAAAGTTGACAAAGCGCTTGTCTAATGGTCTCCAGTTCCAGGGAGCGTACACCTACGGGCACTCTCTTTCCGATACCGGCACAACCCTGTCGGGTGCGGTTGGCTTCTACACCGTGGATAACGCCAATCAAAATTCGTCTTACTCCAGTTCAGCTTGGGATATACGGCAGAACTTTGTTACTTCCTTCAACTACGCTATTCCCTTTGGCAGGGGCAAACAGTATGGCTCCGGCATGAACAGGGCCGCCGATATTGCCCTTGGTAACTGGCAGGTGAATGGCATTCTCAGCCTTCGTTCTGGCCAGCCATTCACGTTGGATTCCAGCGGCTGTCTGGAAGTTAACGGCGGCTGCGGAACGGAAGTCATCGCGGGCAAAAGTGCCAATGCTGCTCCTCCGGGCGGACGTACGCCGAACGAATGGTTTAACACCGCTAACTTCCTGCCTGTCGGCAGCCAGGGCCTGTCTGAAGGCAACGTAGGCGTGCAGAGCAACGTAGGACCACCGATACGGACCCTTGATTTCTCCATCTTCAAGGACTTCGCATTCACCGAGCGGATTAAACTTGAGTTTCGAGCTGAGGGAACGAACGTAGCCAATACGCCCCAGTTCAGTACTCCAAGCAACAGTCAAACCAGCGGGAATTTCGGTCAGATCACCAGCACTACCGCTGGCACTGAACGGCATCTCCAGTTCCAGTTGAGACTGCGGTTCTAACACAGAGAGTAGTTTTCAAAGTGAGGCCGCCCGGCGTTCCAAAGGACGCTGGGCGGCCTTTCGATTTTAGAGGAAAGCGGTAAGCTACGGTTATGGCGACCTCGCCCTCACTGGCCGCCTTCGCGAGGCGGAATTTCGGGTTCCCGATGTTGTTCTGATGAGGCCCGGTAAAACTAGCGGCGACTATCCGGGACCTGACAATCCGCGTATCTGTGTATTGAAGTGCTTTCGCCCGATCAACGTATCGGACACATGTTGGCAAAATGTGAGCGCTTTCACGCGTGGGGTGCACCTTTTTGCCGGGTAATTGATCCAGAGAAAAAGGCTGTGTGGATGTATCACAAGGGTCAGGAATCGCGAAAGGTTTTGCCGCTTGACAAGAATCTTGATGCAGGCGAAATCACGCTTTCGCCCGCCAATCTTTTCGTTTAGTAGCTTTAGTATTTGCTACCACTGCTCCTTCTTTTTCTGGCGACCGAGTCGGCGACCCAACTCCTGCAACGTGGATTGACCGCATTGCAACACGGCGATTTGGCGCAGGCGCGTAGCGCGTTCGAAGAAGCCGCCAAGCAAGAGCCACGCAACGCTTTCGCTTGGGCATCGCTTGCTGAGACCTATACGCGGCTTAAACAACCCACCGCGGCAGCCGGCGCTGCCGGCAAAGCCGAGAAATTTGGTGCCGATAATCCGGCCATTTGCCATGCGCTGGCCATCTATTTTACGAAGACTGGGGAGTTTCGCCATGCCGCCGAGTTAGAACAGAAATTTGCTGCCAGTGAACGCGCTGACCCTGAAGCCGAGCAGCGAGTAGCAAATTTGTTTCTGAACAGCGGTGATGTGCCGGATGCGCTGGTGGCGGCTGAAAAGGCGCTCGAGCAACACCCGTCCGCTACCGCCGAAAACGTTCTGGGGCGTGCGCTGCTGGCGGCAGGGAAGATCGGCGAGGGCGAAACACACTTGGGCGCAGCCTGGCAGGCGACAAAACCTGATCCTCGAATGGCGTTTGACTACGCTCAAGCTTTGCTCCGACAGGAGGACTTCGACAAGGCCGTCGAAGTACTCACCATCGCCCTGGAATCGCGCCCAGACGATTCGCAACTCGTCCTGGCTCTTGGTGTCGCGCGCTACGGCCAAAGGCGTTTTGACGACGCCATAACCGCATTTCTGAAGGTGATTCGGATCGATCCACAAGTGGAGCAGCCTTACGTTTTCCTTGGCAAGATGCTCGATCAAGCCGGAAATCATTTGCCGGAGATTAGCACAGCCTACGAAGCATGGTCGGCGCACAACCCTCGCAACGCGGTTGGGTTGCTCCTGCTGGCGAAAGCTCGGCTCGCGGGTGACTCAAAAGATGCAGCAGCGGAAGGATTGCTTCGGAGATCGATTAGTCTTGACAGCGGCAACTGGGAAGCCCATTATGAACTCGGTGTGTTGCTCGAGGGTAAGCGCGATTGGCAGCGTGCGGCGTTGGAGTTGAAGCGAAGCGCGGAACTGGACGGAAAACAGGCAATGCCGCACTATCATTTGGCACGAGTGTATGACAGGCTGGGTGACGGGGAAAAGGCTAAGGCGGAGAGGGAACTCCATGAAAAGCTGACGGGCTCACCGAAATAACCAGTTGCTTCCATGTGATATCAATGCTATCATTGCTATAGAAAGAATCAAGCATGGCAACGGCGACGGCAGCGATCACAATACGAAAGTTGGAGGAGACCGTCAAAAGCCAATTGCGTGTGCAGGCGGCGGAACACGGTAGATCTATGGAAGAAGAAGCACGCGAAATTCTAAAGAATGCGCTGAATAAATCGGCTGCTGCGCCGGTTGATCTGGCCACGTCGGTGCGGCGGCGTTTTGCGGCTGTGGGCGGTGTGGAATTGCCGGTTCCTGAACGCGAAGGCATGCGGCAAGCACCTGACTTGCGCAAATGATTATTCTCGATACGAATGTCGTATCGGAAATGATCAGGCCAGCGCCATCGGAGCAGGTCCTTCAGTGGATTTCGTCGCAGCCCGCTCTTTTGCTCTACACGACGTCCATCACTCAAGCCGAAATGATGTACGGCATGGAAATCTTGACGGGCAGGAGAAGAAAGGCGCTGGCGGCAGCGCTTGATGGGATGTTTGCGGAAGACTTTCGGGATCGGGTGTTAGGATTCGATTCCGGTTGTACTAAATACTTTGCCGAGATTGGTGCAACGCGCAAAGCGCTGGGCCGGCCCATTTCCCAATTCGACGCGCAAATCGCGGCGATCGTGCGGAGCCGCAAAGCCATACTGGCCACCCGCAATTCCGCCGACTTTGCCGATTGCGGAATAAAACTCGCGGATCCCTGGGACTAAATAGCCCTCAGAGGCCTAAGTTTCCGTGCGCATATTTGAGGCACGCAATCACGTTTTGATCTTCCACTCTCAACTGTTCGTCATGCGCGAGTTGCGAGATCCGCGGCAGTGGTTTGGTGCTCTTGTGGGTGTTGACGAACCTCAGAGTGCGCGCCAGATACATGCCGCCGCGATCCGGGAAACTGGCCCAATACCTGTCGGTAAGGCAGGGAACTTCGAGCGGGCCCCGGGTAATCATCTCAAGCGAAAAATGCGCGTTCGGCCGTGCTTGCTGGACGAGCCGCACGGCGCGCGGCAAATCGATATAACCCTCGCCCAGCAGCACTTCGGAGATGAGGAAGCCTTCTCGATACGTGTCGACGGCCATGTCTTTCAAGTGAGTGCTCACGGTATAAGGCGCCAGCTTTTCAATCGTCTCCATAGGGTCGTCGAGCAACGAAATGTTGTTGCCAAAATCGAGGCAAACGCCGAAATACTCGCTCGAATATTTCTTCATGAGTGCCGCCATTTCCTCGTCGGTCCAATCTTTATGATTCTCGAGACCGAGTGGGATCTTGTATTTTTCCAGCAACGGCAAAGCGGCGGCGATGGACTCGTGGCACTCCGTCAAATGCTGCTGCCAGGCGTCGAGTGTCGGAAACGTCTCATAGCGGCGCGTGCCTAAACAAGCGGCGCGCAAAGCGCTGGCGCCCACCTCATGCGCGTCTTTCAGAGCTTGTTCGAACGCCGCAGTATCTTTGCCGCGCGGCATAACCACCATGGCTTCCACGAACATGCCAAGCTCTTCCGCACGTTTCCGGATGCGTGAAGCGTCCGCGCGAGACGTGGCCTCTCCGGCGATATCTCCGTGAACGCCGGCCTGAATTCCGGCCGCGCCCAGCGCGTGACAATGCTCCAAGAATTCGTGGGTGTCTTTCGGCCGGCAAACACCCATGTAGGAAGTGCTGGCTATGCCTAGTCTCACCTTTTCACCGGATGATGCCGGAAGAAAGCGATGTTAATCAGTGCGGAAAGCCAACAGAAACCCGCCAGCGTCACCATCGCGATGGCGGTACTGTGAAACTTCGTGCTGATAAAACCGATGATGGACGGCCCAAACTGGCCGCCAAGATTGCCGATGGAATTGACAGTCGCGATTCCGGCCGCAGCGGCGGTACCGGACAGGTAAAGCGTCGGCAAAGACCAAAAAGACGACGACGCGGAAACAACGCCCGCGCAGGCGATGGACAATGCAAATAATCCCCACCCGCCGGAAATGCCGGGGATGGCAGACAGCGCCAATCCCACCCCGCCGGCTGCCGCGGAAAGTGCAATATGGTAACAGCGTTCGCCCGTTCGATCTGAATGCCGCCCAATCAGAACCATGGCGATTGTAGTGACTCCCCAGGGAATCATGCTGAACAGGCCGATCCTAAATTGGTCTGTCGTTAACGTGTTCTTGATGATTTGCGGCAGCCAGAATTGCAGTCCATAGTTGCCACTCACTGATCCGAAATAGATCAAGCAGAAAAGCGCCACATGCAGGGCTTGCGTGAAAGAACTACGGCCCCCCACCGTGGCCTTTTTATGCGCTTCGTCTTCCTCCAAACGCTGGCAGATCAGTCGACGCTCGTTTGGGTTAAGCCACTTGGCCGACCCTGGGCCGTCGTCCAGAAAAAACATCGACGTAATGCCAGCCAACATTGAGGGAACCGCTTCCAGCACGAAGAGCCATTGCCAACCGTGCAGACCGCCCACATTATCCAGGCTTTTCATGAGCCCGCCGGAGATTGGACCGAAGATAAAACCTGAAAGTGGAATAGCCGTCATGAAAACGGCAACCATTTGCGCCCGGTATCTGCCATTGAACCAGAAGGTGAGGTAGAGAATGACACCCGGAAAAAAGCCCGATTCCACTATGCCCAGCAAGAAACGGATGCCATAGAAATCCCAAGTGGCGTGGACGAACATGGTGCACGCGGAAACCAGGCCCCAAACGATCATAATGGGTCCTAGCCAAAGTCTCGCCCCGATTTTCTGTAACGCGATGTTGCAGGGAACTTGAAAAAGCAGATACCCGATGAAAAAAATGCCCGCGCCATTACCAAACACGGAATCGCTCATGCCGAGATCTTTCTTCATGTCGAGGCCCGCAAATCCCACGTTCACCCGATCGACATAGGCGAAAATGTAGCACAGGAAAAGGAACGGCATCAGCCGCCAAATCACCTTTTTGTACGTGCGTTGCTCAAAGTCCGGATCGAAATGTTGAGCCGCGCCGGCAGTGGTTGGGTGTGGGCTTTGCGCCATTTAGAGTTCCTTCTTGCGGGCGAGATCTATCAGCTGATCGCAGCCGCGGGCGGTCAATGCCATCATCGTGAGAGTCGGATGCTTGTCGCCCGTGGTGACAAAACAGCCGCCTCCGAAAACGAACAAGTTACTAATATCGTGCGTCTGGCAAAACGAGTTCAGCACGCTCGTCTTGGGGTCGGCGCCCATGCGGCACGTGCCCACTTCGTGAAAGAGCGATCCGGGCGACGCCAGAAACGGCTTCGTTGCGGCTGCTTCCCCTTTGGCTGCGTGAAACAGCTCTTGCGCCCGCTCGAAAAAATCCTGATAGAGCGCCCGGTCGTTATCTGAGTGCGTACAGTTAATTTTGAGAACCGGAATACCCCATTTATCCTTAACGACCGGGTCAATCTCGACAAAATTTTCCTTACGCGCCAGCATCTCGCCGCCCGACATCCACACGCGTGCCTGCGCCGGATACAGCGACTTAACCTGTTTCTTGAAATTCGATCCGAAGCCGGGCAGGGAAGGGGCAAACATCGGGAACATAGCCGCGCCACCCGATGCGCTCATAGCGTAACCGCGAATAAACTTAGCATTCTTCTGCCCAGTAAGGTTGTTGAAATTCGGTATGTAGAGTCCACCGGCTTTGCCGTCATCGTTGCGGATTTCCGCATTTTTCAATTGCGGAAGAAATCCCGTTGCCCCTGCCCCGGCAATTTGATCCATCAGATAGTGACCCAGCACGCCGCTGCTGTTCCCTAACCCGCCCTTCTCGGAGTTCAGCAGCAGGCGCGTATTTTCAAGTGAAGATCCCGCCAGGATGACTATTCGTGATTCCAACTCGACAGGCCGACCGGTGAAGCGTTCTATGTAACGAACTCCGCGCGCGCGATGTTCGCCATCGAGCATGACGTGGCTCACCACCGAATCGCAGAGCAGCGTCACATTGCCTGTCTTAAGCGCCGGCGGCAGCGTGCTGGAAACCGTGCTGAACATGGCGTTCACATCGCAACCATTCACGCAATTCCCGCAATAGTGGCAGGGCGGCCGGTTGTTCAGCGTGCGCGTCAGTTGTGCCACGCGGCGCGGCGTGGCCGGAAAGCCCACCTTGCGGCACGCCGCGTTGAAGATCGTCTCCGCACAATTCAAAGGCATGGGAGGTTGGAAAACGCCGTCCGGGAATTGTGGGAGGTTGGCCGCGGCTGCGCTCACACCAATGAATCTTTCAACACGATCATAATAGGGCGCCACATCCTGGTAGGAGATGGGCCAATTCTCGCCGTAGCCGTCGCGCGCCGCCGCTTTGAATTCGAAATCGGACATCCGGTCCGATGCGCGCGCCCAGTGCAGTGTGCGCCCACCCAAAACGCGCGAACGCAACCAATTGAATGGTTTGTCCGGATCGGTCGTGTACGGATTATCGCGATCGTCAATCATGATGCGGTAGTTGTATTCCGTTGAATTTCGAAAATACTTGCGAAGAAGACCAGGTTGGCCCGCGCCGCGAAAATCGAGCTCGTATGGAAAGCGGTGGTGAAAATCACGAAAAGGTTCCACTGCCGAACCAGCTTCGAGCAAAGCTACCTTGAAGCCTTCTTGGGCGAGCGTCATGCAGGCCCACCCGCCGCAAGCTCCCGATCCAACAACAATCGCGTCGAATTTCTGCATGGGTTAAACGCTGTGATGCTCCGGATGCGTACAAGCTGGAAACGCAGTCAAATAAGCGATGCCCTGATATTCCAGAACATCCACCAAACCAACGCGCGAAGTGTAAAACGCGCGAACGGTCAGCTCTTTAATCAATTGGTAGGCCGCGAACCCCGGATGAGTAGCCGTATGATCAAACTCCGGCGCGCCGGCGGCAGTTACCAGCGCGAGCTGCTGCTCTGCTGCGAGCGTGCCGAACCCGGCGCTGCGTAGCCAACTCATCGCATCGCGCCAATGTCCCTGCACTTCAGGGGCGAATTCGGCAGCCGCGTTCACCACGAAATCGATAAAGCTGGCAACCTTTGCTTCACGTGCGCCGGGTGTGTCGTCGGTAGGAATCAGAATCGCCGTGAAGGCATCAAGCCACTGAAACTCCTCCGCCGAAAAAAACTTCGGCCGGTACGAATTCCAATCGTGCGGATCAGGCGGCGCGACAGTGTGACGATGCGACTCGTTCGCTGCCAGCCAAGGAGCGAGAAACGACGCCGCGCCCGCGGTAGCAGCCGCTCGTGCGATCAACCAATTCGCATCTCGTCGCGTCATCGAGCCGTCCAGCCTCCGTCAATCAAAATGTCGGTACCCGTGATGAAAGCTGCGGCATCGGAGCACAGAAACCCCGCCAAGCTGCCGATGTCTTCTACCTTGCCCCAACGGCCAACCGGAATGTTCGCCACAAATTGCGTGTTCAACTCCGGATTGTTCACAATAGCCATATTCATTTCTGTTGCGAACGGCCCGGGGCTAATGCCATTCACTGTAATGCCCTCGGCGGCAAGTTCCAGCGCCAGAGCCCGAATGAGTCCCAGAACCGCCGCCTTGCTGGCCGAATACGCACTCCGCTGCGGGAGCGAAACGTGGCTCATAATCGACGTCATGCAAAGAATGCGGCCATAACCCGTGCCGCGCATGTGCGGCACGAACCGCCGCGACATCAGAAACACGCTCGTCAGATTAGTGTTGATCACGCTCTGCCATTCTTCGAGCGTAAAATCGATTAGATTCCTCCGCACATTGATGCCGGCGTTATTGATCAGAATCTGAACCTTGCCGAGGCGCGCGGATACTTCCTTCTCAAGTTGATCCACTTGCGCCTCACTGCTTACGTCGGCGACGAAAACCTCGGCCTTTCCGCCGGCGCCGCAGATCTCGGCGTGAACGTCTGAAAGTTTTGCCGCGTCGCGCGAAACGAGTGCGGTCGTGGCCCCGGCCGCCGATAATGCCTGCGCCATGGCCTTGCCTAGGCCTTTACTGGCGCCTGTGATTAGGGCAGTCTTGCCCGACAGATTTTGGGCTTGCATGAGGTTTGACATTTAATTTGAAATCAAGTTCGACCCTCCACATACTATCGCGCTCACGATAAGCGTGTTGTGACGGTATAATTCACGGATGATGAAGGTTGTGATTCTTTGCGGTGGTCTGGGCATCAGATTGTGCGAAGAAACGGAGTTCCGGCCCAAGCCTGCGTGGGGAAAATGGTAACGAGCCAAAACGTCGCAAGCAATGTCTGGCGCGACCGGCCCGTGCTCGTCACTGGCGCTACCGGACTCGTCGGCGGCTGGCTTACCAAGCGTCTACTCGCCGTTGGAGCTGACGTCGTTTGTCTGGTCCGCGACTGGGTGCCGCAAAGCCAGGCTGTCCTCAGCGGTGCGCTCGAACGTGCCAAAGTCGTACGCGGCGACATCAGCGATCGCGACAAAATTGAGCGGACGCTCGGTGAATACGAGATCACTACCGTTTTTCATCTCGCTGCGCAAGCAGTTGTCGGCGTTGCCAACCGCAATCCCATTTCAACGTTCGAAAGTAATATTGCCGGAACATGGAACGTTTTAGAAGCCTGCCGCAGATCTCCTTTGGTGAAGGCGGTGGTTGTTGCTTCGTCCGACAAGGCCTACGGAAGTCACGAGAAGTTGCCCTACACCGAAGAATCGCCCCTCACAGGACGGCATCCGTACGATGTGAGTAAGTCTTGTGCTGATCTCATCGCGCAGGCTTACGGCGCCACTTACGAGTTGCCTGTCGTCATTACTCGTTGCGGCAATTTTTATGGAGGCGGCGACTTGCACTGGAACCGTATCGTACCGGGAACTGTCCGGTCTGTTCTCCGCGGCCAACGGCCCTTGATCCGCTCTAACGGAAAATTCGTCCGCGATTACTTCTATGTCGAAGATGGCGCTGCGGCTTACATGCTCATTGCCGAGCGTTTGCTGGATGATAGTAATAAGATGTTATTTGGAAAAGCTTACAATCTATCCAACGAGATTGCTGTCACAGTGTCGGATTTGGTTTCATTAATCCTGGAGAAAATGAATTCGGGCCTTCTTCCCGACATAAGAAATGAAGCGTCTAATGAAATTGAATGTCAGTATCTCAATGCTGAGCGCGCTCGACAAGAGTTAGGCTGGCGGCCACTTTTTACTCTTGAGGAAGGGTTGACCGAGACGATCCACTGGTACCGCCAGTTTTTTGGAAGGATGGACGATGACATCGCAGGCGGGGATTTTGCGGAAGCGCATTCTCGATCTCGTGGCTGAGTATCACCAGCTTGTCCACGCTTCCAAAGCGTTCGTTCCCGGAGAAAGCGCCGTGCCGGTTGCGGGCCGTGTCTTCGGCGCCGAAGACATACAATCTCTCGTCGATTCATCCTTGGACTTCTGGCTCACGACGGGGCGTTTCGCCGAAGAGTTCGAACTTCGCTTAGCGGAATCGTTTGGCGTCCGCGGCGCAACGTTAGTCAATTCCGGTTCATCGGCGAATTTGCTCGCCGTCTCTGCGCTTACCTCGCCTAAACTTGGTAGCCGCAGATTGGTGGCCGGCGATGAAGTGATCACGGTCGCCGCCGCGTTCCCAACCACGGTGAATCCAATTGTTCAGAACGGCTTGGTCCCGGTTTTCGTAGACGTCTCCCTGCCGACGTACAACATCGACGTCGAAATGCTTGAAACCGCGAAATCTGACCGCACCCGCGCCGTGGTGGTCGCGCACACACTGGGGAATCCCTTTGATGTGGCCGCCGTCGTCGAATTTGTCCGCAAACATGATCTGTGGCTGATCGAAGACTGCTGCGATGCGTTCGGCGCGACTTTCGACGGCAAGAAGGTCGGAACGTTTGGAGATCTTGCCACTCTGAGCTTCTACCCGGCGCATCAAATCACCACCGGCGAGGGCGGCTGCGTACTTACGGAGAAGCCACTTCTCAAAACCATTGTCGAATCGCTACGCGATTGGGGACGCGATTGCTGGTGTGATCCCGGTAAAGAGAATACCTGCGGCAAACGATTCGACTGGCAGTTGGGCGGATTGCCTCGTGGCTACGACCACAAATACACCTATTCTCATCTTGGTTACAACCTGAAGATGACGGACATGCAGGCCGCCATCGGCGTTTCCCAAATCAAGAAACTCCCGGAGTTTATAGCAAAACGCCGCGCCAATTTTCAATTACTGCGCGCCGGTCTAAAGGACTTGGAGAATCTATTCATCCTGCCCGAAGCAACGCCCAAGAGCGAACCGAGTTGGTTCGGATTTCCTTTGGCCGTGCGGCGCGAAGCGCCATTCAGCCGAAATCGCGTGGTCGCATTTCTGGAGAACCGAAAAATTGCAACCCGGCTTCTCTTTGGCGGCAATCTTCTGCGGCAACCTGCCTACCGGGATGTGAAGCATCGCGTCGTCGGATCTCTCGCGAATACCGATTTCATAATGAATCAGGTTTTCTGGGTGGGAGTTTATCCAGGACTCACAGCAGAAATGATCGCGTATCTGGTAGACGCTTTGCATCGCATGCCCATTGGAGATTGGACGACATTGTGGGCCTAAAACACTCCACGGTGCCTGCTGAAACGCGGCACTATACTTCCATGAAGTAGTAACAGAGCATGTGGCAGGCAATCAGATGGCCATCCTCAATTCTGCCCATGTGCGGTTCAGCGACGCGAATCTGTAAGCTTGCCAGCGGACCGAGTTTACCTCCATCGCGGCCTGTCAGCGCGATCGTTTGGCAGCCGATGGAGTTGGCGTATTCTAGCGCTCGCACAACGTTCGCCGAATTGCCTGAGCCGCTGAGGGCCATCACGACATCGCCCTTCTGGGCAAAGTTCTTCAATTGCTCGACGAATACACAATCGTAGCTGACGTCGTTCGCATACGCCGTGATCGTCGGTAGAGAATCCGTAAGCGCCATGATGCGGAACCGTGAGCCGCGTTGGCTGGCCCCTTTGACCATATCGCAGACGAAGTGGGATGCTGTGGAGGCGCTGCCGCCATTGCCACAGACAAATATGTGACGCTGTTGATCGCGCGCTTCCCACAAAATTTCGATGGCTCGGCCGATTCCCTTCAGATCCAGCGTGTCCAGAGTCCGCAAAAGCTTAGATCTGTACTCACCCGCGAACACGTCGGGCGGCAGCGCGCTGCTGGTCTCAGAAGACATACTTCATGCTACATCCGGCAAGCATCTGCCGCATAAAATTGCAAGAACCGCCAACAAACCTCGAGCGGCCTTCGCTTTCTAATTTGCCCCCGTGGGCCGCGTTTTCGTCGGTGTCCATAACTTCTGCGGTGGCACAAAGAAAACCGAAAGCGCGCACAATGCCGCCAACATCATGACGGCGAAGGTATGCGAGATCGATGATACCCGCTTCAGAATGGATTTTTCGGCAAGCCAATCATCAAGGACCGCCAATCCGTATACTGCCACTTGGACCGCAACAACGGTAATCACCATCCAGCGGTGAGGTAGCCAGAAACCAGTTACCGCGATCAAGATGAGCGCGAAAGGCAACAAAAGTCGGCCCAGTTTGTAAGATACATAGTGGATCCACATCCGATTGCGCGAAGTCAGTAAGCCGGGATATTGCTGCATAATTTGATAATTCCCCGCCAGCGTCCTTACCTTTCGGCGGAACTCTGTCGTAAGCGATGTTGGATCATCGTACGCCTTAGCCGAAGACTCCACTACCAGTCGATATCCCCGGAAGAATGCGGCCAGCGGAACATACAAATCATCCAGCAAAGTTTCAGGTGGCATGCGGACCATCAACTCGCGGCGAATGGCATAAAAAGGTCCCGTCGCTCCCATCATGGAATCCAGATCGCTGAGTCGACTTCTGATCCAGCTTTCAAATTTCCAATAAACTCCGATATTGCTCTCTTCCAGGCTGTCGCCTTGCCGGATGATCAATTTGCCGCTCACTACCCCAACTGCGGGATCGGCGAAACAGCTCATCATCTTACGCAGGCTGTGCGGCTCCAAGACCTGCCGGATGTCAGTCAGCAGGACAATTGAATTTCGAGTTGTGGGCACACCCGCATTCAGCGCCGCTGGCTTTCCTCCGTACGGCAGCTGCAGAAGTCTAACCCCCCATGCAGCGTATTCGCGTACCAGTTCATCGGTCTCGTCAGTGCTGCCATCGGAAATCACCAGCACTTCCAGCAATTCCTTCGGATAATCCAACTGTAAAACGGAGTCGAGTTTGCGGCGAATGTACGGCGCCCCATTTCTAACGGGAATCACCACGGCCACCGACGGCAGAAAGTCGGCTTTCTTGATCGGTTTAGGGAAAAACCTCGCCAGAATCATCAGCAGTAGCGGATATCCTGCGATGACATACAGCAGAAGAGCGCAACTGAACACGAAAAGCACGGTAGGCCAGTTCATAAGCCCGGTTTGGGTACCTCTTTTTCTAGAGTTGCCTCAAAGACACGCGCCGCATGCTCCCAGGAAAACTGCGAAGAAACCATTTCAAAAGCATCGAGCGCCATCTGTTTGCGCGCGGCTTCTGAGTCGAGCAATTCCAGGCAGTGTTGCGCAAACGCCTCCGGTGTGTCGGCAAGGTATAAGTTCCGTCCGTGCACGACGGGAAGCCCCTCTGCCCCAATCGTGGTCGATACAATCGGCGCTTGTGCAGCCATTGCTTCAAAGATCTTCAGCCGTGTGCCTCCGCCAATGCGGAGCGGAACAATCGAGACCAAACTGTCCCAGAAATACGGTCGGATATCCGCTACCGTGCCTGACACGAAAATCTTCGAATCCGTACGTGCCATCTCCAGAATTCCGCTGCCCGGAGATCGGCCGACAATGCCGACTGTGCAATCCGGCCGCTTTCGCCGGATCAGCGGCAGAATGTCGCGTACAAAGTAATTACAGCCGTCAATATTTGGCAACCAATCCATCGAGCCTACAAAGACAAGATCGGCCTTACGCTCAGTTTTCCGGTCCTTCGGCGGTGTGAACGAAGGCACATCCACCCCTGTCGGCACTTCGGAAACTCGCTGTGTTTGAAATAGCATGCGGAAGCGCTGCGCATCCTGGCTTGACACGGCAACCACATGTGCGGATTGACGGCACGCTTGGCCTTCATAGCGGGCCATGCGATTGCGCTGAATTCGAAAAAAGGCTTTGGCCGGTCCGCTGTGGGCGTTTTCCAGATGGCGATCCCAGATTGTCGTCTCCACATTGTGCTGAAACAGCAGCGCTTCGCTGAGCGTTGGAATATTCGGCGCAGGGAACAAGAAATCGCAAACCAAGCGGTCAAAGTTCCCCGTCGCCAGTAATCTCGCTACTTCATTTTTCATCCGCGCCGATCGATATCGGGTGATGGCCAAGGGCAACGGATCAACCAGATTTCCTGCCGCCTGCAAAACGAAGAGCGCTGAACCACGCGCGGGCAGAGTGTGCGGTATGGGATAAGCCTTCCTGCAATACTCTGAACTTCTGGCTACGCCTTCCGGCTCGGCTGGATTTTCCAAGGCAACATAATGTATCTCGTGCCAGTGGTTCAAGTGCCGCAGCATCTCCAAAGTTCGGATCTGCCCTCCCTTTGTCGTAGGATGCAGGAAATGAGGATTGACCCAAAGAATTTTCATTGCTCGTTGGGCTGGGCCGTCATCTTCCTCGTTTTTTCGAGTTTCCAATAGACTCTTTCGTATCCTGAGGTATCCATTTCCCTAACCGCTCCCCTTATTTTGATTACATCCCCGAAAATCGATAAAGAACGCGGAAGAGCGATTGGAATGTGTCCCTTTGTTCCTTCCATCGGCCTTTTAAGCTTTGTCGTTTAGTCCCCGACATTTCCCATAAAAACAAGCAGCCAGGAGCACCTTCTTTTGAACAGTTGAGGAGGGGCCAACGGCCATTCACAGCTTTTGTGGAAACTATATTTCATTTTAAATCATAGGCTTACGTGAAAAATGTGCGAGTGCCGGAACTCACGCAAAGCGAGACTGTCCTCAGAAAGCGATGTTTAGTCCCGACAGCTTGGGGACAGCGCGCGAGTTTTTCAAAAGGATTTCAATTTTGTGAAGAAATACCAGTTGGCAAGTCTACTGTGGCTGATTTCGTCTACGCACGGCCAGAACTTGGTGGACATCCGGNNCCAAGAACGTTGATTTTTCGGGCGCCGTCTCCACTATTCCGGCAAAGTCTGGTACCGCGTTGCCGGCAACCTGCAATCCCGGTGAAATGTTCTTTAACACGGCCAATACACCGGGCCAAAACCTTTACACCTGTGCGCCTGCGAATACTTGGACCATGCTGTTGGGGGGGAGTGGCACTGTCTCCGTGGGGATCAGCGGGCAGTTTGGCTACTACGCGGCAAACGGTAATACTATCTCCGGCCACACGCTCCAGGCCACAGATATACCGGCCTTGAATTATCAATCGCCCCTCACGTTTACCGGCAATGGCGCCATGACAGCCAGTTCCACGGGCACTTTCACCGCGAACGACTGTGCGAAGTGGGATGTCAACGGAAATGTCGTCGATGCGGGTTCACCGTGCGGTTCAGGATCGGGATCAAGCTCTTCTCTGTTCGCCTCTTTGCTGCCGGGAACAAACAACGCCGGCGCCTTTGTCTTAAGCGGTGCCGGGACGAGTCTTACTGCAACCAACGGAGCAACCATTACCGCAAATACCGTTCCGGCATCCGGTATCACTGGCTCGCTTCCCTACAGTTCTTTGAGCGGCGCTCCAACGTTGGGCAGTGCAGCGAATGAGGCGCTGGTTACAACCGTTGGCAGTCCGGGGCAGGATACGAATGTTGCCTCTGAAAAAGCCACTCGAACCGCAATTGGGAGCGCCGTAGCCGCGCTGAGTTACCAATCGCCCCTCACTTTCACCGGTACGGGCGCTAAGACCGCGAGTTCCACGGGTACCTCCACCGCCAACGATTGCGCCAAATGGGATTCAAACGGCAACGTAATAGATGCGGGAACTCCTTGCGCTGCCGGTGCCGCTTCCACCTATCCGGCCAACACCATCCTGGTTAACGCCACGAACGCGACAGCGGTGCCAACCGGCGCAACCACGCTACCTGCTTCCAACTTCCCAGCAATTACCGGCGATACCCAAATCGCAGCGGGAACAACAGTAAGCTCAACCACCAGCATTCATGGGACCACCGTTCCGGCGACAACGGCCGCGGACACTGCACTCATTTCCAGCGCAGCTAACGCAGCATTGTGGAGTTCGATTCCCTCATGTCTTGACGCAGCGGGGCAACACTTGAATTACAATACCGCGACTCATGGGTTTTCGTGCGGCACCTCTGGCGGCGGCAGCGCGGCATTCAATACGCTCACCGGCGGCACCAACGCTTCGGCGGCCATGATCGTCGGCACCGGCTCAAGCCTCTCGACCGCCGGAACGGGAACCATCACCGCCACCGCAGTACCAGCCAGCGGAGTTACGGGCACTCTCGCTGGGTCGAATTTGCCAAACCCATCAGCCACAACTCTGGGCGGCGTCAAATCGGCCGCGGCGGTAAGCCATCAATGGGTCAATTCTATTTCCGCATTCGGTGTCCCGTCACTCTCTCAGCCTACGGCCTCCGACATTAGCGGCCTTTCGCCCAGCGCCACCACCGATACTACGAACGCCTCCAATATCGCCACCGGCTCCTTAGCTGTGGCACGTTTGCCAGCGATTGCCTACAGTTCGCTTACCGGCCTCCCTACCTTAGGAACGGCAGCGTCGCAAAGTACCAGCGCATTCGATGCGTCCGGCGCTGCGGCTGCGGTCTTGGCGACCAGCACCCAGAAATCGAATAACCTGAGTGATCTGTCCAGTGCCTCCACGGCGAGAACCAACCTCGGATTGGGCACTGCGGCGACACAAAACACCAGCGCGTTTCAATCGCCCCTCAGTTTTACCGGCTCGGGCGCGAAAACCGCGAGTTCCACCGGTACACTGACGGCCAGCGATTGCGCGAAATGGGATTCAAACGGAAACGTGGTAGACGCTGGCTCACCCTGCAGTACGTGGGCTGCTCTTTCGTCAGGCCTTAACACCTCTGGCACGTTCTTGGTCGGAAGCGGCTCTAGCCTGAGCCCAACCGGAACGGGAGCCGTCACGGCGAACAATCTCCCGGTGCTCACCAGTTTCACGAACTGCCCAACAACTGCCGGCGGCGTGGCGTACCTGACAACGGAATTCGGCATATGTGGCGGCAATGGTAGCGCCGTTTGGTTTGGCACTTATTGGAATAGTACGAGTACCCCTCCTCTCGTTAACCACTTTGTTCTGTGGGGAGACTCCTCTGTCCCAGGCCAGCAAATTGATGGCGGACTTTCTGCCAGTGGCAATGGCGCCGCGGTGGTGACAACCACCGCGACACATACGAGCGGCGACTGTGCCAAATGGGACGCCAATGGTAACGTAGTTGACGCCGGGGCTGCCTGCGGTAGCGGAGGCACTCCTTCAGGACCAGTGGTCGGTGTCGGCATGATAGCCGGTTCCACATTCCCTAGCAATGTCAACACTGCCATCCCGACAGCGAGAGATGCTGCTTATGCCCTTGTTCCCGATCTTGTGCATCTTGCAGATGCCGCGATGACTTCGGGGCAGAACACCATCGCCACGGCTCACTCCTTTACGAGTGCCGATGTCGGCAAAACTTGCGTAGTCGGAAATGCAGGCGCCGAAGGACCCGGCAGCAACCTCAGAACCACGATTGCCTCAGTAACCGGCGGCGTGGCGACTTTGACAGCGGCGGCGACACACAGTACTACCTCTCCCAACCCCGCCGACTGTGGGACACTTAACGAATTCGCGGCGATTGTGACGGCCACCGTGGGGAGCGGCTTCAGCATCCCGACCGGCGCATACTTAGTGGACAACACCGGCACCGGAACCTACGGGACGGGCGGCATTGCGCTGAACGGCTGGAGCGGGACCATCAAATTCGACACCGGGGCCTCCATTGTCTGCGCGGCCGGCGGCTCGGCTTACAACTGCATAGGGGCTTTAGGCAGCAGCAACATCAAGATCGTAGATCCAACTGTGGGTTTTGCCGGAAACGTGCATGGGGTGAAGAGTAGCGCCTACGGCAATGCGTATGATTTTCAGAACAACAACAACATAATCGTGGAGAATCCGCTTGCCAATTCTTCGCCCAGCGCATGCTTTATAGACGTGAACAATAGCGGTCTCTCTGTCAGCGGCACTTTAACTATGAATCAGTGCGGAGTAAACGGCGTCTATTCTTACAATTCCCAGAACTCCACCTATGGTGACGTAGTTGGTCAGCAGACCGGTGATTTTACCTTTGAGATCGGGAATCAATCGGGAGCTGGATCGGCCAACACCGGTCTTACGGTCCATTCGGTGAAATCGTTCCAATCTTGGGGAGCTGTCCTGGTCGACTCAAAGCAAGGAGCTACTATAGGCAGGGTGATTTCTTCGTACACCTGCATAGCGGGCGTTCAAGTGTTGCACGATTTTGAAGCATCCACCTCCGTCAACATTTCCCAAGTCGAAATTGACAACGCCGGGAATTACACCTCCCCCAACTTCACCGGATGCACAGGGCTGAATCAATCGACCGCGCTTGACGTTGAAGGCTCGAAAAGCTTGCAAATCGGGGCCGTACACATCTCCAGTTCCAGCCATAGCTCAGGAGGCGGATCCCTCGTTACGGTTACCGGGAATGCCAACGTCTCCATCGATGACCTTGTTCTGCACTCGAACGCCGGTAGCGTCAACATAACCAGCAATATATACACGCATGTGAACCATTTTCACAGTGATGCTCTGACGTTGGGAATCACAGCCGCAAGCAACACCTACCTAACGGGTGACCGTTGGGATCTTTATAACACCTGCACAGCCGGGACGTGTTCGGGTGTCGCTCTAAATTTATCCTCCAACTCCCAGTTCAATCTAGCTAACCTGACGCTGACCGACACTCAAACTTCAGCCACGGGGTATGAAGTCGCGTCGAGTGGGACCACGAACACGAGCACGATTAACAATCTACAGGGGGCGATCACGCAGTCAGTAGGATGCCAGCTCTATGCAAGCGAGCCATGCATCAGTTTGGACTCGAAGACTTTGCTTGATGCTAGATCATTGGGTCAACCGGCGGTCACCAGCTCGGGAAGTATCGGATTCGCGTCCGTCACGGGAGGTACAAATACCAACTCCCTGGTGATGGGATCAGGTGGAAGCCTGAGCGCTACCGGCAGCGGCGCGATTGCCGCTACGAGTGTGCCAGTCACGGGAGTGACCAGCTTGGCGTTCACGGGCAACAGCACCACGGCGGCCAGCTCGACAGGCACGCGCACGGCCAACGACTGCGCTAAGTGGGATGCCAACGGTAATGTTGTTGATGCCGGTGCACCTTGCGGCTCCGGGAGCGGGGGTGGGCTGTCGGCTCCATCCTCTACCACTGTTGGCAACGTACCTCAATACAGCAACACGACGGGTACCGTGGTGTCCACCGGTCTAGGTGTTGTGACTGCGGTGGGCAGCCCTGGGCTCGACACCAATATTCCCACCGAAAAGTCGGTCCGAACCGCGATCACCGCCGCCTCCTCGGCCGCCGGTAACCTCCCGTCTCAGACTGGAACAGCCGGCTATTTGGTCACCAATGGCACATCCGCCAGTTGGGGAAACATCACCACTGGCGGCTCCGGCGCTTTGGATTGCGCTTCCACTGCCGGGGTCTGTGATGTTGTCACCGCTGTTGTGCCGCTGAAAGCGTCCGCAAACGTTTTCACCGGCGTCAATAAATTCTCGCAATTGCAGGTTTCGATTTACACGGTGGCCACCCTTCCTACCTGCAATTCGAGCTTCGAAGGCCAGATGGAAGGTGTGAGCGATGCCGTTTCGCCCTCTTATCTGGCCACTGTCACAGGAGGTGGATCGACCCACGTCCCCGTCTATTGCAACGGCACAACTTGGGTAGCCCACTAAGTCAACATTTACTTAACTCGCGGCGGACATTTGTGGGGCGGGATGGCTTCCCGCCCGCCGATTGGAAATCGGCGCCCTCGCGGCGGAAACTCTCCGCCGCGAGATCCTCAAATCCTCCCAAACTTCGCCACAGCCTCCCGGATTGACCGGTACTTCTCAATAAACGGCAGCGTGCTATGTTCCGTATCATCCAATTGCTGGGCCCGCTTCAACACTTCTTGCGCTTTCTCAATAGGTACAACCACTACCCCATCCATGTCGGCGCTAACAATGTCTCCGGCCCGCACTTCTACGCCGGCACATTTCACCGGAACGTTCTTGCCTGCAAACCTGTAATGATTCACTGTTGAAGACGGCGCCACTCCGCGGCTGAAAACCGGGAATTGGATTTTCGCAATTTGCGGAGTATCCCTCACACTCGCGTCAATCACAGCCCCAGCTAGCCCCCGCGCCTTCATTGCCGTACTCATCAATCCACCGATTCCTGCGTAATCCAGCCCATCTTCCAAAACCATCACGTACACACTTCCAGCCGGCGCTTCGTCGATCGCGTCCAGCATGCCCTGCTCCGCTTTTGCGCCGTCATGATGCTCCTCTTTCTTCAGCATCACCGTTACCGCGGGTCCCACGAACTTTGTTGCAGCCAGCGGCCGCATGTCGTGATACATATAAACCCTTGTCCCATAAAGCTGCTCCATCGCGTCCGCTACCGACGCCACTTCCACAATCCGAAAACCTTGCAACAAATCGTCAGCCGCCGAGGGCTCCGGACGTTTGAACGCCGCCAGCATAAGCAGCCCGCACGAAGTCAAAGTGATTGCTAAAAGCTTTTTCATGTTATGGCATGCCCTTCTTCTTGAAATCTCCACTCACTCATTTCATCGATAAGTGCTACTACCCCTTGTCCCGCAGCCTCAAGAAACTGGAACCCTTTCTCGGCGCTCGCCTCCTCCGGCGCGCCAATCACGCCGTTGTGCGAAAGCTCGTCGAACTCGTTAATCATAGTAAACGGCAACGGCTGCAACATATCGTTCACCCGATACCCCATATGCGGCCCCGGCCCACCTCGTTTTGCCTTGCTCATATCGACCAGTCCAGGATTCTTGGCTAACAGAATCGACGTCTCCA
The DNA here is from genome assembly GCA_003167495.1 of Bryobacterales bacterium. Taxonomy (GTDB): domain Bacteria; phylum Acidobacteriota; class Terriglobia; order Bryobacterales; family Bryobacteraceae; genus Bog-105. Next base: position 6,950 of record PMSX01000113.1, on the reverse strand, counting down.
TCTCGCACGCATGACCCATGCCACCAGGAGGCGACGTTCGAATCTCCGCAAACCGGGCCGCAGCCAAATTCCAGTAAGTCGCATACACGATATACAGGTCGCGCATCCCTTCGAATTCACTCTTTAGCTCCCGCTGTGCGGCCTTGCAGGGAATATCGTTCCCACCGTGTCCGTTCAGCAAAAAAATCTTGCGGGCTCCTATGCCAATCAATGACCGGCACATGCCGCAAATCATTTCCACATACGGCATTAGATCGAGGCTCACCGAGCCAAATCGTCTGTGATGCGGTGAGTGTCCCAACCATTGCACCGGCAGCATTACAATTTGTTCCGTACGAAGACTCTCCACGCGCTCGGCAACGTGTGAAATGATTAACGAATCGGTAAACACCGGCAAGTGAGGGCCGTGTTGCTCTAACGAACCAAGCGGTACAACGAAAATTCGCTTCGCCAAAGTTTTGAGTTCCGGCCAGCGAGCGTTCTCGAGAAGCATCTTCTATACCGCCCGGTAAGCGAAGGATAACGCCGGCGTTTCCAACCGCATCGAATTCTGTTTCTTCGATTCAAGGCAGCTTTCCAGGATTCCGCTCGTCAACAACGTCCGTTCAATCGGATACGGTGCGCGGCCTGTTGTGAACATCTCTTCAATCTTCTGAACCAGGCACGCCGAGTAAGTGACATTGGGTTCGGGCGTGAGCAAAAACTGCGTCGAAATCACTCCTTCGCCGCTAACCCGCGCCGCAAAATTGAAGTCCTTCAACGCGCCGTCCAGCATCAGCATGCTCGCTCTCAATCCGTCTCGGTATTCAATCATGTAGGCAGCCGGATGCTTCACTAGGCCAGGAAGCACGCCGTCTCCCACCAAATCCTGTGTTCGCCCGTCCAACTCAGTCAAACCCAACGGAGTGTCACTGCGTGACAAAGCCGAACTGAGCAGCTCCTTTGAGATCATCCCGGAGTCAAGTGCTTTCCAAACTTCGTCTCCCGTTAGCAACTGCACCGCTCGCACGCCCGTCTCACCGCCGCGACGCCGTTCCACCATGCACTGCAATCCCTCGAGCGCGTGAAAATCCATGGCATCCGAGCCGCCTTCGCCTACCATCACCGCATGCTCTATCTGTGCTCCCGCCGGTATCTCCAGATCCGGCAGTCGCCAGGTCACAGGGAGTGACGATCCTCCCAACATCGGAAAGCCCATCTCATGCGACGTTTGCACCATCGCCCGAGCTTTGTCGAAGCTGTAGGAAAGGTGCTTATCGTTGTAAACCGGCAGCGATCTCCCACTCGCTTTAAAGACTTCAACGCACTGCTGAAAGAACTCGTACCGCGGATAAAGCTTTTGCCCTTTATCGTTCAACGGATACTCGCCATGCTCCGCGACAATCAACACCGCATCGCACGCCAACTTGTCGCCGCCGCAACACAGTGCTTCCGCAATCGTCGGATACACCTGAAACCCGAACTCCTTTGCTCGCTCGCCGCTCAGATCGCCTTCCGGTTTTTGATCCACGTACAGCGAAGCCACTTTGACGTTCGGCTGATGCCATGTTCCATCCCACGGATAACCAATCAAGAACCTGTCTCCGATATGCTGACCGTGCGACAGATACTTATAGATAGTGGTAACGATCGCAACACGCACCGGAGGCCGTTGCACCGCGAGAGCCAGCGGCAGCGCCGCGGCCGAACCGAGAAATTCGCGACGTGTCAGCATTAGCTTCTCTCAAATGTCGATTCTTTGGCCGGCTGATAACGGATCGCCAGGTGCGGCGTCTCTTGACGCGCACCACCCGCGTGCAAGCTATCCACTCCGCTGGCGGTTAGTCCCGTCGTCAGTAAAGTTCGTTCGACCGGATACGGCGACTTGCCCGTCGTGTATAGCTGCTCCATGTTGTACGCAAGTGGACTGAAAAAAGTTGCAAGCGTCGTCCGCCCGTCCGGCATGGGCAAATAAAGCTGCGTCGAAACAATACGGGACGGGTTGTCCAGCCGGGCCGCAAAGTTGAAATCCTTCACTAATCCGTTCATCAGCATCATTGTGCAGCGCAACCCGTCCTGATGTTCGTACGTATAAGCAACGGGTTCCTTCACAATCTGCCTCATCTGTGCAACGTTCGGCATCATGTCGTTGAAGCCTTCCCGCGGCGACGTCAGCGTATGGCTCCGGCAAAGCGCCGCTTGCATCAGATCGTGCGACCACACACCGTCCGCCAGCGCCTTCCAAAAACTATCGCCTCGAAAGCTTTGCAGCCACTTCACCCCAACCTCTCCGCCCTTGCGCCGCTCTACCATGCACTGAATACTTTCGAGTCCATGGAAGTCGTAACTATCCACACCGCCATAACAAACGCAGACAGCTTCGCTAACACTCGTACCCAGTGGCATCTCCCACTTCGGAATCCGCCAAGTCACAGGCAGACTCGATCCCGCCATGAACGCGAAGTTCATCGAACGCGCGGTGTCGTACATCTCCTTCGCCCATGTCCAATTCCACGAGATATGCTTGTCGTTGAACAGCGGCACGCTTCGCCCACTCTTGCGGTAAACATCCACAATCTGCTGGAAGAACTGGTAGCGCGGATACTGCACTTGGCCCTTTTCCGTCTTCGGATAAGTCCCGTGTTCTCCCACGAAAATCACTCCATCCACCGCCAGCTTCCCTGTACCGAGCGTCAATGCTCCTTCGATCGTCGGATAAATCGTCATGGAAGGATGACGTCGCCCGCGCTCTTTGCTTAAATCATCCGCCCCGACTTGATCTACGTAAAGCCCCGCGAGATCGAACGGTGGGTGGTGATATTCGCCTTCCCATCCGTAACCGTCTAAAAAGCGATCGACAATGTGCTGCGCGTGCGAGTACTTGCGATAAACCGTAACAACAGCGGCCAGTTTCTTGCGCATGGCGGCTTCACGCCATATGAATCCGCTTCAAATGAATCTTCTTGTCGTCAAACATACCCAGCTGCAACATACCGGCGATCTCAATATGTTCCACCTGCGCATTTAGATAATGACTTTCGCTATCCGGCTTCGAGAGCGCGATGCTTTCCATGCCCACTTCCGCGCGTTTCTCGTCAATCACTCTCAAACCAGTCTTGTCGAGGGCAACCGGATCGGTCCCAAAAAACAGCGTCTTCGGTTCCCACATAAAGCGCGGCTTACCGGGAGGCCCGCCGTGATACGACGCCTTCACCGCATCCACAATTTGCAGTACAAATTTTTCGCGAAACACCGGCAAACTCACCACCGACGGAATGAAAATTCCGCAGGCATTATTCGTCGGCGTCAAGTGGCTGCGGTTCACGTTGTTCACACAGCCGTGTGACATGTTCTTGAGACAGATAGTCACGCCCGCCGATTGATGATGCTTCAACACCGGGAGGTTGATCACCTTGTTCACATGCTGTGTCACAATCTTTGCGACATAGGACCGTCGGACGTGCACATCCGTGGGGCTGTCTTTGGGTTTAATCAAAGCCATCTCCATGTAGTGCTTCTCGTCATAGCCTTCCATATCGAGCTGCCACTCGTTATAGGCAGGTGAGGCTGCATCGAAGTGGACGCCTTCCGGCAGCCACTTGTCGATGCTGGCTTCGACCGCTTCCTGACGGTACCGGTTGAACACAATAATGTTCGAATTCGTCACACCCGCCGCGTTCAAGCCATCGATCACAGAACGTAGCACGGACGCATCGGATGATAGTTTGGGGCCGCCTACGGGGCACACTTTCAGCCCCACAACGTCGCCCTTTTCGAAAAACGTTCGCCACGCATCTTGCCAGGAAGGCGCCTGCGTCAGCTCGGTCATGCCGCGCTGCACCATCTGCTGGATCGTCTCTTTTTGATAAACGTCGGTAATGATACAGCCGGGATGTTCAATCGCGATCACACGCCCTGGATAAGGTCCGGGTAAGCCCAGATTCTTAGAGACCACAGCCTTGCTTTGCGACATGGTAGCCGTAGCGGCTGCCGCCATAAACGAATTCCGAATAAATTGTCTGCGATTCGTGCTCACGCGCTCACCTCATGTCGAAAATAACATTTCCCACGTGAGCGCCCTGCGATTCTCAACCCCACCAACTCTCGCCCGGCGCCAGATGCGCGCGCGCCACGTCCTCATTGATCTCCACACCGTATCCCGGTTTGTCCTGAATTGTCAGATAACCGTTCTCCCAAATCGGTCCTTCGTGAATGACTAGGTCTGGCCACCAGTCAATCCAATTCGCCAATTCGTGAATACGAAAATTGCGCATCGCCGAAGCCGCATGCGCCGACGCGATCGTTCCTACCGGGCTCGCCGGATTATGCGCCGCCGTCCAAATCCCATAACTCGCGGCAAAATCGGAAATGCGCTTCGCTTCCAATAACCCGCCCGATTTCGGAATATCAATATGAACGCCGTCGCATCCCTGAATCTCAATCAACTTTTCAAAGCCGGCAAACCCATACAAATTTTCGCCCGTAATCACCGGTATCGGAGATTGCCTCCGGACCAGCGCCATCGTCTCCGGATTCTCTGGCGGCACCGGATCTTCAATCCACATCAGGTTCAAATGTTCCAACGCGTGCGCAAGCTGAATCGCGTCTCTCACGTCATAGTGCCAGTGCAGATCAATGCCGAACTCCGCATCCGGCCCAAGCTCTTCGCGTACCGCTTCCAGCAGCTTCACGATGCTGCGAATGTCCGTTGGCTTCAAATTGCGCAGATAACGGTCATGCCCCGGTTCTTTATATTGCGGATCGAGCGCCCGCGGGATTCCATCGCCCTGAAATTTGAATGCCGTCCAGCCCCAACGCTCCGCCCTCGTGCGGCGCACCAGTTCACGCCACGAAGCCGGATCTTCCGGATGCTCCTTGGGTACTTGAGTTGTTCGATAAAAGCGCACCCGATCGCGAAAGCGCCCGCCCAGCAAATTGCATACTGGCGTCTCTAACATCCGCCCCGCCAAATCCCACAACGCAATCTCAATGCCACTCGCCGCCGTGACGGTTGCTCCGCCAATCGCCCCCGCGCCCGCGCTGTCGAGCAGCATTTTCGTGTATAGCTTATCGACATTGAGCGGATCTTCGCCAACAATGATGCCCTTCATTTTGTTGACCACCAGATCCTTCACTCCCCAGCCCCAATACGCCTCGCCGATGCCATACAAACCGGAATCCGTTTCAATCTTGATCAGATTCCAATCCCACGTCCCGTGCACGATCATGCACTTCACATCCGTAATCTTGACTTTCCGTTTGAGCGCGCGCGCGCGCGCTGCATAAGTGCCAAACGTTACCCCTGCCGCGCCTTGCATGAAATCTCTACGAGTTGGGTTGGGCATGTAAGAATCTCCGAAAACATGATATCCCTATAGAGTGTCCAAATGGACACAGTCCAAATGGACAACGAAAGAGGAGCACACTTATGGTCCTGAATTTATTCACTGCCTTTCACGTCGTTCTGAGCCTGCTGGGAATTGGCTCTGGCTTCGTCCTCTTGTACGGATGGGTAACTGCACGATCGTTCGAGCGCTGGACAACTTTCTTCCTGACCACCACAGTGGCGACAACCGTGACCGGCTTTATGTTCCCGTTTCACAAATTCCTACCGTCATACGCCGTTGGTATTCTGTCGTTGTTTGTTCTCGCCATCGCACTCGCTGCGCGCTATATGTTTCATCTCGCCGGCGGCTGGCGCCGAACCTATGTAGTGACCGCCACGATAGCGCTCTACCTGAACTTCTTTGTCCTCATTGCTCAACTATTTCAGAAAGTCCCGCTGCTTAAAACGTGGGCGCCCACGCAATCCGCGCCGGCGTTCCTCATAGCCCAGACGGCAGCTCTGATCTTGTTTGTTTGCGCAGGCGTTCTGGCGGCGATCAAGTTTCCAGCGGCGCCCCTGCAGCGGACTTGAGCGCAAGTTTGTTCATCTCGAGCATCGTGACTGGCAGCGTCTCGTGCGGAAATTCACGCGTCACGTGCCAGCCATTCCTGACATAAAAACTCACAGCCGCCGCATTGGATTTGACAACACGCAGCCGGAATGTTCCAAAACCACGCTCTGCTATTTCAGCTTCACCGCTCGCCAGCAGTCTTCGCCCAACACCGTATCCCCGGTTTTCGCGAAGTACCCACAGATCGCTGATCCAGTCCTTCTGTGTCAGCACCATTCCGACAACGCGCATTTCAACGATCGCAACTAGCGCAAGAGACAAGTCCTCGTCTCCGATCGGCAGTGGTGCCGGAACCCAGAGACCTCCGTAAGTTTCGTCCACTACCCTTCGCACCACCGCGCGAACGGAATCGAGCTCAACCGCTTCCAGTTTTCGTATGAGTAACTCCCTCAATAGCGGCGCATCCTACTCATACCGCAACGCCGTAATCGGATCCACCCGCGACGCCCGCCAAGCCGGTACGAACGCCGCTAACAGCCCAATCAAAACCATCGCTCCCACCGCGCAGCCAATCACCAGCGGATCTGTCGGCGTAATGCCAACTAGCTGGCTCCTGATCAGTTCCGTCACCCAGACAGCGCCCAACAAACCCACCACCAAGCCCACTGCTACCATCACAAACGCCTCGCGCAGCACTATCGCAACCACGTCATTGAATGCTGCTCCCACCGCGATGCGAATGCCAATCTCGCCTGTTCGCTGCGAAACGCCGTAAGCCATCACGCCATATATACCGACGCCCGCCAACAACAGCGCCAGTCCGCCGAAAATCCCAACCAGGTCTGCCAGCATCCGATCCGGTTCAACGGCGTGTGTGACGATTTCGCCCAGCGACCTCACTTCGAACGGCGCATCCCGATCGATTCCGGCCATCGCCTGCCGCACGGCATTCGTCACCGAAGCTGGCTGGGCCAATGTTCGAAGCTCAAAGTCCATACCTCGCGGGACGTCGTTGCCCACTGCGTGCTGTGCAGCCGCCATGAAGAACCGGGGTGGTACCTCGCCGCGTAAATT